>NZ_JBFAIV010000019.1:0-161230 GCF_040654875.1 Streptomyces sp. NPDC050610 | reverse complement strand
CGTCGAGGCTTTTCCCGACCTCCTCGATCGTGCGGCCCAGACCGAGTTCCCGGACCCAGAGATTCCCCGCCACCAAGTGGTTGACGAGCGCGGGTCACCCCGGCTGCCACGACCGCGACGGAACCCCGTTGATCGTCGTCCCGCCCTGCGCCAGGTCGACCCCGCTGGTCCGCAGGAAGCCGATGGGGAAGGGAAGTTCCGGCGCTGTCAGCGCGTCCAGTTCCGTCAGCTGGGCCTCGGACAGGCTGACGGTCAGCGAGGCGAGGTTGTCCTCCAGTTGTTCGACGGTGCGGCAGCCGATGACCGGCGCGGTCACCTCCGGCCGGTGGCCGAGCCAGGCGAGGGCGACGGCGGAGACCGGGACGTGCTGCTCGTGGGCGATCTGCCGCAGCAGGTCCAGCAGGTCGAAGGTGCGGTCGGTGAGCTTCGCCCGGGTGTCCGGCAATGCCGCGCGACATGATCCGGCCGGACTCTGGTTCTCCCGGGTGTGCTTGCCCGACAGGACGCCTCCCGCGAGCGGGCTCCAGGCCGCCACGCCGAGGCCCAGTTCGCGGGCGGCCCCGAACAGTTCGCCCTCGGAGGTCCGTTCCAGCAGCGAGTACTCGACCTGGATCGCGGCCGGCGAAGCCCAGCCGCGCAGCTCGGCGATGGTCGCCATCCGGGCCACGGCCCACGCCGGGGTGTCGGACAGGCCGAAATAGCGGATCTTCCCCGCGGTCACGAGGTCTTGGAGAGTGCTGAGCGTCTCTTCCAGCGGGGTGTGCTGGTCGAAGTAGTGCTGCCAGTAGAGGTCGATGTAGTCGGTGCCCAGGCGGGTCAGCGAGGCGTCGAGCTGGCGCATGATCGCCTTGCGCCCGGCGCCGCCGCCGTTGGGGTCGCCGGGGTGCATGTTGCCGGCGAACTTCGTGGCGATCACCAAGCCGTCCCGCGCGCCGGGGCGCTCACGGAGGTACTGCGCGACGGTCTCTTCGGCACGCCCGCCCGCGTAGCCGTTGGCGGTGTCGATGGTGTTGCCCCCGGCGTCGACGTAGCGGCGCAGCATCCGCAGCGCCGTTTCCCGGTCGGAACCCCAGGTGGGGTCGTCGAACGTCAGCGTGCCCAGGAACAGCGGGCTGACGCGGAGGCCGGTACGGCCCAGAGTGCGGTAGGAGTCGAGGTGCGTGGAACTCATGGTCACCAGCCTCGCCGAGCGGAGGCGTACGGTGAATGCCCTGCCGTCCCGATTTCTTTCGCGGGAGTACAGAAATGCCTGCCGATCCCCTGAACCTCCCCCTTGACCCCTCGAACCCCCTGCCCCCTTCCAACCCTCCGTCCGACCCGTTGTCCCACGTCCTCGCGCTCGCCGGCGCCCGCTGCACCCTGACCGGCCGGCTGGCGGCGAGCGGCCGGTGGGCGCTCCGCTTCCCCGCCCCCGGCCGGCTCAAGATCATCACGGTGCTGCGCGGTACGTGCACGTTCTCCTCGGCCCGGCTCGCGAACGACGTCGACGTCCGGGCGGGGGAGGCCATCGCCGTGAACGGCTCCGACCCGTTCACGCTGTACACCGACCCGGCGGCGCCACCGGTCGACGCCACCGAGATGACCGTGCCCTTCCACCGCATCGGAAGCGGTGAGGAGTTCTCGGGAGTCGGCGGGGACCTGGACGTTCAGCACGGCGGCGAGGCGTTGCTCGCCTGGGCCCTGCCGCCGTTTCTGCACCTCACGAGTACGAGCCCGCAGTCCACGGCGGTGCGCTGGCTGCTGGAGGAGCTGGACGCCGAGCTGGGCGACCCCCGGGCCGGCGGCGGTTTCGCGCGGGACCAGATCGCCCAGCTCCTCCTCGTCCAGGTGCTGCGCTCCTACCTGGCCCGCCCGGAGGCGCTCCCGGCGGGCTGGCTGCGCGCGGTCGCCGACCCCCGGCTGGCCCCGGCCGTACGGGCGATGCACGAGAACCCGGCGTACGCGTGGCAGCTCCACGAACTCGCGCGGATCGCCACCATGGCCCGTACGACCTTCGCGGCGCGATTCCGTGCCGTAGCCGGGGTTCCGCCACTGGCCTATCTGCACGACTGGCGCATGCGGCTCGCGGCACACGCGCTGGTCCACCAGGACGTGCCGGTGGGGCGGGTGGGGCTGAGTATCGGCTACGCGTCGGAGAGCTCGTTCAGTACGGCGTTCAAACGCGCCTTCGGCACCACACCGTTGAGGTACCGGCGAACCGGCGGGCGGGACTGAGGCGGCGACGGTACTGACCGTCCGGGCGGCGCATCGCCTACCGGCGGACGACACCCGACGAATACGCCGCGTCGCTTGTCCAAGAGGGCCTGAGCGACGAGGACCACGTCGTACGAGCCGCAGCGGCCGGAGCCTGGCAGCAGTGACAGCCACCGGGCCCCGGCCCGTAGCCGTAGCCCGTTGGACGGTCGTCAGGCGGTAACGCCGCCGTCGCCGTCCTTCACCGCCGCCACGAACCGCGTCCACGCGTCCGTGGGGAAGGCCAGGGCGGAACCGTTCTTGTTCTTGCTGTCGCGGACCAGGACGGTGCCGCGTGGCCGCGCGGCGGCCAGGCCGGCGGCGATCTCGACGCATTGGCCGCCGTTGTTGCTGTACGAGGACTTGAACCAGCGGGGGGATTCGGTGGTCATGGGGTGTCCTTTCGCCCTGGTTGCGCATGGCCCCTGATTCGTTGGAGCGGTGGATCAGGGGCCATGCGTTGTACGGGTCACAGCCCTTAGACGGCCGTGAAGGTGTCGCTCTTCACTTCTGCTACGAAGCTCGTCCACGCGCTCGGGGTGAAGGAGAGCGTGGGGCCGTCCGTGTCCTTGCTGTCGCGGACGGGAACGACGTTGCGGGAGGCGGCGAGGTTGGCCGCGATCTCGACGCAAGCGCCGCCGTTCTCACTGTACGAGGACTTGAACCAGCGGGGGGATTCGGTGGACGTCACGAGGTGCCCTTTCGTATCCGGCTAATCATGGCCACAGACGCCGCCTGGGAAGGCGCTTCGGCCTGTAGCTGATGGTAGGCCGTCAGCATGGGCAGTACGAACGTGCTTTCCCGTTCGAGATGGCCTCGTGGTGCAGCCTCGGCGTACAACATGAGGGAGCGGTCCGACATCGTCAGCAGGTACAGCGGCAGGCTCAGCGTGCGGCGGACCCCCATGCTGAACGGGGCGACCTGGAGCACAGTGTTCGGCAGCTCTGCGAACTCAGCCAGACGGGCCAACTGCGCTTCCATGACAGACCTGTTCCCAATAGGCCGCCGGAGACAGCTCTCATCGAGCACCACGAAGACGAGTGGGGGCGATGTCCGGATCAGTGAGGCTTGGCGCTCCGCGATGAGGGCTATCCGCTCGGCTCCCTGCTCCGGCGAGATGACGCCACGTTTGACGGTGCTCTCCACCAGCGCTGTCGCGTACTCCGGTGTCTGGAGCAAACCAGGGATTACTCCAACCTCGTACAGCCTGATCTCGGCTGCCCGACCCTCGTGCCCTACATATTCCGGGAAACCTTCCAGCAGGCTTCCGTGCTTGATCTCCCGCCACTCGCGCTCGAACGTGTCGGCGGTGTCGGCGATGCCGAAGGCAATGTCGGCGCGACGCGCAAAGCGGAGAGTCGGCATCTTGCGGCCAGTTTCCACGGCCGAAATATGCGTACTTGAATACCCCGTGTGTTTGGCGAGGTCTTCCTGCTTCCATCCGCGATCTTCGCGTGCCTTGCGCAGGCGTGCACCGAAGGCAGCTTGGGGGCTGCTGTCGGGGTTCAACTCTTTGACGTTCAAGGGCTCGTGACGACCTTCCGTGCTCGACTGACACGTTGAACGGGCTTCGACTCTAGGACACGATGATTCCCCTTGGTAGTGGTATCGCTACAGAGAGGAGTCGTGATGCCCTCGAACGTTTCTCCGGGTCGTCACCCTGTGTCTCAGTGGGACTCCGGAAGCCCGGACGTAATGGACGACGCCCTCGCGGAGTTGGAGCGCGCGATCGTGGCCGGCGGATTCTGGCGCTTAGCGCCGGATTGGCTGCCGCGCGAATACGCGGAGCCGACGCGGGAGTTGACCGAGCGGGTGCGAAACGGATTGAGGCGGTTGATCACATGAGGAGTGCGGCGCGGGAAGCGCTTTCCCGACTGATGGATGAATTGGGGGCCGACGGAGTGCTTCTGGTGCTCAAGCTCGATGAGTCGGCCGCCCGGCCCGACCGTCGTCCCCCGACCGGTTCCATCGCCTTCCCGCCGTGCGACTGTGCCGAACACCGTGCCGGGCGCGGCAAGCCCGACACGGCCGTCCGGCTCAGTGCCAAGGGCGACGACGGTGGCGACGGCGACGCCCGTGGCGGGGGTTTGTGACCAGGCGCGTCCTTCGATACGTACTGCTGGTTGTCCCGGGTGATGGCGAGGGTTGGTGCTGTCTCCCGGTGAACGGGCCCGCCCCGAGCGGGCCTCAGCAGCCTCAGCCGTCCAGTGAGATCGCGCTCTTGGCGTGGTCGCGGGCGGCCTCTGTGGCCGGGTCGACCGGGTCGCGGCCTACCAGGGACTGGTTGAGGCGGATGAAGGGGCGCATGCGGTCCTCGGTACGGGCGTACGCGACGCGGTGGTCGCCGTCCGCCGCGGCGAGGGAGTCGGCCAGTACGTACGCGCCGACCAGCGCCAGGCTGGTGCCCTGGCCCGTAGCGGGCGAGGGGCAGTAGCCGGCGTCGCCCACCAGGGTCACGCGGCCCTTGGACCAGTGCTCCATGCGTACCTGCGCCATCGTGTCGAAGTAGAAATCAGTAGACGCGGCAAGGTATTTGAGGAGCCGTCGGCTCTCCCAGCCCAGGGTGGAAAGGCGGTCGGCGGCCAGCGCCTTGTGGGCTTCGGTGTCGCGGTGGTCGTAGTCGGTCAAGTCGGCATTGAAGCCGAGGGTGATCCTCAGCTCCGAGTTGTCGGGCACCGGGTAGGCGATGAGGGCGAAGAGCGCCTCTTCATCGGTGACGAAGATCTGCCAGTTCTCCAGATCGAGGAAGTTCTCCGCGCTGAAGATGGCTATCTGACCGTCGAGCCGGTGGAGCAAGGGCTGCTCCGGGCCGAACGCCAGGGCCCGTACGGTGGAGTGCAGGCCGTCGGCCCCGACCACGTAGTCGAAGGTGCGCGGTGCGCCCCGCTCGAAGGTGACGCGTACGCCGTGCCCGTCCCCGTCCCCGTCCCCATCCCCATTCCTGTCCCCCTCCTCGTCTTCGTCGAGAGTGGCGATGGAGTCCCCGTATATGTACTCGACGTCGTCGCGGGTCGCGCCGACCACGATCCGCGAGAGGTCCTCGCGCATCAACTCCACGTCGGTGCTGTCGAATCTGCCGCCGGTGAACGTCCGCTCGGTGGTGCGGTCGAGCTCGTTGCCGTCGCGGTCGAGCACGGTCATGCCGCGCATGCGGGTGCGGGCCGCGCGCACCTGGTCGCCGAGGCCCATGCGGTCGATGACGTCGAGGGCGGCGCCGCGGATGTCGATGGCCTGGCCGCCGAGGCGCGGGGCGGGGTTGCGTTCGACGACGGTCGGGGCGAAGCCGCGGCGGCGGAGCCAGTAGGCGAGGGCGGGCCCGGCGATGCTCCCGCCGGAGATGAGAACAGTCTTCATGTGATCTCCTCAGTCATTCGATCTCCTGAGTACCGTGTACGGAGGACGTACGGCGTACAGGGGACCGACCCGATCGAGAGGACACCTCGATGCAACAGCACATTACGTCCAGGGGAGTTCAAGCCGACAGGGGATCTGGAGGCGCCGGGATCGGAGTTCGCAGAGGTGGCAAGGGTCGTAGACGCCTCGGCGCGGTATTTCTTTGCTGTTTGCTGACCGGAGCATCGACGGCCGGTACGGTTCGGGCGGCCGCTCCCGGCCCCGCTCCCGCTGCCGTCCCCGCAGCCGCTCCTACGGCCGCCCCCGCAGCCGTCCGCGCAGCCGTCCCCGCAGCCGCCTCCGCTGCCGGGAAGCTCACCGTGACCTCGCCCGACCTCCTCCTCACCAAGGGGCAGGCGAAGATCACCGTCTCCTCCGACCAAGCCGTCGTGGCCTGGCGGGCCGTCGACGCGCAGGGCCGCACCGCCGCCTCCGGCACCGCCCCGGTCTCCGGCGGCAGCGCCGCCATCGGACTGGGCGGCCTGGGCCCCGGCTACTACACGCTCACCGCGAGCGCGGGCGGCACCACCCGGACCGCGGGCTTCGGCGTACTGACCGCCCTCACGGGCGATGAGCACAAGGACCGCCGCTTCAACGCCAACTTGCACTTCGGCTGGAGCAATGGCGACGACGCGAAGCTCCTGCGCTCCATGGCGCTCATCGGCATGGGCGGCGTGCGCACCGACGCCAACTGGGCGGCGATCGAGAAGACCCCGGGCGCGTACTCCTGGGGCGGCTACCCCATCGACACGTACATCCCGTACGCCGCGTCGCAGGGGCTGACCACCCTGCCCGTCGCCGGGTACCGCAACCCCAACTACGACCGGGACAAGACCCCTTCCTCGCCGGCCGGGCTGGCCGCCTTCGGGAAGTTCCAGGCTGCGCTGGTGCAGAAATACCAGCGGTACAGCAAGGAAGTCGAGGTCTACAACGAGTTCAACTCCACCGGCTTCAACAAGGGCGCCTGCGGCATCACCGCCGACTGCTACCTCGACATGCTCCGGGCCACGTACGGCAAGGTGCACGCCAAGGTCCCCGACGCCCAGGTCGTCGGCGGCGCGCTCGCGGGGCTGCGCGGCGACTGGCTGAAGCGGCTGTACGCGCTCGGCGGGCTGAAGTACCTCGACGTCGTCAGCGTCCACCAGTACGGCTTCCCCAAGCCGCCGGAACAGGCGCTCGCCGCCCTCCCGCAACTGCGCGAGGACCTCGACGCGGCGGGCGGGCGGCGCAAGCCCCTGTGGATGACGGAGAACGGCTACCCGACCTTCCCCGGCGGCGTCTCCCCCGCCGCGCAGGCCGTCTACCTTCCGCGTGCCCAGCTCTTCTCCTTCGCCTCGGGCGTCGCCCGGTACTACTGGTACGACGTCACCGACGACGGCACGGACCCCAAGAACAAGGAACACAACTTCGGCGCCTTCAAGCGCCCCACCGCCGCGGTGAAGGCATGGCAGCCCAAGCCCGCCGTGGTCACCGAGGGCGTCCTCGTCCGGCAGCTCGCCGGCCGCGCCTTCGCCGGGCGGGACGGCGCGGGGGCGGCGGACGTGCACTCGTACCGGTTCGGCAGCGGCGCGAACACCGTCCGTACGCTCTGGACCACCGGCTCCGCGCCCCGCACCGTCACACTCACCACTGCCCGCCCCCTCACCGTCACCGACCAGTGGGGGCACACCAAGAGCTACGCGCCCACGGGCGGCGTGGTGCGGCTGGCGGTCGACGGGTCGGTGCAGTACGTGCGGGGGCCGGTGACCGGGGTCGAGGCGGCGGGCGGGGGCGCGGGGCCCGTGGGGGAGGGACGCTGACCGTAGGGGAGGGCCGGGGACCGTACGTAGGAGAGGGGCGCGGACAGTAAGAGAGGCCCGGGGACCGTAAGAGAAGGGGCTCGGGCCGTACGAGAGGGGCTCGGGCGGCGGGCGGGTGGCCGGGGTCACGGACAGGTTGGGCAATGCACGTATATGGTCCGGGTAAAGCGCTCGTCTACCGGAGGCGCGCGGGAGACGAGGGCGGACAGTGGGCGGGAAAGCCTATGGGCAGGCGCTGCGCGCGGTGGCCTGTGCCCTGATGGGCTGGCAGGTGTGGCTGGTGTGGCGGCTCTCCAGCTACGACGCCTCGACGGTGGAGTGGACCTGCGACGGGACCGGCACCTGCGCCAGCGACCAGTTCGCGTCCATGGCCCCCTTCGTGGGGATCGGCTCCGCACTGCTCTTCGGCTTCCTCGCCGCGCGGTTCCTCCAGCGCGCCGTGGTGGGCGCGTCCGTGACCCTCGCCGCGCTCGCCGCCATCGCCGGCTGGTACGACGCCGTGGACGCCGGCCGGGTCGCGTACGGCACCGTCACCGACTACTTCATAGTCGTCCCCATCGGCCGCTTCCCCGTCTCCGGCTGGCTCACCTTCCTGTGGGCCGTCGCCGGGGCCGGCTGCCTCGCCGCCTGGTGGGGCGCCGCCGTCAGCATGCGCCGCACCGCCGCGCTGCGCCGCCTCTCCCGCCGGTACACCACCGCCGACGCCGAACTCCACGGCTGGCGGACCGTCGGCGGCAAGTACGGCGAGGTCACCGTCGTCTTCGACGACCTGCGGGGCGACCGGCACGAGGTGCCGGCCATCGTGGAGCGCGTCGCCCTGGAACGTACCGTCCAAGCCGTGTACGACCAGGCCCGCCCCGACGACCCCGCGTGCACCAGGGTCGCCGTGTCCCGCAGAAAGCTGCTGCGCTTCTCATGACCCCAGCGACCCGCTTCGTGCGCCAGTTCTTCTCGCCGGTCGCGCTGCTGACCGCCGTTCCCGTCGGCGCGGCCTTCGCCGCCCTCGTGCGGGGCGCCGTCGAGGGCCCGTTCTGGCTGCTGCTGATCGGACTCTCCGTCACCTCACTCGCGCTGGCCTTCCTCGGCGGGGTCGCCGAGAGCGGGCAGCACGGCCGGGCCGTCGAACTGCGCGCCGGAGGGCGGCGGGCCTACGCGCCCGCGCTCGTCAACTCCGTGCGGGCCGTGCACAAGGACACCGGCCGGACCGTCCTCGACCCCCGCGACCAGAAGACCGTGTTCGCCTTCGACCTGACGGTGGTGCCGGACGACATGCCCGCGTACCGCGTCGAGGTCCGCCACCCGTTGGACCTCCAGGACCTGCTGCACCGCAAGTACGGAGTGGTGGAGTACGACCCCCGGCACCCGTGGCGGGTCGTCGTGCCCAACAACCCGCCGGGGGAGTGGACGGCGCGCGCCCAGCGGCTGGACCCGGAGACCGTCCGGCCCGCCAGCGGCCCCTCCCCGGCTCTGCCGGCCGGGTCGCAGATCCTGGTGCTGGGCGCGGTGGTCGCGGGGCTGTTCTTGTGGCTGCTGTGGACGGTGGGCTGAGGGGCGTACGCAAGGCCCTGTCGAGGTGTCAGCCGTGACCGTTTCAGCTGTGAGCGGTGTCAGCCGTGGCTGCGCGGGTTCTTCTCGATCACCTTGCCGTCGAGACCGGCGACGAGATACGCGGAGCCGTACGCGTCCGAGACATAGACCTTGAGGACCGGCTGCTTGTTCAGGAACGGATAGGCGGGGTCGACGTCCAGGAAGTGGCTGGTCGGCTTCGCCACGCCGAGATCCTTGTCCGCCGTGCGCAGCAGCGCCGGGAGGGCGTCCCAGCGGAACTTCTCCAGGTCCACCATGGCGGTGTCGGGCATGAGGGTGCCGCCCGCGCGCTCCCGCGCGGCCTTGCCCTTCTCGTAGACGAAGTGGTCGTACAGGTTCTTGTCGCTCTTGGCGGGCGCCGCCGCGCTCGCCCGCGTCTTGTGCATCGTGAAGTCGGTGACGCGGGTGCCGCCCATCACCGGCTTCAACTGGTGGATGACGGACCGGACGCCGTCCGGAGTCAGCAGATCGATGTCGTCCCGCTCGGCCGCCGCGCCCACCGCGCCGGGGAGTTCGTCGGCCGCCTTCCCCTCCGGTACGGGCAGCAGCGCCCAGACCAGCGCGGCGGTCACGGCCGTTCCGGCGAGGGAGGCCAGGAACGGCACGACGCGGGCCCGCCGGACGCGGCGGCGTGCCTCGTGCGGGGGGAGCGTGGTGGCGGGGTCCGAAGGGGAGGGAGGGGAGTTGAAAGACGAGGAGGGAGAGGTGAACGAGAAGGAAGTGGAAGTGGAGGACGAGGACGAGGACGAGGACGAGGAGGTGAACGACGAGGAAGTGGAGGTGAAGGATGAGGAGGGCTTCGACGGCGGCATGACCCTGGTGCGTTCCGGCGGTACGACGACGGTACGGGCCGGGGACGCGGCGTCCCGCGGAGCCTTGGCGTCCGTGCGCTTCTCGCTCCCGCCGTGCCCCGCAGGCCCCTGCCCCTGCCCCGTCTGCCCGGCCTGTCCTGCCTGCTCCGATTCCGCCGCCGCCAGCATCCGGTCCAGCGCCGCGGCGTCCGGCCGGGCGGCCGTGTCCCGCGTCAGCAGCGCCTTCAGTACGGGCGTCAGCGCGCCCGCCCGCTCCGGCTCCGCGACCGGCTCGTCCAGGATGGCGGCCAGCGTCGCGAGCGTGCTGGCCTTGCGCAGCGGGTGGCGGCCCTCCACGGCGACGTACAGCAGCATCCCGAGCGACCACAGGTCGGAGGCGGGGTCGCCTTCGCGGCCGCGGAGCCGTTCGGGGGCGATGTAGTCGGGGGAGCCGATGAGCGCGCCGGTGGCCGTCAGGCTGGTGGCGTCGCGGATCGCGGCGATGCCGAAGTCGGTGAGCACCGGCCGGCCGTCGGTGCGCAGCAGGACGTTGGCGGGCTTGACGTCGCGGTGCTGGATGCCCTCGGCGTGGGCGGCGCGCAGCGCGGCCAGCACCCCGCGCCCGATCCGGGCGGCCTCGGCGGGCGGCAGCGGGCCCGGGGCCAGCCGGTCCTGGAGGCTGGAGCCGGGGACCAGCTCCATGACGATCCAGGGATAGGAGTCCTCGCCCTCGTCCACGATGTGGTGGACGGTGACCACATTGGGGTGGTCGAGCCGGGCCAGGGCGCGGGCCTCGCGCAGCACCCGGCCGCGCAGGGCGCGGGCCGCGGCGGGGTCGTTCTCGGCGAGGGACGGGTCGGGCGGCCGTACTTCCTTCAGCGCCACATCGCGATGGAGGGCGAGGTCGCGGGCGCGCCACACCATGCCCATACCGCCGCTGCCGAGCCGGTCCGCCAGCTCGAACCGGCCGTCGATCACCCGGCTCACCGGAAACCACCGCCTGCGCTCATGGTCAAGAGAGTATCGGGGAGGTCCGACACGGCGGTGGCGTGCCCCATACGCAAGCGTGGGGGGGCGCTCGTACCAGGCCCGGCAGCCCCCGCGCCGGGCGCTGCCGAGTCGGACTAGTCCTCCGTCAGGGCGATCTGGACGACCGTACGGGGGGACTGGCGGCGGATCAGGGCGCCGCGGCCCGGGACCCGGGGTTCGGCTCGTTCGTTGCCGAGCAGTGCGCCTTCCTTCGGGTCGCCGGAGAGGATCAGGCCGGCCGCGCCCATCTCGCGGGCACGGCTGAGGAGCTGCTCGGTCAGAGCGGTGCGGCCGAAGCCGGACACGCGGCGTGCCGCGATCAGGTGGAAGCCGAGTTCGCGGGCCTGTGGGAGGTAGTCGACGAGCGGCGCCAGCGGGGACTGCCGGCCATTGGCCACCAGGTCGTAGTCGTCCACCACGATGTACAGCTCGGGCCCCTCCCACCAGGTGCGTTCCCGCAGCTGCTTGGCCGTGACGTCGGGCGGCGGCAGCCGCTCGGCGAGCTTCTGGGCGACCTGTTCGGCGTAGACGGCCGCCGCGTTGGAGTCTCCGGCGTACGCGCCCAGGTGCTCGTCGGGGACCGCGCCGAGCAGGGCCCGCCGGTAGTCGATCACGATGAAGCGGGCCTCCCACGCCGAGTACCGCTTGGTCATCCCGGTCAGCCAGGTGCGCAGGAACTCGGACTTGCCGGAACCGGAGTCGCCGAAGACGAGGAAGTGCGGCTCGGAGTGGCCGAGTTCCAGGTGCACCGGGCGCAGGTCGTCCTCCGCGAGACCGATCGGCACCCCCTCGGCGGCGGCGTCGGACGGTGCGGTCAGCTCGGCGAGGGTCACCTGCTCCGGGAGCATCCGGATGGGCGGGGCCGCCGAGTCCGCCGGCCAGGAAGCGGCGATCTTGGCGAGCGCGTCCTCCTGCGCCTCGGCCAGGCCGTCCATGGTGTCCATGCCGTCCAGCCGGGGCAGCGCCACCTGGAACTGCAGGCCGCCCGGGACCAGGCCGCGGCCGGGCACGGTGGCGGAGGCGAAGCGGCGCGCCGCGCGGCGGTCGATCTCCGACTCGGCCGGGTCGTTGAGCCGCAGCTCCAGCCGGGCCGCGAAGCTGTCCCGCAGCGACATCCGCAGATCCGCCCAGCGGTTGGCGGTCAGCAGCAGATGCACGCCCACGCCCAGGCCGCGCGCCGCGACGTCCAGTACGACGGCGTCGATGTCCAGGTCCTGCAACTCGCCGCGGAGCCCGCCCCAGTTGTCCAGGACGAGGAAGACGTCGGCGGCGCGTACGCCCTCCGGGAGTTCGCCCGCCGAACGGCGCCGGCGGAACTCTCCCGCCGAGTCGATGCCGAGGTCGCGGAAGAGCTTCTCCCGCTCGGTGACCAGCTGGACCACCTCGGCCAGCGCCCGCCGGGCCCGCTGCGTATCGTGCCGTCCGACGACACCGCTCACGTGCGGGGTCCGCTCGTACGGCAGCAGCGAGCCGCCGCCGAAGTCGAGGCACAGGAACTGCGCCTCGGCCGGGGAGTGGGTGACCATCGCGCCGAGCATCAGCGAGCGCAGGAACATGCTCTTGCCCGACTGCGGGGCGCCGACGAGCACCAGGTGCCCGTACTCGTGCGCGAAGTCCGGTACCACCGGCTGCTGTTGCTGCATCACCGGGATGTCCGCCACACCCACGGGGAACTTCAGCGTTCCGCTCTCCGGCCACCACTGCGCCCGCAGCCCCTCTCCCGGCTCGCCCGCGAGCGGTCCGGTGAGCGAGTCCAAGGGCAGCGCCCGGGGCAGCGGCGGCAGCCACACCTGGTGCACCGCCTGGCCGGACCGCAACAGCCGGTCGACCAGGACCTGCATCTCGGTCGGGCCGGTGAGCATCGGCCGGGGGCGCTGCTCGCCGACGGGCTCGGCCGGGACGTCCGGGTCCGGTGCGCTGCGCAGTCCGAAGGGGACCGGGGCGGTGGGCGCCGGCCCCTCGATGGCGAGCCGTTCCTCGGCGCTCTGGTGCGGCCCGGACACGTGCGCCACCCGGAACCGCTCGAACACGGAGTCGGCGACCTTGAGAAAGGCCGAGCCGGGGATGGGCGGCAACCGGTAGGCGTCCGGTGTCCCGATCACCGTGCGGGACTCGGCGGCGGAGAAGGTGCGCAGGCAGATCCGGTACGAGAGGTTGGACTCCAGCCCGCGCAGCTTGCCCTCCTCCAGACGCTGGGTGGCCAGCAGCAGATGGATGCCGAGGCTGCGGCCGACGCGGCCGATCTGCACGAAGAGGTCGATGAAATCGGGGCGGCTGGAGAGCAGCTCGCCGAACTCGTCGACGATGACCAGGAGATAGGGGAGCGGCTCCAGAGGCTCGCCGTCCGGCCCGGTCTGCCCGGCGGCGCGGCGCAGCTGGTACTCGCGTACGTTGTCGAGGTTGCCCGCGTCCCGCAACAGCTTCTGGCGCCGCTGCTGCTCGCCCTGGAGCGCGTCGCGCACCCGGTCGACCAGTGCCAGGTCGTCCACCAGGTTGGTGATCAGGCCGGCCACGTGCGGCAGTTCGGTGACGCCGGCGAAGGTGGCGCCGCCCTTGAAGTCCACCAGTACGAAGCTGAGCAGGTCGGGGGAGTGGATCGCGGTGAGGCCGCCGACCAGGGTGCGCAGCAGTTCGCTCTTGCCGGAGCCGGTGGCGCCGACCACCAGGCCGTGCGGGCCCATGCCGCCCTGCGCCGCCTCCTTGAGGTCGAGGGCCAGCGGATGGCCCTCGGCGTCGAAGCCGACCGGGAAGCGCAGCACGTCCTCGGAGTCCGGCTCGACCCACCGGTCCTCCGGCTCGAAGGAGTCGAGGTCGGGGACGCCGAGCAGGTTCGGCAGGGACATGGTCTGGGCGAGGATCTCCTCGCCCTCCGCGGAGAGCCGCAGCGGGGCCAGTGCGCGGGCGGTCGCCGCGCAGAGCCGCGGGCTCGGATCGTCGGCGACCGCGGCCTCGACGTGGACGTCGGAACGGCTGTCGGAGCGACGGCTCTCGACGGTCAGCCTGCCCTCGCCGGTGACGCGGACCCGGACGTCCGCACGGGTCGGCTCGTCCGCCTCGCGGTCCACCACGCACACCACGGTGACGCCGCTGCCCGGTCCCGCTTCCTCCAGCAGCCGGGTGGCCACGGCGGAACGGGCCCAGGCGCTGCGCGGGTCGTAGCCGTCGAGGAGGACCAGCAGCCGCTGCCGGTTCTCCTTCGTGTCCCGGTTGGCGGAGAAGGTGCGCCGGGCGATGGCCGCCTGTTCGCGAGCGGAGTTCAGCCAGGCGTCGAGGTGGTCGGCGACGCCTTCGAAGTCCTCGGCGACCAGCGGCACCACCCCGGCCTCACCGGCGGCCTCGGGCTCATGGGTGTGCGGGAGCCACTTGGCCCACTCCCAGTCGGCGTCCTCCGCGCCGCCGGAGACCACCGCGACCGCCACGTCGTCCGGGGCGTGCAACACGGCGACCTGGGTGAGCAGGGCACGGGCCACGCCCCGCGCCCGGTCGGCCGGGCCCAGCACGCTGATCACGCCGGACCGGTCCAGGTCGACGGTCGCGGGCTGGTGGCCGACCGTGGCGGTGCCCTCGATCAGCCGGTCGGCGGCGGCGCGGGCCCGCTCGTCGTACTCGACGGTGGGGTCGTTGCGGGTGGCCAGCCGGACCGGTGTGGACAGCGGCGCGCGGCCCGTGCCGAGCCGTACGCGCAGGAAGTCGGCGTCGGCGGGGCGGCGTTCCCAGACTCGGCGCCGGCCCCGGGCGACGGCCCACAGCCGGTACGGGGAGGGGTGCTGCCAGGCCGCCACCGTGCGCTGGTCCGAGGCGACCTGACGGGCCGTCTTGCGGACCTCGACGAGGTGCTCCAGATAGCGGTCGCGGGCGCGCAGTTTCTGCTTGCGCTGGTTGCCGCGCATCTGCATGCGTACGCCGAAGGTGACGCCGATGGAGAGCAGGACGAAGGAGATGCCGAGCAGGATCAGCATCTTCTTGCCCGCGACGATCATGTAGGCGGCCATGCTGATGCTGGACAGCAACGGCATCAGCAGCATCAGCCAGTTGCCGCCCGAGTCCTTCCCGACCGGCTGCGGCGGAGCGGCCACCATCACCGGGTCGGTCGGCAACTGCGGCGGGGCGACCCGGGCGGGGCGGTGGAAGACGATCCGCGACATCTGGGCTCTCTGTGCAGGGATGCGGGAGGCGGGGAAGCGGGACGGCGGGCGGCCCGGGGACCGGCCGCCGGTCGGTCACCGCGGGGCGGCGTCGCCGGTGGCGGGGGGCGTGCCGCCCGGCGGTCGCCGGCCGGGGTCGGTCCGCACCAGCGGCGGCGGGGTGAACGCCGGGCGCTGGGCCCGGGCCTGCCGGGACTGCTCGGTGTGCTCGCGCAGACCGGCCGTCAGGTCGTTCAGCCCCCCGGTGAACTCCCCGACCCGCTCGGTGCGCAGCTCGGTGACGGTGGTCTGGGCGGCGCCCACGGCCTCGATGATCAGGTCGGTCAGCGTCCGCGGATCGTCCGGATCGATCACCGACGGGTCGATCCGCAGATCGGTCAGGCGCCCCTCGCCGCTCACCGTCGCCGTGACCAGACCGCCGCCGCCGTGCCCCGTCGCCTGACAGGCGTCCAGGTCATCGCGCAGACCGGAGAGATCGCCTTGGAGATGGCGCACCCGCTCGGTCAGGGCGGCGATATCGATCGAGGGACGGTCGGTCATGTGCGCTGCTCCTCGGGCGGGCCTGGGGACGATGCGGACGTACGGCGAGCGGGCGGCGGCCGCGCGGCACGTCGGCGCTCGGGCGCGCCGGCACGGGGGCGGCCGAACGCGGTGGGACGGAATCGGTCCGCCCCCATCCTCGCCGCCGCCCCGAGGCCCTGCCCAGATCCCTGTTCGGGGACCTCCGCGTCCGGGGGCGGCGACCCGGTACGCGCCGTGGCGGGACTTCTCCGTCCGGTGGCGCGGTGACCCGGTGACCCGGTGACCCGGTGACCCGGTGGCGCGGTGACCCGGTGGTGCGGTGACCCAGTGGTGCGTATCAGGTCACCGGACGGGCCTCCCGGACCGGCCCGCACGGCTCACCGGGACTCGCAGTTGTCCACCACCAGGTCGTGAGCCTCCGGCAGGCCGTCCAGTGTGCGGACGAACGCGTCGGCGGCGATGTGCCACAGCGGCCCCTCGCCGAGCCGCCGGAAACCGAGCGAGCGCAGCACTTCCGGCGTCGCGCCGACCGAGTTGGCCTCGACCAGCACGTGGTCGGTCGCGGCCAGCCGGGAAGCGCGCCGGAACAGCTCCCGGACGATCGACTCCGACCGCTCGGGCCCGTCGTCGCCGGACAGCACCCCGGCCATGTGCAGGGCGCGCGGTGGCTCGCCGCCCTGCCCGGATGCCGCGGTCAGGGGTGCGACCGGGTGGGGCGCCTGGACGCGCGGTACGTCCAGCGTGCCCGTCCAGTAGCGGAGCTGGCCGACGGCCGTGCCGCGCCGGCCGGTCGTGGCCGTACCGGACGAGGTGCCGGTGGGCACCCATTCGATCGCCTGGAGCCGCCCTCGCACCAGGGACCGGTCCGCGACCAGCGGCACGGTCGGCTGCCGTGCCGAGGCGCCGGTCTCCTCCGCGGGCGCGGCGGCGGGCGGCGCCGTCGCCGGGGCCGCGGCCGTGACCGGGGCGGGCCGGGGCGGGGCCGGGGCGATGTCCAGGTTGGCGGACGGGATCAGGCCCAGGTTGGCGGGCGGGAGATGCGGCCGCGACGGCTGGACCGTACCGCCCCGGGCGGGGATTTCCCGTGCCTCCGTGATGACGCCGGGGGCTCCGGCGTGCGGGCGGGGCAGCGGGCGGGGCTCCTGCCCGGTGGCCGGTGCCGGGGCGTGTGCCGGGGCCGCCGGGCCGTGGGCGAGGAGCCTGCCGTAGAGGTGCTGTTGGGGTCCTTCCGGCCCCTCGGCCTCCTCGATGTGGTCGATCCGCCAGTCGAAGCCCCGGGAGACGAGGAGTTCGCGCTCGTCGTCGCCCGTAGCGGAGAGGGCGCCGAGGTACAGGGCCGGGGCGCCCTGGGGGACGAGCAGATGGAGGATGTAGGGACGGTCGGCGAAGTCCTCGGCGATGGGGCCGAGCGAGGTGGACATGAACCGTCCCTCGCGGACGGTCAGGCCCGGCGAGACGGCGAGGCCCGGGGGGAAGTACCCCTCGTCGAGCCCCTTGATGACCACGAGGTCCCGGGGGACGGGCAGCGTGCCGAGGATCTCGTCCATGGCGCGGACATGGTGCTCGACGGCGGCCAGCGCCCGGGCCGCGAACTCGCGGCCGGTCATGGGCTCGGCGGGCTTGCCGTCGATCAGGACATCGTCGTAGGTCGCGTCGAGCTTGATCCAGTGCTGGTCGGCCACGGCGCGGACGAAGCGGGTGAGGGTGCCGTCGTTCGCGTCGAGGTCACGGGCGAGGGCCTTGATCTCGATGTCGGCGGGCCGGTAGGGCAGCCGGCGGATCTGCTCGTCCTCGGGGCCCTTGGTGTAGGCGCGCAGGGCCTTGAAGGGACGCGGGGGCAGATCGCCGACGTACTCGTCCCAGTGGCCGGCGCCGTACGCGACGCCCTCTGCGGCGGTGCCGAACACCAGGGCGCCGGGGAACCTGGCGCGCTCGGCGTCCGCGTGCGGGTTGACCTGCCCGGCCTCCGCCTCCTCGGAGAGCGGGCCTTCGGACATCGCCGACTCCTCGGACATCTCCGAGCCTTCGGACATCGTCTCCGAGTGCTCGGACACCGAAGAGCCGCGGGACACCGACGAGTGCCCGGACGCCGTGGAGGTGTTCGCGGCCTCCGGAGCCCCGGCCGCCCGTGCGGCCATCAGCCGCTCGACGTGGTAACTGTGCGCGGTGGTGCGTGCGGTATGGGCGTCCGCGTCGTGGAACCGGTCCAGCCAGGGGGCGAGCACCCGGGTCAGGCGTTCGGCCAGCAGTCGGCGGAGCCCGCCGGGCAGCAGGTCGGCGAACTCGCCGCGCCACAGGTCCTGCCGGAACGCGAGCGCCGAGGGGATCAGACGGGCCGTCAGCTCCGCGTCGTCCTCGGTCTGCTCGTCGGGCCCGTCCTCAAGCGCGGTGATCGTCGCCTTGAGGAACTCCTGCCACACCTCCCGGTCGTGCGGCGTGATCGCGCCGCCCCGGTTCGCGAGAGCGGCGTGCTTGGGCCACGCGTCCCCCTCCGCCTCCAACTGCCGGACCGTGTCCCGCTCCAGACGCACCGCGGCGTCCAGCAGACGCTCGCGCAGGGCGGCGGCCACGGGATCGGCGCCCGCCAGGCGGGGGATGAACTCCCAGGCGAGTTCGGCGGCGCCGGCCGGCAGCGGTCGGCCCGGCTCCAGGAACTCGGGGAGGCTCTTGACCTCCTCCGCCCACGGCGTGGCGTTCGCGGGGTCGTCGTGGGTGCCGGCCAGCGCCGCGAGCGTCTCAGGCGACGCCTCGGCGTCGAGGACGCTGTCCTCGCTCGCCTCGGACATCGCGTCGTCGGACATCGCGTGGTCGGACATCGGGTGGTCGGACATCGGGTGGTCGGACATCGAGCCGTCGGACTCGGCGTCCTCCGACATCGCGCTGTCCGACTCGGCGCCCTCCGACTCGGCGATCTCCGACATGGCGTCGTCGGAGTCCCCGGGGTACGAGATGAACTCGTCCCACTCCTCGTACTGCGCCGCACCGCCGCGGAGCCGCAGTACCGAGCGGGATTCCTGTGCGGTGGACGCCGCGGACGCGGCGGGGCCGTGGGCGAGGAGTTCGCCGTAGAGGTGTCGTTGGGGGAGACCGTAGGGGCCTGCGGCCGTGTCCACGTGGGTGACGCGCCAGGTGAAGCCGCGGGCGATGAGGAGTTCGCGTTCGTCGTCGCCGGTGTGGGAGAGGGCGGCGAGGTAGAGGGCCGGGGTGTTCCGGGGGACGTGGAGGTGAAGGATGTAGGGGCGGTCGTTGAAGTCCTCGGCGATGGGGCCGAGGGAGGTGGACATGAACCGTCCTTCGCGGACGGTGAGGCCGGGCGCGATGTCGGTGCCCGGGGGGAAGTACTGCTCGTCGAGGCCCTTGACGACGACGAGGTCGTGGGGGACGGGGCGGGTGGTGAGGACGCCGTCGAGGGCGCGGACGTGGTGTTCGGTGGCGGCCAGGGCATGGGCGGCGAACTGGCGGCCGGTCATCGGCTCGGCGGACTTGCCGTCGACGAGGACGTCGTCGTAGGTCTCGTCCAGGTCGATCCAGTGCTGGTCGCGGACGGCGCGGATGAAGTGGGTGAGGGTGCCGTCGTTCGCGTCGAGGTCGCGGGCCAGGGCTTTGATCTCGATGTCGGCGGGCTGGTAGGGGAGGCGGCGGATGTGTTCGTCCTCGGGGCCGCCGGTGTAGTCGCGCAGGGCTTTGGAGTAGCGCACGGGCAGGTCGCCGACGTACTCGGTCCAGTGGCCGGCGCCGTACGCGGAGCCGGCGGCCGCGGAGTCGAAGACCTGGGCGCCGGGGAACCGCTCGCGTTCGGTGTCCGCGTGCGGGTTGGCCTGCCCGGCCTCCGCCGCGCCGGAGACCGAGCCCTCGTCCTCGGACATCGCCGAGCCTTCGGAGGCGCCGGCGGAGTCGGAGTCGGAGTCGGAGTCTTCGGCCTGGGACGTCGCCGAGCCTTCGGAGACCGGTCCCTCGGAGACCGAGCCCCCGGCCTGGGACATCGCCTCGTCGGAGCCGGAGCCGGAGCCGGAGCCGGAGCCGGAGTGTTCGGACATCTCCTCGTCGGAGCTGTCCATTTGCGCGGCGTCGTTGTGGTGGAGCTCGGCCAGCCAGGGCTGGAGCACCCGGTTCAGGTGCTCGGTCAGCAGACGCCGGTCGCCGCCGGAGAGGTGGCTCGCGATCTCGCCGCGCCACAGGTCCTGCCGGAAGGCGATGGCCGAGGGGACCAGATAGGCCGTCAGCTCCGCCTCGCCGGGCTTCTCGTGCGGGGCGTCCAGGAGCGAGACGGCCGTCAGCTTGAGGCGTTCCTCCCACGTACTCCGGTCGCGCGGCGCGATGGTGTCGCCGGGGCGGGACAGAGCGGAGTGCTTGACCGCTGTGTCACCCTCGGCGATCAGCCGCTGGATCATCTCCTCTTCCAGACGCGCCGCTGCGTCCAGCAGGCGCTCGCGCAGGGCGGAGGCGGCGGGATCGGTGCCGGTCAGACGGGGGATGAACGTCCAGGCGGGTCCTGCGGCGAGCGGGTGGGGCCGCTGTGACCGCAGGTACTCCGGGAGGCGCGTGACGTCCTCGGTCGCCGGGAGGCCCGGGGTGTCCTCCACCCATGGCGCGGTGCCGGTGGCGTCGACGGGGGTGTTGGCCAGCGCCGCCAGCGTGCCCGGCGTCGCCCCGGGGCGGACGGCCCCGTTCTCCTCGTTCGCCTCGCTCTCCTCGCTCGCTTCCGACATGTCGTCGTCGGACGCGACGTGCTCGCCGACGGAGCCGTCGAGGAACGAGAGGAACTCGGGCCATCCTCCGTGCAACGCCGCGTACAGCGCGGCGTGTTCGGCCCCTGCCCCTTCCGACATGCTGTCGTCGGAGAGGTCGTCCGCGACGTCGGAGTCCTCGTCCTCGTACTGCGCCGCCCCACCGCGCAGTCGCAGCACCGGGCTGGATGCCCCGTTCTGGACCTGCGGCTCCGGCTCCGGCGTGGTCCGCGCCGCCGCCTCGGTCGTCTGCGGTTCGGTGGTTTCCGTGACCGGACTCTGTCCGGTCGTCTGCTCCGGCTCCCGCTCCGAGGCGGACGCGTGCTGCCGCTCGGGCGCGGGCTCCGGCTGGGGCGGCGTCCACGGGATGCCGACCGTGACCGGCGCCATGCCCTGGGCCGTCCCCAGCTTCCGCGCGCCCCGGTAGTAGGTGAAGGTCACCCGCACCGAACCGGTACGGATCTCGTGCGGCTGAGGGATCTTGGCGTTGGCGAAGACCCGGCCGGACTCGCCCTGCATGCCCCCCTCGCGCTGCCGGTGGGCGCCGCCGGCGTGGACGCCGCCGCGCAGTCCGGCGACTTCGGTCACGCCGCCCTCGACGCCGAACCGCGCCTGGCCGCCCCGCTGGTCGGTGTTCAGGTGCGTGGTGCCGAAGCGGTGGCCGGCCTCGGCTCCGAGCGAATGCTCGGCCTTCTCGTCCAGGCGTTCCAGACTCAGCGGATCGGGCAGGTCGGCCGTGGCCGTGACGCGCACCTGCTCGCCGCCGACCGTGAACAGGTCGATGCCGAGCGGGGCACGCGAAACGAGCCGCGTTTCGCCCTCGGCCCCCGCGGCCGGGGTCGCCATCAGGTGCGTCAGCCACGTCTGGAGGATCGGCAGGCTGAAGCGCTCCTGCGCCAGTTGTGCCCAGGTCCGGTGTCCGTTCCGGGGCCTGCTCCGCCACCGCTCGCCGAGGTACTGGAGTCCGTACTCGTCGAGCATCTGGTGCAGCCCGCCGACGGACCCGAGATCGCGTATCACCCAGTCCTGTACGGACTGCGGCTCGGTGGCCGCCGGCTCCTCGTGCGCGGCGACGGCGGACGGCTCGGCGGCGGCGGTCTCCATCAGCGTCACGAAGTCGATCGGCGCGGTCCCGATGGCACGCCCGGTGGTCTGCCGGGTCAGCTCGAACTGCCGGTCCAGCACCTGCCTGCGCCGCGCGTCGACCGCCGCGAGCCGCTGTGTCAGGTCGGCCTGCCGCTGCGTGCGGCGCAGGTTCGCGAGCTTGCGGGCGAGCTTCTGGACGAAAGCCGTACGGCCCGCCCCGGTCCGCTGTTCCCCGGCCCGCCGGGACGTGCCCTGTCCCTCGGTCGCCCCGGTCGCCTCCTCCGACAACTGGTGCGACTCCGTGCTCAGGCGCCCGATCTCCTCCTGGAGCCGCCGGGCCCGCAGCCGGGCCACGGCCCGCCGGACCCGGCCGGTCAGGCCGTCGTCGGTGGCCCGCATGTCGAAGTGGAGCAGGACCGTGCCCTCGTAGAGCGACGCGGGAACCTTGCTCTTCGTGGTGCGGGCGGTCTTGCTCGTGGTCCCGGTGACCGAGAGCTCCTCCTGGCCGGTCGTCCGGGTGCCGCTGCCGCCGCCGACGAGGCTGACCCCGGGGGCGATCTGGCCCTTCCCGGAGATCTTGAGCGTGTGCGTGGTGCTCGAACCCCCGCCGAGCGCGGACACGCCGTCCGTCCCGCCCTCGCCGAGCGTGTGCTCGGCGCCGACGGTGAACTCGGTGGTGCCGGCGTCCGCGGTGTGCTTCAGCTCCGCCACGCTCGCGGTGACCGCGACGACACCGCCGCGCACATCGACGATCAGCGGCTGGTCGGCCATCATCCCGCGCAGGCGCTGGCGGATCCGGCCGGTGTGCAGCCCCGCCGCCAGGTCCGACTTGGCCTTCTCCCAGCGCTTGCCCGTGCCGAAGACCCGGCTGCCGCGCACGTCGAGGGCGTCGAGCAGCTCGCGCACCCCCGCGACCGTTCCGGGCAGGGTGACCTGCTGGACGAGGTCGCTGTCGCCGAGGCGGCGCGACCGCTGGACGCGTGCGGGTTCGGGGCGGCTTGAGGGAGCGGTGGTCTGCTCCGTTCGCGCGTCGACGAGGTCGCGGGCCGGGAAGGCGAGGAGCGCGTCGACGGTCCCGGTGACCGGCCCCACGGGCACCGGGTACTCGCTCTTCGTCAGCTTGACGTCGAGCCGGAAATCGACCTTCCCGTCGAAGAGTGCGACCGGCTCGACGGTCTTGCCCTTGGCCACCGAGGTGCCGCCGGAGTCCAGGGCGTTGCCGACGGTGCTGTCGGTGGACCTGGTCCCGGTGTACTGGACGGTGACGGCGTGCGGCACCTTGGCCGTGAGGTCGGCGGCCAGGGTGGTACGGGTGCGCCGGTCCCGCATCCCGCCGGTGGAGCGGGTCTCCTCGGTGCCGGTCTCGGACTCGAAGTCCGCGACCGTCCTGAGGTAGCGGGCGTCGCGCACGGCGACCGCGGTCAGGGTCACCTTGGCCGTGAGGTCGCCGACCGACACCTTGACGGTCCGCAGCGCCTCCGGGTGCCGGCTGAGGTGCGGGATGCGCGGCCGCAGGGCGAACGGGTCCAGATGGACCGCGAAGGCGGCCTCGGCCCGTGACCAGCCCGAACCGAAGTGTCCCTCCAGGCGCTCGCGGAGGGCGCTCAGCAGGCGGCGGCCTCCTCGCAGGCTGAGCACGTGGTCGGTGTGCGCGAGCTGCCGCTGCTCCGTCACCCGGCGCGGCGCGCGCGGCACGGTCTCCGACGGCTGGATCTCGGGCTCGGTCCGGGGCGCCGGCCGAGCCATGTTCGGCTGCCTGAGTTCGCGCTTCTGCCGGATGAGTTCGCCCGAGCGGGTGAAGGAGGCCGGCCCCTGGGCGTCCATCGTGAACTGTTCGCACAGCGACTGCGGAATGGCCACGACGAACGGGACCTTCGCGACGCCGCCCGCGCCGCCGACGCGGTAGACGCGGCCCTGCGGGTCGGTGACCTGGAACCGTACCGACGCCTCGCCCGAGAACACCGCCATCGGCTCGCGGTACTTGGCGTTGGTCAGGCTCTTGGCGCTCTCGGCGCCGCGGCCGCCCACCCGGGTGCGCACGAGACGGCCGCCGCCCGCGGTCGGCTGGAGCGCGCTGCCCTGCGGCAGCGTGGCGTCGCCGCCGGCGAGCGCCTGCCAGCCGCCCTCGTGCCACACGATGGTGCGGACCGAGGTGCCGGTGGTCGTCTCGTTGAGCACGTTCAGATCGGCCTTGTCGGCCGTCCGCCGGTACGTGAGCCGCTGCACGGCGGCCTCGGCCGAGATCGCCCTGTGCCCCGCGGTGACCGAGCCGCCGAGCGGCCCGCTGGTGAGCCGCGCGCCCTGCGTCATGGCCACCAGCCAGGCCGCCAGACGCTCCCGGCGGAAGCTGCTGTGGACCACCGGCCGGTGGTCCGCCCAGTCCCGGCCGAAGACATACGCGCCGATGGCGTCGAGCCGCTGACGGATCGACAGGTCCGCCTCGCCCCCGGCACTCTGGTGCTCCTCCGGGAAGAAGTCGAAGCCCCCGCCGGCGAACAGGTCGTGGACGACCGAGGAATCCGGCAGACCGCCGCGGTCGCCGGAGGACCACAGGGAGAGCGGGGGCCGGTACGCGGTGGCGCCCTCGGGCAGCGACAGCGGCGACAGGCGCCGGAGCTCCGTACGGGCCGCGGACCGCGCTGCGGCCCGGTCGGCCTGGCTCTCCTGGCCGGCCGGTGTGCTCTGCCCGGGCCGCGCGCTCCGCTTGGCGCGCTTGGCCCACTCCGTCTCGAAGACCGTCGCCTCGTCGACCGTCTCGGTCTCGGCCTGCTCCGACAGGGCGCGGAAGCCGAGCGTGGTACGGGCCGTCGCGGACCGCTGCTCCTGGCCGCCCGCGCTCCGCGCGAACCGCACGCTCACGGCGGCCACGCCGTCGAAGACCGAGCCCGGGACCTTGGTCTTCGTCGCCGTTCCGGTACGTGCCGACGCCGAGGAGATGAGGACGCCGTCGTTCCCCCGACGGCCGGTGATCCGGCCGGAGAGCTTGCCCGGCAGCTCGCCGAGCGGCGCCGCCTGGCCGCCGGCCGAGAGCGCCTGCCCGGACCCGGAGGACGTGGGGAGGGTGACGGTCCGCGTCACGTCGGTGCCGACGTTGAACTCCGTCTCCTTGGTGTCCCGCACGTGGCGCATCGTCGCGACCTCGGCGGAGAAGAGGACCGTGCCCTGTCCGTCGGGCAGCACGATGTCCAGCGGCTCGCCGGACATCATCGCGGTGAACTGCTCGTGCAGGAGGCCGAGGTCCACGCGGTCCAGCAGCTGGGCGCGGATTCCGGGCCAGGCGTCGCCGAACACCTCCCGGCCGATGTCGGCGGGCGACGGCCCGCCGGCGATCCGCTGGTCCAGCACGGCGTCCAGACCGCCGTCGAGCCGCTTGCCGTCGAGGCCGGCCGGATGGACGTCCATGACGATGTCCGTGGCTCCGACCGCGCGCAGTTCGCGCACCCTGGCGGGCGGGAGCCGGTGGGCGGCGGGCGGGCCCGTGTGCTCGGCCGAGTCGGCCTCGGGGACCAGCAGGTGAGCCGGCACCGTGGCGGTGAGTCGCCGCGGCCGCACTCCGGCCTGTCCCGGAGCCGGTACGGACGCGGGGCCGCCGATGGGCAGGACCCGGCCGCGCTGCCCGGCGCCGGTGGCGGTCACGTCGGAGAAGTCGAACGTGAACGTGGCGACGGCGGTGACGCGGAGCGCCTTCTCCGAGGTCTTGCCGCGCGCGAACATCCGTCCGCTCTGGTCGGTGGTGCTTCCGCTGGACCGGTCGGCGTTCGCGTTCGCCGAGAAGTCGAACCGTCCCTTCGGGACGGTCACCCGGAGGTCGGCCCCGTAGCGGAAGCGCCGGCGCCGGTCGTCGAAGTGGCCGGAGGAGGAGGCGGACTCGGCCCCGTTCTCGAATTCGACCTTGGGCAGCACGCTGTCGGTCACCGGGTCGCTCAGGACCGCGCCGACCTCGATCTCCCCGGACCAGCCGGGAATGTCGAGGGGCACCCAGCGCCTGCCGCCCCGGCTCAGCCCGGACAGCCATGGCTTCAGCTCCTCGGCGCCGAGGTAGGAGAGGAGCTGACCGCGCGCCGACTCCGCGTTCTCGGCGCCCAGCGCGTCCCGCAGAGCGGGCATCAGCTGATCGACGACGGCGGTCTCGGAGTCCCCGACCGTGAGCACGATGTCCCCGGCCGCGAGGTGGCCCTCGGCCAGCCGGGCGGGCACGGTGGGAAGTCGCGCCGGCGCGGTGGTGATCGTGTTCGTGGCTGTCGTGGCTGTCGTGGCTGTCGTGGTCGGCGCGGTGGGCGCGGTGTCCGTGGTCGCGTTCGTGACCGTGGCCTCGGTGACGGCGCCGTCGTCGGTCACGTCCGTCGTGGCGACGTCCGTCGTGGCGACGGTCGGAGCGGCGACGGTCGGAGCGGTGACGGTCGCGGGCGGCACCGGGACGGTGGCCTGGTAGTGCTCGGCGCCTCCTCCGCCGAGCCGCACCCGGACCAGCTGAACCCGCTCGCCGTGCTCGGCGGTCCAGTGCCACTGGCCGCTGCCGATGTGCAGGATGCCCAGGTTGATCCCGTAGGTGAGGTGGAACAGCGCGGGGACCAGGTCGCCGCCGGTGTTGTCGTAGCTGCCGGGCGTCCTGACCTGCCGCACGATCGCGGCCGCGACGCCGGAGCCGCGTACCGCCTCGCGCCAGGTCTCCAGTTCCTCGTCGTCCAGGGCCGACAGCAGCGCGGCGCGCAGCGCCTCGCGGGTCTCCGGGTCGGCTTCCTCGTCGAACCGCTGCCGGACGAACTCCTGGATCATGTACGGGAAGGAGCCCGGGGCGGGGGCGTGCTCGGGGGCGCTGTGCTGCTCCCACAACGGCGCGAGGACTGTGTACCAGAGCTCGGAGGCGTTGTCGTGGAACTCCGCCGCCAGCTGCTCCGCCAGCGCCTCGCGCACGCTCGCGGCGT
Source organism: Streptomyces sp. NPDC050610 (assembly GCF_040654875.1). Lineage (NCBI taxonomy): Bacteria > Bacillati > Actinomycetota > Actinomycetes > Kitasatosporales > Streptomycetaceae > Streptomyces > Streptomyces sp. NPDC050610. The sequence goes on along the minus strand of NZ_JBFAIV010000019.1, from coordinate 134,994 downwards.
CGAGCACGGTGAGATCGCCCGTCAGCCCGGACGCCCGGTAGGTGGTCAGCACGGCGTTGACTAGGCAGTCCCCGTCCGCGGCGACCGTCTCGGGCCGCAGAGCGCCCGCGCGCAGGGCGGTGGCCTGGGAGGCGTCGATCGAGAGCTCTTCCCACGTCTCGTGGGCCGGGCTGACCGTCACCTCCTGAGCCGGGGTGTCCGTCACCGGAGCCGTCGGCTCCTGAGCGGCCGTCGACGTCTGCGGTGCCTGCGACTCCTCCGAAGCCCGCGGCTCCTCCGAAGCCCGGGGCTCCTCCGAAGCCCGCGGCTCCTCGGACGTCCGCGCCTCCTCCACCGGCGTGGAAGCGCCGGCCGGCGTCGAGCCGCCGTCCTCGCGCGCGTCGCCCAGGACCGAGCCCCCGCCGGTGGCCGGGGCGGCGGCCGTGACCGTCACGGTGCCGTGCTCGTCGGGCTCGCCCCATGTGAGGCCGTGCCCGGCGGAAGCGGGGTCGCGGTCCAGCTCGGGGCGGACGTACCGGTCCGCGAACCGCTCGCGGGAGATGGTCTCGCCGTGGGCGGTGACGGTGCCGTCGGAGCCCGCGGTGACATGCCAGACCTGGGTCCCGTCCGTCGCCGGCACCTGCTGGACGCGGTGCAGTTCGAGGAGCAGGGGGTCGCTCCAGCCGGTGGCCGCGCGCGGCGGTACGTACCAGCCGGAGGGCGTGCGGATCGCGTCGGTCCGGACCCCGCCGAGGCCCAGCAGCGTGCCCTGCGGGGACAGGCTGACGGACAGCAGGTCGGAGACGTGGAAGGCGGCCCGGAAGGCGGTGCCGCGCCAGCGGAACCGGCCGAGCACGTTCTCGGTGCTCAGCTCCACCACGACGTACGCGTCGGCGAGCCCGCGCGTGTTCCAGTAGGTGTCCATGGCCGCGCCCTCGACGCGGGTCATGGCCCAGCCGCTGCCGCTGGCGGTCAGACCGGTGCTCTGGCCGAAGGACACGCCGTCGCTCGTCGTGCCGGAGGCGTGCGAGTCCAGCGGGTGCGCCGGGGTCGCGTCGCCCTCCGCGGCGTTGCCGCGCCCCTTGGTGAGGGACAGGCTGTTGTTCTGCGACCCGTAGTCGCTGCGCTCGCTGGTACCCGGCCGGGCGGCCAGCGCCGGGCCGATCTCGGCGGGGACGATCGCGACGCGCAGCCGGCCGGTGGTGTCGGCGCCCACCCGGTCGGTGGTCTGGAGACCGGCCCACAGGTCGTCGGGGGAGGCGCCCAGGCCGTGCTGGATCAGATGCCGGGCCAGCACGCTGGGGTTGATCAGCTTGCGCAGCGCGTCGAGCGAGACGCGGCCGCGGCCGGCCAGGTCGCCGACGCCGCCGCCGAAGCCGCGCATCCGGTCGAGCAGGGCGTCGAACAGCTGCCGGACGGCTTCCGGGTTGAGCTGGACGATCGCGGCCTTGCGGGCCAGGTCGGCGGCGGTGATCCGGTATCCGAGCGCGGAGCTGTGCAGGTCGAGGACGGGCCGCGCCAGCGGGAGCGGGGGCGCGGTGCGGGGCTGGCCGTCCAGTTCGGAGACCGGGACCAGGATCTCCTCGCGCAGCGGGACGGTGACGGTGTGGACGCCGCCTCCGTCGGGCTGGGCGAGTTCCGCCACCGGGCGGGCCGTGCCCAGGCTGAGCGCGGCCGCGGTCGGCGAGACGCGGACGGTCTCCTGGAGGGTGATCTCCAGCTCGCTGTCCACGAGGTAGCCCGCCAGCGGTCCGCTGATCGTGAAGCCGTCGTGCCGGCGGGTCCAGGCGCTGCCCGCGGCGCTCTGCGCGGCCGACCGCGAGCGGGTGTAGGAGAGGGCCGACTCGGAGGCGGTGGCGCCGAACTGGACGCTCTTGCCCTTCGTGCGCCCCAGGCCGGACTCGGCACGGGCGTTGGACTGGACGTAGCGGCTGACCGTGCCCTCGACGGTCTCGCCGGTGGCCGTCGCCGTGGAGCTCTCGGGGCGGTTGAGCCGCAGGACGATCTGGACGTGCCGGCGGAAGCCCGGCCCGCCCGTGGACAGCGGGCGCAGTACCACGCCCGGCCCCCGCAGGGCGTCGACCATGGCGACCAGGGAACCCGGCGCGAGCATGATGTCCAGCGTCCCGGTCAGGCTGGCGCCCGGGACCTCCAGCGTCCACATGGCGTCGCGGGCGCCGCGCGCGTGCTGGTCCAGGAGCCCGTTGAGGCTCCGCATGATCTGCGGGGAGAGCCGCCCGGCCGGGTCGGCGGGCAGCAGGCGCTCCGTGACGGCGGTGAGCGGGAACGCCCGGGCGGGGTAGTGGGCCGGCACGTTGGTGGCGGCCGGTGCGGTGGTCGTGGTGGTGGGGGTGGCTGCCGGGGGTTGCGGGCTGAGGAAGGTGACGCCCTCGTCGACGACGACGGGTTCGGGTGTCCGCTCGCCGCGCGACCACGTGCGCACCTGGTTGAGGTCCTCGGCGACCGCGGTGACCGTCCAGGTGATGCGGCCGGTGTGCGCCGCGTGCGGCACGTCGCTGCGGACGATGAAGCGGCCCGGGTTGATGTTCATGCCCCGGGTGAGGCTCTCGCTGCGGCTGTCGCTGGCCGAGTAGGTGACGGAGCCCCCGCCCTGCTCGGCGCCCGAACCGCCGCTGAGACCCACGGTGTTGCTGTGGTTGCGGAAGAAGTCGCTGGTGGTGACGGACTGGGTGGCGGTGAACCCGGCGGAGTGCTCGTCGAGGTCCATCGTGTTCAGGGCGAGGGTGCCCGAGCCGCCGCGCCGGACGGTGTCGACCTCCGCCCGGAGCACCAGCCGGATCTTCCGGTCGGTGAGCAGGCCGTCGATGACGAGCTGGGCGGGGACCGCCTCGGACTCGCTGTGCAGCGCCGCCATCAGCTGGTTGCGGGTGACGACCGACCGCGCGCGCAGGGCGGCTACCGGCTCCGGGACGCCGAGGCCGGTGAGCGCCTCCACCACGCTCTGCCGTACCTGCCGCACGCCCCGCACGTCGACGACGCGGTCGCGCTGGGTGAGCGCGTACGGGACGTTCGACGGCTGGTCGTCCTGGTTCGGATGGTCGTTCTGGCTCGGCGGGGCGTCCTCGGCCGGCTGCGAGGAGTCGGCCTGCGGCTGGTCCCAGACCGGCGCCAGCCACTGGGCCTCGCCCGTCAGCCGGCCCGCTTCCACGGTGCTGCGGGTGACCCCCGTCCCGCCGGGCGCGCCGGTCAGCTTCTGCCAGGAGTCCAGTACGCGCTTCTCGGCCTTGTCGAGGAGGTTGTGCGGCGCGACGCGGTGGACCGTGACGGACGGGCGGAACCGCACCCGGTAGGTGTACAGGACGCTCTCGCTCTCCTCCGTCCCCGGCCGCGCGTAACCATGCACCTTGTAGGTGTAGTACGTGTCCGAGTGCTGCCTGCCGTCGGTGCGCGACATCGAGAAGCCGGTCGTGTACGCCGGGCTCGCCACGCCGCCGAGCGACAGCGAGAGGCTGCTGGAGAGCCCCAGCGTCGCGCCGTACGACTCGGAGCCTGCGGTGTCCCGCATCCCGGACGGCCAGTGGTCGAAGCCCACGTTGCGCAGTCGCAGCCCGGCCGCCGGCGTGAGGTGCGTACCGGACGGGGAGACGGGCACGCGCTCGGCGCGCAGCTCGAAGCTGATCACTTCCTGCGTGTTGTCGCCCAGCTGACGGGTCAGCATGTGGGCCGCGCCCTCGTCCGAGAAGAGCTCCGCCATCTGGTAGGTGAGCGACTCCGGGTGGAAGTGGGTGTCCAAGAAACCCGACAGGTCGGCGAGTTCGTCCTCGTCCCACGCCGAGATCCCGGTGCGCCGCTCCGCCTCCCGCAGCGCCGTCCTGAGCCGGTCGCGCACCTCTTCGGCCCCGGAGAGCCCCACGGGGGAGAACACGCCCGCGGGCCCGGTCGGGGCGGTCAGCTCCGCCGGGGGGAGGGGCGTGGTCGTCTCGTCGCCGGACGCCGTCGCGGTGGGCGCCGCCGTACCGCTCGCCGTGGCGGTCTCGGCCCCCGTCGCGGACTGTCCGTGCTGCCCGTCGCCCGTGTGCTGTCCCGGCGTCTCCGCCGGGGCCGTCTCGTCGAGGGACGTACGGACCGCCTCGTCGAGGGCCGTGCGGAAGGCGGCGGCCTGTTCCGCGGGCACCCGGACGACGACAGAGATCTCCCCCGAGTGCTCGCGGCCGGGGTGCCCGAGCAGCCGCGAGGCGACGTCGAGCCGCACGGTCAGCAGGAACGGCACGCTCTCGCCGTTGAAGCGCACCGTCTCCCACAGCCCGCCGGAGACGTTGGCCGCCGAACTGGAGCCGGACGTGGTGCTCGCGCTCAGGGTGAGCGGCGAACCCTTCACCGAGGCCGTCGGCAGCACACCCGAGCCCGGCGCGATGGACAGGCCGGCCCCGATCGAACGGCCGGAGCCGACGCTGGTGCCGGTGCCCTGCATGCCGAGCCGGCGGACGTTGCGCACCAGCGGGACGGCCGTGGCGTCGCCGACCTGCCGGGCGGCGCGCAGCCGTCCGCGCACCGCCATGAGCAGCACGTCGCCGCCGGCCAGCCGCACGGGAGGCAGCCCCGTCTCGCCCCCGAGCACCCGGGTGAGGTCCGCCATCACGTTGAGCTCGCCCAGCCGGCCGTGCACGTACTCGTGCAGGGGCGTGCCGGAGCGCGCGTCCAGGTGGGCCGCGAACAGCTGGTCCCGGAGCGGGCCGAGGCCGCCGACCTGCTGGGGGATGACGAAGAAGCGCAACGCCTGCCGGGTGAGCCGGTCGAGCGCGGAGTCCGGCACGCCGTGCGGCAGCTCCGTCCGCCAGGGGACGGTGGGGGCGTTCGCGGCCAGGGTGACCAGTTCGGACGGGAAGGCCGCGAGCAGGCCGCCGACCATGGAGCGTTCGACGCCGGCGGCGCCGGGCACGGTGGTGGTGACCGTCAGCTTGGTGCCGGCGAAGGAGAAGTGCGCCAGCTCCCCGGCGAGACCCAGCGACGGGTTGCTGTAGACGAGGTCGGTGTGGCTGCGGCTCTCGGTGCGGGTCGACTTGGCGCCGACCGAGCCCTTGGGGGCCACGACCAGCCCGCCGCTCGCGAGGAGGGCGAGCGTCGCTGTCTCGCCTCCGGACAGGGAGCGGGTGCTGCCGGTGCTGACGGACCCGCCGGCGCCGCGGCTGGAGCCGGCCTCCTGGAGGCCGATGCTCGTCTCGCCGTGCGGCCGGTACTGCGCGCCGAGCGCCTTCGCCCGGTCCCGGGCCACCTCGGTGAGCGCGAGGCGGACCGTGTATGGGCGTGCCGGGTCCGGGTCGTGCAGGGTCAGGCCGCCGTCGAGCAGCCGCCGCGCGAATTCGCGCGGGCTCAACTGGTCGAGCATCCGGGTGACTTCGGCCCGTACGGCGTCCGCCAGCCAAGTGGGGCGCCGCTCCGGCAGCAGGCCGGCGACGAGATCGGCGATGGCGGCGGTCCGCGGGGCGCCGGGCAGGGCGGCGCCGTCGAAGCGGACGCCGTCGAAGGCGACCACGCTGCCGAACGTGCCCAGCGGGAACCGCCGCGGCGCCTCCGCGAAGCCGGCCGGGGGCCGCGTCAGCTCCTCGGGTTCGGGGAAGAGGGTCCGGACGGACTCCAGCACGTCGTCGAGGAGTCCGTCGTCCGCGGTCTCCTCGCCGACGAGGTGGAGCGTTCCCTCGTACGGTTCGTCGGGCTCGGGCAGGGTGGTGAGCGTTACGGTGTCGCCGTGCGCGACGGGCACCACGGTGCCCTCGGCCAGGGCGTGTTCGGCGCCGGAGAGCTGACCGCCGTCGTGCCCGGCCTCCGGTTCGGCCGTGTACAGGTGGTCGATCGGCGCGGTCTCCTGGGGCACGGCCGAGGTCGCCGGCCGCGCGGCGGGCTTCTTCGCCGTGATCCGGACGATCCCGTCGGGTCCGGGGCCGTGCCAGATGACGGCGTGTCCGGCGGTGGCCGGGTCGCCGTCGAGTTCGGGACGGACGTACCGCTCCTCGAACAGCTCGTGCGTGAGGGTCTCGCCGTACGCGGTGACGGTGTCCGCCGGGCCCGCCGTGACCTGCCACTGGAGGCCTTCGTCGAGCTCCGGGACCCGCTGGGCGCGGTGCAGGTCGAGCAGCAGGGGATCGTCCCAGCCGGTCGCCGTACGCGGCGGCACGTACCAGCCGGAGGGCGTGCGGATCGCCGCCGGGGGGAGGCCGCCGAGGCCCAGCAGGGCGGCCTCCGGCGAGTACCGCAGGGACAGCAGGTCGGACACGTGGAAGACGGCGGCGAAGGACTCGCCGTCCCGGTGCAGCACGCCGCGCTCGTTGGCGCTCTCGACGTGCAGGACGACGTAGGCGTCGGTGAAGTCGTGCGTCCGCCACAGGGTGTCCTGGGCCGCGCCCTCGACCAGGTTCATCGCCCAGCCGGAGCTGGTGGTGGTCCGGCCCGCGGCCGTGCTGAACGCGGCCCCGGCGTTCGCGGACCCCGTCGGGTGCGACCGCCCCAGCCCCAGCGAAGCACCCTGGCCCCGGCCCGTGCCGGCCGTCAGGGTGTTGTGCTGGGAGCCGTAGTCGCTCCGCTCCGACGTGCCCGGCCGCCAGCCGAGCGAACGGGCCTGCCCGGCCGGCAGGATCGCGATGCTCAGCACGCCGGTGGTGTCCGTGAACGGACCGCCGACGGCCCGCAGGTCCGGCCCCAGGGGGGCCGGTACGTCGGTGAAGCCGTTGCGCAGCACATGGCGGGCGAGGACGTTGGCGTCGAAGAACCGGTACAGGGTGTCCAGGGAGAACTGGCCGCGCCGGGCGAGGTCCCCGGGCTCCGCGCCGTACCGGCGCAGCTCCGCGACCACCTTGTCGAACAGCATGCGCGCGGCAGGGGGGCTGAGCTGCACGCCCACGGCCTTGCGGGCGAGGTCGTCGGCCGTGATCGCGAAGCTTCGCGCCGCCGTGAGCCGCGGGCCCGGCTGATGCGGGGTCAGCTGTGCCACGGACGGCTGCCGGGCCGGCTGCGGGAGGAGGCCCCGGACCTCGGCGAGCGGAACGGCGATCTCCTCGCGCAGCCGCACCCGCACCCGGTGCGTGCCGCCCTCGGGGAGCTGCACGGCCTGGGCGGCCTGCCGCGCCAGGTCGGCGCTGAGCGTGGACGAGGTGCGCGAGACCTGCACCGTCTGCTGGAGGGTGATTTCCAGTTCGCCGTGCAGCTGGAAGGTGGCCAGGACGTCGGAGATGGTGTGGCCGTCGTGGCGGCGGCTGAACCGGCCGTCGATCAGGCTCCGGGAGGTGTTCGAGGAGCGGCTGTAGGCGGCCGACCCGCCCGCGAGCAGACCGGTGAACTGGTGGCCGCTCGCCTTGGTGCGGGTGACCCCGAGCTCCTGGTGGGTGTTCGACTGGGTGTAGCGGCTGACGGTGCCGGGCGTGAGCAGGCCGGTGAACCGCGCGCCGCGGCCCTCGGGGTCGCGGTGCAGGCGGACGACCAGCTGGACGCGCTTGAGGTGACCCGCGCCGGACGACACGGTGTGCAGGCCGAGGCCCGGGCCGAGCAGCGCGTCGTTCAGGGTGTGCAGGGAGCGCGGGGCGAGCATCGTGTCCAGCGTGCCGGGCAGGCTCGCGCCGGGCGTGTGGAGCGTCCACAGGGAGTCGCGGACGGTGCTCGCGTGCGCGCCGAGCAGCTCGTCGACGGCCGCCATGAGCGCGTCCGCGAGCCGGACGGGGTTCTCGTGGCGCCCGCCGGTCCGGTGCTCCCGCGGCTCCTCGTGGTCCTCGCCGTCGTGCGCGGGCAGGAAGCGCTCGCTGACGGTGGCGGTCGGGAACGAGGCGACCGTCAGCGTGCCGGGCACCGAGGCCGCCTCGGTGGCCTCGGCCACCGGCCACCGCGGGCTGACGAAGGAGACGCCGTCCCGGACGTGGACCGAGCTGTCGCGCTGGTCCGGGGACCAGGCGCCGAGCTGGTTGACGTTCTCGGCCCGCGCGGTCAGCTTCCAGGTGACCTGGGCCAGCCGCCTGCGGTGCGGGAGCTGCTGGCGCATCACGATGCGGCCCGGGTTGACGTTGGTGATCCGCGCGGTGCTGCGGCCCTTGCCGGGCGAGAAGGTGCGCCCGTAGCCCGTGCCGCCCGTCAGCTCGCCGGAGCCGCCGCTGAGGGTCGCGGAGTGGCCGTGGTTGAGGTGGTTGGTGGCGGTGCTGTCCGTGCCGGAGAAACCCGTCGAGTACTCGGCGAGGTCCATCGTGTTCAGCTCGACGGTCCGCGCGTCGTCCACCACGTCGGTGAGGTGCGCCCGCATGGCCAGCCGCACCTTGCGGTCGGTGAGCAGGCCGTCCAGCACCACCTGCCCGGCGACCGAGCCGGCCCCCGAGTGCAGCGCCGCGACCATCTGGTCGTGGTTGACCAGCGACTCCAGGTGCAGCTCGGCGAGGTGCTCGGGCACGCCGAGCTCGACCAGCAGGGCGACGGCGCTCCGGCGGACCTCCCGCATGCCGGAGACGCCGAGCACACGGTCGTGCTGGGTGAGCGCGTAATCGCCCTCGGCCGGGGTCGCGGCGTGCTCCGGGGGAGCGGTGACGGCCGTCGCCGCCTGGGCCGGCTCCACCGGCGCGAGCCATCGGGCCTCGCCCTCGACCGGCCGGCCGGTCGAGGTGTGCTCCACGGGCGCCTGGTGCGGTTCCGGGCGCGCCGCGTGGACCAGGGAACGCAGCGGCCGCAGGGCACGGCCGAGGGAGCCGGTCGCGCCGGACGCCGGGACGCGCCGCGCCGTGACGGACGGGTGGAGGGCGATGGGGTACGTGAACTGCCGCATCGGGCCGGTGTAGTTGATGCCGGACAGGACGTAGGTGTAGGCGGTGATGCCGTTCTTGGCGGTGCGGCTGTGGGAGAGCAGCGTCAGGTCGCTCTCGTGGGCGGCGATCTTCCCGAACCCGGTGGCGAGGCCGATGCCGAGCGAGGCGCTGGTGCCGTGCGACTCGGAGTTCGCCAAGTCCCGCATGGCGCTGGGCCACAGGTCGAAGCCGCTCTCCGGGAAGTACACGCCGGACGTCGGCGTGATGGCCCCGCCCGGCGTGGCGGGCACGCGCTCCGCCCGTACCCGGAAGCGGAACACCTCTGTCTCGCCGGTGGCCAGCGGGCGCAGGAAGGTCCGGGTGACGCCGTCGGGGGAGAACAGCTCGGTGAACTGCTTCTCCAGGGACACGGAGTGGAAGTGGGTGGCCAGGAACGAGTCCAGGGAGGCCAGTTCGGCCGGGCTCCACTGCTCCTCGGCCCCCGGCGTGCGGCCGGTCGCCTGCTCTTCGTTCCTCGCCCGCGCCGCGCGGACGGCCGTCTGCGCGTGCGCGAACTGCTCGCGCAGACCGGCCCGGACGTCCGTGGCGCCGGACAGGCCCGACGGCCCGAGCAGACCCGAACTGCCCGTCGGGGACGCCAGCTCGGCCGGTGGAGCGGTCTGCGGCGGTTCGTCCGCCTGGGGTTCGTAGGCGATCGGCGTCAGGCCCGCGCCGCGCGGGGACTCGCCCAGCTCCTCCGCCACGGCCTGCGCCAGCGTCTTCTGGAAGGCGTCGGCCAGCTCGGCGGGGACGCGGACGACGACCGACACGTCCGAGGTGTGCTCGCGGCCGATGGGGTGCCCGAGCGGCCGCGAGCCGGCCTCCAGCCGGACGGTCAGCAGGTACGGCACGCTCCTGCCGTTGTGGCGCACGCTGTGCGAGTGGCCGCCGCCGGTGTCGGCGCCCGTCGAGAAGGCCGTCGAGGTGCCGAGGGTCGCGCTGACCGGCGCCTGGAGCGAGAGCCAGTCGGGCAGCAGACCGGCGCCCGGTCCGAACGTCGCCCCGAGGCCCACCGAGAGACCGCCGCCCGCGCCGGTGGAGGCGCCCTGGAGCTCCAGCCAACGGCTGTTGAGCACGGTGGGCACGGCGGTCGCGTCGCCGATCCGGCGGACTCCGCGCAGCCGCGCCCGCAGGCTGACGGTGAGGACCTCGGAGCCGTCCATGTCGACGGGCGGCAGCGGCTTGCCACCGGCGAGCAGGTAGGAGAGGTCGCCCAGCATGCTCAGCTCGCCGAGCCGGTTGTGCAGGTACTCGTGCAGGTCGGTGCCGGGCCGCGCCTGCCGGTAGTCGCCGATCAGATGGTCGCGTACCGGGCCCAGGCCGCCGATCTGCTGCGGGACGGCGAAGAACCGCTGCGCCGCAGAGGTGAGCCGGTCGAGCGCGGCATCCGTCGCGGACTCGGGCAGCGCCGCCTCCCAGGACTTGGCGGTCCCGTTCGCGGCCAGCTGCGCGAGCTCCGTGGGGAAGGCGGCGTGCAGGTCCCCGGTCGTCGAACGGTCGGCGCCGTTCAGGCCGGGGCCCGAGGCGGTGACGGTGAGCGTGGCCCCGGTGAAGGAGAAGTGCTCCAGCTCGCCGCTGAGCTTCAGCGAGGGGTTGTTGTACGCGTTGGTGCTCCGGCTCTGGCCGTACGAGCGCGTCGCGGACATGCTGGCGGTGACCTTGGGACTGACGGCGGAGTGCCCCGCCGCCAGGGACAGCTTGTCGCCGACGCTGAGGGTGCGGGTGTTGCCGGTGCTCTCGCCCGTGCCCGCGGCACGGTCGGTGGCCGCCTCCTGGAGGCCGATGCTCGTCTGCCCGTACGGCCGGTACGGGTCTTCCAGCAGAGTGGCCCCGTCCCGGTCGACGCCGGTCAGGGAGAGAGTGACGGTGTACGCGGCGGAGCCCCGCCCCTGGGAGACGGTGACCGGCAGGCCGCCGTCCACCAGGCGGCGCGCGAAGTCGCGCGGGGTCAGCCGGGCGATCATGGCTTGCACCTGGGCGCGGACCTTGGCCTCCAGCCAGTCCGGCCGGCCGGTGGACCGATCGGGCAGCAGACCGGCGACCAGGTCCGCGAAGGAACGGGTCTGCGGGGCGCCGGGCATGCCGGCGCCGTCGAACCGGACGCCGTCGAAGGCGAGCACGGTGCCGAACACGCCCAGCGGGTACTGCCCCGCGACGTCGCCGAAGCCGACCGGCGGCACGACGTCGGGGAACAGGCGCCGGACGTCGTCCAGGGCGGCGTCCGCGGGGGAGGCGGCCTCGGCGTCGGGGAACAGGCGGTGCACGTCCTCCAGGGCGGCCGCCGCGCGGAAACCGGCGAGGTCCGGCAGCAGGTGAGGGAACCGGACCGCGTCCTCGCCCAGCGCCGACAGCTCGGCGGAGGGAGCGACGAGCACGCCCTCGGCGTCCAGGTCGAGGGACGTGACGTGGGCCTCGCCGACGGGCAGCAGCTCGGCGGCGTCCTCGTACTGCTCGTCCAGGCGGGCGGGCTCGGCCCACACCACCCGGCCGTCGACGTTGGCGGCGTGCAGCCGGCCGGCCGGCGATCCGTCGGCGGCGCTGAACACCACCAGCGAACCGGCGCCCGGGCCGGACTCCAGCAGCTGCGCCGTGACCGCGCGCGCCGCCTCGCGGGCGTCGCCGCCCCGCTGCACGAAGGCCAGCGAGGTACGGAGCCGGTTCCACTCCTGGTGCGCGAGCCGCGCCTGCTCCTCGGACCGCGCCTGTTCCTCGGACGGGGCCTGTTCCTCGGTCGGGCGCTGTTCCTCGGACTGCGCTTGCTCTGCGGCCGGGCCCTGTTCCTCGGGCCGGGCCTGCTCCACGGCCTGCGCGTCGGAGTGCTCCTGAGCGTCGGTGTGCTGCTGCGTCTCCTGTGTCTCCCGCGTCTCCCGCGGTTCTTCCGTCCCGCCGGGAGCTTCGGCCTGCGGGAGTGACGCGCCGACGGCGGTGGAGCCACGGAGGGGCGCGGCGCGTTCGACGAGGTCCCGCATGGTGATCGGGCGCCCTCGCCGCTTGGCCTTGGTCGCGACATCGACCAACCGCCTGCGCACCTCGTCGGTGACCTCCCCGTCGCCGAACACCGCCCGGGCCGTCCTGTCCAGCGAACGCGCGGTGAACCTGCCGACGTGGCGGGAATCCTGATCGGCCAGCTGGGCCAGGCGGCGCAGCGTCATGAGACGGCTGTGAGCGCGCTCCACGTCCCCCGTGCCGCGGGGCGGGTAGAGGGTGTCGTACGCCTCCAGCAGGTCCCCGGTGCGCAGGAACTCCTGAAGGTCCACGTCCGCGTCGCTGCGGCCGACGTTCAGCGGACCGCGGCGCGGCCGCAGCTCGCGGGCCAGGTCCACCTGGCGGCTGGTCGGGAGCGGCGGGCGCCGCACCGGGCCGAGCTGATGGGCGCCCGCGGCGCTGACCTCGCTCTCCTCGGTGAGCCAGCCCAACTTGACCCACTGGTCCCGCAGTTCGGGGTCCACGGGCGCGCCGGCGCCCCGCTCGGGCGTGGTCTCGAAGCCGGTCGCGTACTGTCGCGCGGTGTTCACGACGAACTCCGGCCCGGTCAGGGAGGAGCTGGCGTCGATCATGTGCTGGAACTGGAATACGGCCTTGCTGTTGTGGTTCCGCAGCTCCTCGGCGCCGAGCCTCGGCGAGGGCAGCCGGTCCAGCACCAGCCGCAGGAAGTCGGTGCCGGGCGGCGCGACGAGCAGGTTGTTGTTGTAGTTGCTGCGCGAGTACCGGTACCGGGCGACGCTCTCCAGCCGCTCCTCGTACGTGCCGCCGACCGGGAACCGCTCGCCCCGCATGACGTTCAGATCCCGCTCGAACGACGCGGAGTCGCGGATCAGCGGCGGCAGGAGCGGCAGGTTGGGGCCGTCCACGGCCAGCCGCGGCGCGGCGGCGGGGAGCGTGAAGCCGCCGGGGGCGAGATCGACGTCCAGGTACGCGCCGCCCCGCGACCACAGCACCGCGTAGCGCACGACATCGCTGGCGACGGCGAAAGCGCTGCGCGAGACGGCCAGGTCGACCAGGTCGCGGATCTTCTCGCGGACGTCGGAGGGCAGGTGCGCGTACAGGTTCCGCTCGTCGATGTCCTGCACGGCGACGCCGGACAGGACGCCGGTGAGCAGCGGGACAGTGGTCTCGCGCGCGTGCGCGTCGAGCCAGAGGTTGACCGTCCAGCCGGCCTCGCCGGCCTGCCGCGCCCATGAGCTCAGGTTGGCCAAGGTGGCGTCGCTCGGCGCGCCGCCGACCCACACGAACTGGAGGTCCCGCGGAACCGGCCGCAAGGTGCCGTTCCGGCCGCCCACCGTCAACTTCGCCGACGGCTGCGGGAATCCGGAGAGTTCCGAGGTCTCCCAGAACCGCGGGTCCCGCCGCGCCGCGTCCAACTGTTCCTGGAGGTCCGCGTGGTCGAAAGGTTCGCTCTGCCCGGTCCGCTCGTGGTCGCCGGCCGCCGTACGGGCGGCCTCCACGCCGTCCTCGGCGCTGTCCTCCGCCATCGCGGCCCCGGACGTGCCTTCCGACGCCTGCGGCGGGGTGAGGGGCTCGCTCGCGATCAGGGCGCCGTCGCGGTCGTACGTCTCGACGTGGACGACGAACCGGGAGTCGACGCCGCCGAAGAACAGGATCTCGGCCATGTCCGGATAGGCGTCCCGGCCCAGCGTCGCGGCGAGGTCCAGGCCGCCCGGAGCCCTGAGGGTGTACCGGTACATCCGGCCCTCGGAATCCTGGAAGGCCGCCTTCGCGGGAGGCATCCGCAGCGCCGCGGAGCGGGTCGCGGAGATCCACGCGGTGGGGCTCTCGCCCGATCCGCCGTACTGGTAGCCGCGCAGGGAGTCCACGGCGAAGTCGTCGCCCCGGGCCTCGAAGCCGTTCGCCCGAATGGTCTCCGGAGGCCTGGTGTCCCACCGGTAGAGCACATCGTCGTCGGTGCGCCACAGCAGCGGCGCCCCGCCCTGCGCCGACTCGCCGGTCCGGACCTTGATCCGGGCGATCTGCTCGTCGGTGACCTGCCACAGCGCGGAGTCGAACGCGGTTCGCGGCCGGTCGGCGGACGTCTGCCCAAGAGCCGAGAACGCCCCGGTCTGCAGGGCGTGGTAGGCGTCGCTCTCGATCGAGAGGCTCCCGGCGCGGCCGCGCCGGGGAGCCATGGTCAGGCCCATGCCGGTGAGCTGTTCGACGGGCGCGCCGAACCGCCCCCGCAGCTCCCGCATCCGGTCCGCCAGTTCACCGGCGCGCTGCGACCATGCCGCGTAGCCGCCGGGGAAGGCGTCGGCGTCCGGCAGATCGGAGGTCTTCAGTCCGATGCTGGGCCGCTCTCCGGTGAACGCCCGCAGGGCGGCGCCCAGCCGCTCGGTCTCGACGAGCAGCTCCCGCCACTCGTCGTGCGCCCGCGCCGCCGCCTCGTCGGCGGGCTCGGCGACGTTCCCGTGCTCGTCGGCGATCCGCACCTGGGATCGTTCGGCCTCGTCGAGGAACCAGCCGCGGACCTCGCGGAACCACGCGGCGTCCGCCTCCCGGTCGCCCGTGCCGAGCCGGTGAGTCCAGTCCGGCTCGGGCAGCGGGGGCAGCGGGGCGAGCGCCGCGACGGGCTCTGGCGCGGCCGGGACCTCGTCCGGGTCCCAGTCGTCGAACGGGTCCCACAGACCGCCCTGATCCTCGTCCAGCACCTCTTGGCGGGCGGCGAACTCCAGGGTGTCCCCGGCCTGTTCGAGGTCGCGCAGCTGCCGCCGCAGCTCCGGCAGGACGTCCTGGTCGATCGTCTCGGCCAGTTGGGACATCTCTTCCGTCACCTGCTGCGGCGTGCGGCCCATGGCCTTGAGGCTCTGCGGCAGCTGTGCGACGTTCTCCGCCAGTTCGCCGATCCGTTGCCGGGCCCATACGGCCAGGTCCAGGGAGCGCTGGACGGGGGCCGGGCCGGGCAGCGTCGCACCGTCCAGGATCACCTGCTCGTCCGCGGCGCCCTCGACGACGGCGAGGTGCGGGTCCGACAACTGCTCCGGCAGCGTGTAGGACAGAGACGACCAGGAGGAGACGAACCGGTGCCACGCGCCGCTCTGGCCCTCACGCGCGGCGGTCAGCCGGCTGGACTGCGCCGTGAAGACACGATCGTGATCCGCGTACGAGGGGTGCTCCGTCGCCCGGGACGGTGCGCCCTGATGGGATGCCGTGGACGCGGCCGGGCTCTGCGGCGGCGCGGAACGCGACACTACGGAATCGACCAGCCGCCGGCCGCCGCTCGTGGGCTCGTCGGTGTCGTCGGCCGCCAGGAGCCGCCTGCGCCGCTCCATTTCCTGCTCGCTCACCTGCTGTGAGCCGGGGCCGGTGGAGTGGTCGCGGGTCAATCGGGCGAGGCGGCGGTCGAGTTCGGCCTCCGTGTCCGTCCCGCCGTGCGTCGTCGTGCCCGGCCCGGCGGCGGGCGAGAGCTCCGGCTCCGACTCAGGCTCCGACCCCGACCCCGACTCCGACTCCGACGAAGTGTGGGTCAACGGTTCGTACGATCCGCCGTGGGCCGGTTCCGTGTGCTCCTCCTGCTGGAGCGCTCCGGCCGGGGAGTCCGCCGTCCGCTCGGGCAGGGTCTCGTCCGCCTCGCGCAGCCAGGAGGAGGAGAGGTCACGGGGAGCCCACAGCCCGCGGTAGGCGTCGAAGAACTCGGTGCGGTAGTCGCCGGCGAGCCGCGCGAGGTCGGCCGCGTCGGCGAGACGGCCGGCGCTGAGCGAGGCGAAGACGTCGTCCGAGGCGTTCAGGGCGGCTCGGGCGTCCACCTCGAAGTCGAGGTGGGCGGGGATCTCGTCCACCAGCTCGGCGAACCAGCGGTCCCATGCCCGGACGCCGCCGATCAGCTCCTCGGGAGCGTCGGAGACCCCGGCGAAGGCCGCGTTGAAGACCTTGGCGGCCCGTTCGGCGAAATCGGAGCGGAGCCGGTCGCTCCGCTCGTCCGGCAGGACGTGCCCGGCGTCCTGCGCCCGCCACCGCGCGAGCTGCTCGGCGAAGGCCGTGTCGGCCTGCGCCAGAGCGCTCCGCCGGGCCGCGTGGAGCAGCAGGAGCGCCCGCGTGCGCTCCTGCCCGGCCGCCTCGTCGTAGGCGGCCTCCCACGCGGCGAGCCGCTCGGTCGACGGACCGTCGGCGAAGGCACGGTCGAAGGCGGCGTCGACAGCCGACGCGACGGCCTGCTGGACCGACCGCAGGGTCTCGGGAAGCACGTTCTCCGGCCGGAGCGCGAACCGGTCCGTGAACGCGGCGCCCGGCGACGGCGGCCGCGTGCTCAGCGTGTCCGCGGCGCGCTCGGCGTCCTTGAGCGAGCGGAGCACGGCCGCCTCGCGGCCGGCCTGCTCGACGAGCCGGCCGGGCAGCCGGGAGAGCACGTCGTCGTAGCGGCTGTGCCAGCGCGCCAGCAGCTCGGGCCGCTCCCCGCGCGCGGCGGCCGCTGCCGCAGCGTCGGGGCCGGAGAGCGCGGTGAACTCCGCGTCGAGTTCGGCGTGCAGCTCCTCGCGGACGGCCGCGGCCCCGGCCTCGGACAGTGGGTGCCCGTGCGCGTCGAGCGCGTGCAGAAACTGGCGCTGCTCGGAGGTCAGCTCGCTGGTGAGATCCTGCGTGAGCTGTGTGAAGCGCTCGTCGGCGCGGGCGAGTTCGGATTCGTACAAGGCCCGCAGGTCGAAGGCGTCGGTGAGTTTCGCGGTGAGTCCGCGCAGCCGGGCGGCGGCCGACCGGACGTTCTCCCGCAGGCGCTCGTCCCGGGCGTCCGCCCCGGTGGCGAAGACCTCGCGCACGGCGGTGTCGAGCTTCGGCTCGAACGCCGCGAGGACGTGGCCGCCGACCCGCGCGACGAGGTCCGCGTCGAGCGGCCCGGCCGGTTCCCGCGCGTCGGAGCCGGCCAAGCGGCTGCTCCAGGAGCGGAACGCGCGGTCGAAGGCGCGCCGGCCCTGCTCGGCGGCGGCTTCGCGGACCGTGTTCAGGTCGGCCTGGTCCCGCCACACGACCGACAGGTCCAGCGGTTCGGCGGGGTCGAGCTCACGGAAGCGCAGCGTCCGGTCGAGCAGCAGCTCCGCCTGCTCCTCCGAGAGAGCCTGCCCGTCCTCCCGCACCCAGCCGTCGAAACTCTCCTGTATTCGCTTGCCGTACGCGGCGTCCTCGACGGCCTGCCGCAGGCGGCCCTCGTACTTCTCGTGCAGCCGCCGCTCCTCGGCCCGCATGACCGGCACCCGCCAGTCGTCGGAGGCCGCGTGGGAGGGGGCGGGGACGAAGGCGCCGGACCCTTCGCCGATCAGGCCGGGGTCGTCACGGAACCGGGCGCCTTCCTTGAAGAGGGCGATCCGCTCCGCGTACTCCCGCTTTACGGAGGCGAGGGTGCCGGGTTCGCGCTCCAGGGCGTGGGACAGCTCCTGGAACAGGTCCTGTCGCCGGTCCTCGTACCAGCGGACGGTCCGGGCGCCCCACTGGTGTGTGTCCGGGGAGAAGTCGTAGGACTCGCTGTGCTTCCAGAAGTCGTCCAGCACGAGCGACGTGGGAACGGCGCGGTCGCTCAGGCGCAGGGCGGCGGCCCGGAAGGACTCGTCGAGCGCGGCCGACGCCTCCGTGCCGCCTTCGACGGCCCGCTCCTCGACGTACTGCCGCTCCAGCCGCTGGATCTGGTGGCGGTACCACTCGCGGGCAGGGGTGTCCCAGTGCGGCTGGGACTTCCCGAGGTCGTCCTCCCAGAGCAGCCCGTCGGACACGCCCGGCCGCGCGACGAGCGGCCCCTCGGCCAGCGCGGAACGGAACTCCCTACGGGCGTTGTGGTCCGCCCACCAGTCGTCGTGCGCCTGCGCGTACCGGGCCCGTAGGTCGCCGGCCGCGGCCGCGGCCTCGGACGCGCCTTCGCGCTCCAGCGCGGCGGCGAACCGGTCGGCGAACTCCGTGCGCAGGTGGCGTACGGCCGGGCTCGCCAGGAAGGAGCGGGGCTGGTACTTGGGCACGGCGGAGGCGATCTCGTCCTCGAAGCGGGCGCGCGCCCGCTGCTCGACGGTCTGCTCCGGCGCGCGGTCGGCGAAGGTCTGCCGCTGCTCGGAGCCGGAGCCCACCGCCTCGTGCGAGCTGCCCGGGTCGTGCGCGTCGTGTCCGTGCTCGCTGTAGGAGTCCTGCGCGGTGGGGTGGGTCTCCGCCGTGCCGTGGTCCCGCGCGGTGGGGTGGTCGTGCGTCGTGACGTGCTCTTGTACGACGCCGTCGCGCGGGTCCGTCCCGGCGTGCTCCTGCGCGGTGGGGTGGGTCTCCGCCGTGCCGTGGTCCCGCGCTGTGGCGTGGTCCTGAGTTGTGGCGTGCTCTTGTACGACGCCGTCGCGCGGCTCCGTCCCGGCGCGCTCCTGCGCGGTGGCCTGCCCCTGCGCGGGCGCGTCGTCGTGGGTCCGCGCGCCCGCGTCACGCGGCTCGGCGGACGGCTCGGGGGGCCGCTGCCCGTGCGGTACAGCGGTCTCGCCGGTGGGGGAGCCGACGCCCGTCTCCCGCTGCGCGGCCTCGGCCTCGGCCTTCCACTCCGCTTCGGCCTTCTCCACCGCGAGCTTCTGCCGTTCCCACCGCTGCCGCTGGACCCGCTCCGTGCCCTGCCGGAAGCCGTCGGTGGTGTTCTTCTCGGTCTCCAGCCAGTGGTCCAGGTCCGCGCCGCTGTTCCGGTGGAAGCGGTCGTGCAGGTCGACCCAGTCGCGCCGGAAGCCGGAGGCGACGTCCGCGAACCCGCCCTCGGCGGGGCCGGTGAAGGCGTCGTAGTCGTAGAACCGCCGCTCGAAGACCCTGCCCGCGTTCTCGACGGCGCCCTGGCGGTAGGCGTCCCGGTCCAGATGGGTGCGGACGTCCCGGATGAGCTCGCCGCTCGACTCCCGCCAGTTCCGGTAGCGGGCGTCCAGTTCGGCGCCGAGCAGGGGCTCCTTGCCGGTGCGCACCCCGCCCAGGCGGGCCTCAGCGGAGGATTCGAGCTTCGCGGCGAGGTCGTCGGCGACTCGCGCCAGGGACTCCTCGTCGTGGAGCAGGTCGTGCCGCTCGACGGCGGACCGCATGTCCTGGGTGCGCTGGGCGAGTTCCTCGTGGTAGCGGAGCCGGCTGTGGAGCGCGCTGTCGTGCAGCATGGCCTCGGTCGTCGACCGGCTCACCGACACGGCGTGCCCGAGCCCCGCGCGGGTCGGTTCGGCCCCGCTGATGTGCGTGGTGAACGCTTCCTCCACCGCGGTGCGGAGGTCCTTCGCCAGGCTCTCGCCGGCCTTGAGCGTCAGCGGGTCCTCGGGCCCCAGCCCCCGGCCCTCGGCCGCGGCCGCCAGCTTCTCCTTGACCTGCGGCAGGACGTCGGTCTCCAGCCGCAGGCGCTCGTGGAGGCGGGACATGGCGGAGTCGAAGGCGAGGTCGGCCGCGTCCTCGTGGGAGAAGCCGCGGGATTCCAGCTGCTTCATGTCGCGGAAGGAGTCGAGCAGTTGGTTGTGGGCGTGCGTCCGCCACTGCTCCCGGGGCCCTGCCGAGTGGTCGAGGGCGGCTCCGTCCCGCTGCTTGCCGATGACCGTGTCGTAGTGCTCCAGGAAGTGCCCGGCCCGGTTCTCGGCCGCCCCGGCCCACGCGTACCGCTCCTCCGGCGAGCCGACCGTGTCGATCTCGTCCGGCGCGGCCTTCTTCTGGGCTTCGAGGTCCGTCAGGTACTTGTCGCGGACGGTCCTGGAGAGTTCGGGGCCGAGGCCGTGCTTCTCGCCCAGCTGGTTCAGGCGGTCGACCTGGTCGAAGCGCCCGGGGAGCCCGGCGAGGTGTTCGTCGTGGACCGCCTTCCAGGCGTCGCGCAGTCCGTCCCGCTCCGCGGCCGTCAGCGGTCCGGACTCGTGGACCTCGGTGAGCGTCTTGAACTCGGCTTGGAGATCGGCGGTGACCGCGTCCACGACGGCCTTGCGGTCGGCTTCCGTGAGCTTCGGCGCGTCGGCGTCGGCGTCGGCATCGCGCGGGCCGCCGGCGTGCTGCCGGGCCTCCCACGCGCGGGCCGCGTCGTCCACCTGCTGGGGCAGGTGCTCCAGGTGGGTGTTCCGGGTCTCGGCCAGGTCCAGGACGAGGTCATAGTGGCCGACGAGGCTGTCCTGGGCGGCGTCGTGTGCGGCCCGCGTCGACTCGTCCAAGTGCGGCGCGGGGCCGGGCTCCTCCACCCAGTGGGCGGCGTCCAGGTGTCCGTCGGCCAGGGTCCTGTCGTAGCCGGCGAGCCATTCGCGGTGGAAGTCCGACTCCAGCCGGTTCGCCAGGCCGGAGGGCAGCTCCGTCCGGCCGTCGCTCAGCTCGTGCCAGACCGACCTGGCCTCGGCGGAGACCTGCGGCAGCCGCTCGGCGGCCTTCGCCAGGCCGGGAGCGGCGTCCTTGACGGCGGACAGCTCGTGTTCGAGGTCGTACAGCACCTTTTCGGTGTCGGACACGCGGTATTCCGTGCCCATCAGGCGCGCACGGGCCCGGTCCACCGCCTCCTGGCCCATGGAGTCCAGCCGGTTCCGTACCCAGTCGCCCTGCTCGCCCATCGCCTCCCTGCTGGGGAAGGACTCCCGGACGGTGTGCCACTTCTCGTACGCGTCGGCCTCGAACCGGAAGCGTCCGGGGGCGCTCTCGTCGAGCCGGTGCAGGCCGTCGCGGACGGTGGTGTTCACGTCCCGGAAGTCGGCGCCCATGACGTCGCGGCGGATGTCCGCCAGCAGCCGGTCGCCGGCCGCGCGCAGTGACGCGTGCGCACTGCTGATGTGCTGCATCCGGTCGCCGGCGAACAGGGAGTGCGGCGCGTCGTGCTCCAGCCGGGAAGTGACGCTCGCGATGTATCCGCGGATCTTCTCCGTGCCCTCCAACTCGGCCGTGAGCCGTCTGGCCAGGTCGTCCTCCTTGCGCAGCCACTGCTCGCCGGCCCGCTGGAGGGCCGTGTGCTGGGCCTGGGAGGTGAACTTCTTCTTGGGGATCGCGCCGAGTTCGTCGTCGAGGAGTTTCCGGAACGCGTCACGGGAGGCCGTCCCGTAGCGGGTACGGACCTCCGCCGCGTCCCGGTCGGACCAGCCGGCCTCCGTCTCCCGCCAGCTCTTCAGGCGGTTGCCCAGCAACTCGTCGGTGGAGCTGAGGAGTTCATGGGTCTTGGTGTGCAGCTCGATCCGGTCCGGCAGCTCCTTCGCGAGGTTGTCGGAGAGGTGGGAGAACCGGTCCTTCGGGTTGCCGACGTGCCAGTGCGGCCGTTCCTTCAGCTCGCCGTAGGTGAGATCGAAGGCGTGCTCAAGGCTGTTCCGGTACCCCTTGGCGGCGGCCTCGACCGCCTCCGCCGGGCGGCCCTCGGAGTTCCAGCGGCGCTCGGCCCGGGACACCATGCGGTCGATGCTCTTGGTGACCTCCGGGGCGCGGCTGTGCAGCATGGCGCGGCCCCGGAAGGTGCTGCCGAGCTTGTCGACCTGCCGCTGCCACTGCTTCTCGGCCTTCGCGAGGTCAGCGGCGGACCCGCCCTCCTTGCCCACCGGGCGGAACGTGTCGTCGAACTTGCCGCGCGCGTCGCGCAGGGCGTTGTCGAAGACCAGCTGACGTTCTTCGGCGTTCAGACCGCGCAGCGCCTTGGACGTCTTGGTCGCCTCGGTGAACCGGTCCCGCAGCTTCTCCGCGGACCGGTGGAACTTCTCCTCCAGGCCGAGCTTGTGCGCCGCGTCGTCGCGCAGCGCCTTGCTCTCCGCCGCCCACGCCTCGTCCTTGGCGGACGCCGTGGTGTGGGCACTGCCGGAGCGTTCGGCCGGGGCGTGTACGGCCGGGGCCGAAGTGGCGGGCGGCGCCGGCTCCTCGGGACGCGCGACGGGCTGCTCGGAGTGGTGGCCGGAACTGCCCGCGTCGTGCGTCTGGTTGGTGTGGTCGCCGGACGCGGAGGCGTCGTGCGAGGCGCCCGAGGCGGCCGGCTCGTGTCCGGCGCCCTCGTGCGCGGACGCCTTCGTCGGCTTGGCGTCCGGCTTCTCGCCGGCGCTCTGCGGCGCCTTCCCGGAGTCTTCCGCCGCCTTCCCGGTGTTCCGCGGAGCCGTCGCGGAATTCTCCGCTGTCTTCGAGGACTTCGGGGCCTTCGCGGTGTCCGCGGTGTTCTCCGGCCCCTTCTCGGAGGACCTACCGGCGGGCGGGCCCGCGGTCTTCTCGGCGGTAGGACTCGCCGTCTTCTCGGCGGTGGGGCTCGCGGTCTTCTCAGCGCCGGGGTTCGCCGTCTTCTCGGCCTCCGGCGTCGTCGACCTGGCGTCCGGCCGGTCCGTCGGCCGGCCACCGGGCCGTCCCCCGTCCGCCTTCTCCCGGACGGGGCCGCCGGTCTGCTGCTCGGTCTTCGACGACTGCGGGGCCGACGATTCATGTTGTCCGGGCCGCTGTTCGCCGCCGGCGGGCTTCTCCGGCGCCTGATGGGGCTGCCCGGCCCGGCCGGTCTCGGCGGACTGCGGCTTGGGCGTCTCCATCACCTGCGGGGTCTTGGCGACGGAGCCGACGCGCCCGTCCTCCGCCGCGAGCTTGGCCGCGTCCTGCGCCTTCCCCAGCGGGCCGGCGGGCGCCTGCGTCCCGGAACCGTGCCGGGCGGCGTCGGGCCCCGCGGCTTCCTTCGCGCTGTCGTGACCGGAGTTCGCCGTGCCGTTCTCGTCCTGCGCCCGGCCCTCGTGGCCGCTCCGGCCGTCGTGGTCCGTGGCGCGCTGGTCCGTGGCGTGCTGGTGGTCCTCCGCGCCCTTGCCGTGCTCCGGGGTGCGTGGGCCGGGCGGCTCCTTGCCCAGTACGGCCTGCGGGGTCTTCGTGCCCTGACCGACGGGGGCGCCCTCCTGCCCGGCGTGCTTGCCGGCGCTGCCCGACGCGCCCGGCTCGGCCCCGGGCTCGGCGGCCTGGTGGGCGGAGTGCGGCTCGGCGCCCTCTTGCGCGGCCCCGCTGTTCCGCTCCGGCTGCGCGGGGGAGTTGTGCGAGGAGCCGGTCTCGGGCGCGTGGGTCTGCCCGGTCCGGCCGGCGCCGGCCGGCGGCCGGCCTCCCGCGGGCGGGTGGCCGGCGCCGGGGCCGGTCTCCTCGACCGGGGACGGGGAGCGGGTGCCGGGCGCCGTGTTCTCGGGGTGCGCGACGCTCGTCTTCGGGCTGCCGGGGCCCTCCGTCACCGGGGGCCTGCCGGTCCCCGCCGGGCTGTGGGGGCGGCTGGTCACGGGGTTCACCCCGTCGGGACCGGCCTTCACGGTGCGGGCGTCGGGGCCGTCGAACTTCGATCCCTTGGCCGGCGACGGCTGGAGGTGGGCCGGGTCCTGCACCTTGCCGCCCGCGCCGGTCGCCGTCCCGCCCGGCTTGGACAGCACGTTGTTCGGCCGTATCCCCGAGCCGTCGGCGGCACGGCCGCCGGGGACCGAGGTGTGCGGGTTCGCCGCTATGCCCTCCGGGCTCTTCACGGTTCCGCCGAACTTGCCCGCGCCCGCCCCCACCGACCCCGGTGCGCTGAAGCCGCCGCTGTTGACCACCGGCGGCGTGAACTCGTTGCCGATCGCCCCGCCCCCCGAGTGCGGCGTGTCGCCCGAGAGCCCCGGGTGCGAGATGTCGGGGTTGATGTGAGGAGAACCCGCGGCCGGGCCGTGCGTCATGTCCTTGAGCCAGTCGCGCCCCTTGCCGAGGCCCTTGGCCATCGGCCCGAGGAGGGCCCCGCCGCCGCCCATGCCGATGGAGATCGCCTCGCCCTTCCACCACTCCGAGCTGCCGAAGTCGGGCATCGGGGTGTTGGTGACCGCGGAGGCGAGCGCCGCGGCGGCCATGTCGAGGCCGAGCGTGGCGGCGGCGTTCACCGCGACGTCCACGGCCACGGCGCCGGCGAAGGCCACCGCGGTGATGGCGCCCTCCGTGAGGACGCCCGCCAAGGCCTCCAGGACCCCGGTGAGGGCCCCGAGGATCGCGTCGAACGGCAGCATGACCGGGAGCGCGAAGATGGCCAGCATGGGCAGCACGGTTTCGATCAGAGCCTTGATCGACTCCATGTCGTCCGCGTGCTTCTCCTGCGCCTGGATGTTCTTGACGTAGTCGCCGAACGCGTTGATGTGGTTGCCGATGTTGCGCGCGTCGTCGACGGCCTTCTGCAGGTGCGCGTCGTGCACCTGGTTCCAGGTGGTCTGGACGGCGGTGTTCCCCTCACCGGTCCACTGCATGCCGTGGACGGCCGCGTCCATGGCCGACATCCGCTCCCACAGCATGTCGCTGAAGTCGATCCAGGCGTTCCCGAGCCGGTAGATGCTGTCGGTGACCGAATCGTCGGCGTAGTAATTGGACATGGCGGCGGGTCACCTTTGTGCTGGGCCTGATCGGGAGGGGCGGAGCGAGGGAGCGGCGGGGCGAAGCGGGGGAGCGGCGGGGCGGCCGGTCAGCCGTAGGTCTCGCTGATGGCGGTCTCCTTGGGGTCGGTGATGCTGCTCTGCCCGCCCCCGCCCTGCTCGTTCATCTGCGCGGCGAAGTCGTTGAACTCCTTGACGACCGCGTCCTCCGCGGCCAGGTAGTTCGTCCCCGCGAGCTGCATCGCGGAGGCGACCCGGGCGAGCACGCTGTTGCGGACGCTCTCCTCGTTCCCGGAGTTGCCGAACATGTGGGAGACGCAGGCGTTGAGCCGGTCGAAGAACTCCTCGGCCTCCTGCTGGGTCTTCCCGGCCCACCCCAGCTTGAGCTGCTTCAGCGTCGTGAAGATCATGGAGACGTCGGACGAGAGCATGGCGACGTACCCCTCGGGGCTGGCCTTGGACCCGCCGACCTCCTCGCCGAGCTTCCTGAGCAGTTCGGCGTCGACGTCGATCGTGGCGTTGCCGGCCGATGGCTGACCGGCCCCGTAGGTGCCCATGGACTGCGGGGTGTTCATGGACTGCGGGGTGCTCATCGTCGCTCCTGGTGTCGTGCGAGGAGCCGGCCTGTGCCGGCCCCGGGCGATAAGGACACGCCCTCGCGCCTCTTCCGGCTAGTGCTTCTTGTCGAAGTTCTGGGTGTTGGTGTGCTCGGTCTGCTGGTACTGGGTGTGCGCGGAGTCCATCCGCCGCTTCATCTCGTGGAGCAGGTCGACGAGTTGCTGCGCGTTCTGCGTGAACTCACGCTGCAGCGCGGAGAACGAGGAGGCGGCCGGGCTGTGCCAGATGGTCTCGGCGATGTTGAACGTCATGTTCACCAACATGACCGCGTTCTCGATGCTGGCCGTACGGCCCTGGACGACCTGGATGGCGTCTTCGAGCTGCTCCAGGTCGACTTTGAACTCGGCGGGAGTGATGGTTTTGGGGGCCACCCCTCGATCCTAGGCCGCGAAGATCACCCGGCGGCACTCCCCCGTTCCGTCCCCTGCGGCGTCTCAGAACGGGGACCTGGCCCGTGGCGCCTGGATTCGATGGGATGGAATCGACCGAACCATACCCGACGTGAACGCGCGGAAGGCAGCCGTGGCAGACGCAACCGAACACCCCAGGGACTCGCGGCACGGCCCGCCGAGGAAATACGACGAGGACGCCCCGCACGACAACGGCGACGGCGGGAATTCGAAGCCGCCGCCGGACATGAACAGCGTGCCCAACCTCGCGATGATCTGGGGCGACGCCCCGGCCATCACCGGCCATGTCGAGGGCGCGGGCGCGGGCGGGGACAAGGACAGCCCGCCGGTCCCCGCCCTCCCGGCGTTCCATGTCGACATCAGCAGCATCCACGCGGCCATGCAGTCGATGCTGGACGCCTCACGGGCAGCCGTCGACGGCTACAACCAGCTGGAGCAGACGGTCGCCCAGGCGATATTCGTCGACCATTCCACGTTCGGGCAGGAAGCGACCTACACGGACACCAACCCGAAGTTCGAACCGGGTGGCGCGGAGGCCAAGCAGCGCCAGTACGGCGTGGGCAAGCACTACGCCGACCACTCCGACCACCCCGAGATCAAACCGGACGAAGAGGTGCGCAAGGCGGGCGTGGCATACGCCCAGGCGATGAACCCCGCGATGACCCAGGTCCTCAAGGAGTGCGCCGACGCGATCGAGCTGGCCGGTCGGTTCATCGTACGGCTGGACCGCGCGGGCACCTACTACGCCCACGCCGAGGAGAACGCGGTCTTCCCCGAGCCGACCGGCAAGCCCGTGGTGACCTGACCGGTAATTGACGGCCCGTCAGAGCTGTACGCGCCGTCGAAGCGGGGCCGGGGCGCCGTGCTCACCTCGGTGAACGCACCGCCGCCGGCCCCCCTGCGCGTACCGTCCGCCGGGCCGCCGCCCGCTCAGGCCCCCGCCGTCCCGGACGCCGGGATGTCCTCGGGCAGCAGGGTGACCAGATCGTCGTCGTCCGGCTCGGACCCGGCGCCCCCGGCCGCGGACGGCAGGGCCGCGTGGTCGGCCAGCCGCGCCGCGTGGCGTTCCGTCATCCGCTGGAAGAGCTGGCGCGCGGTACGGCCGTTGCCGAACCGCTCGTCGCGCTCGACCGAGTCGAAGTAGCCGGCGAGCGCCGCCGGGGTCTCCTCGCCGAGTTCGTACTTGTGCTGCTCCGCGTGGTTCGCCACGATCCCGACCAGCTCCTGCGAGCTGTAGTCGTCGAAGAGCAGGGTCCGGGTGAACCGGGAGGCGAGGCCAGGGTTGGCATCGACGAACCGGGACATCTCGTCGGGGTAGCCGGCCACGATGACCACCACGTCCTCCCGGTGGTCCTCCATCAGCTTCACCAGCGTCGAGATGGCCTCCAGGCCGAAGTCCGAGCCCTGGCCGTGCGGCACCAGCGCGTACGCCTCGTCGATGAAGAGCACGCCGCCGACCGCCTGCCGGAAGATCGCGGTGGTCTTGGGCGCGGTGTGCCCGACGTACTCGCCCACCAGCGAACCCCGGTCCGCCTCGACCAGATGGCCGCGGGAGAGCAGCCCCAGTGCGGCCAGCAGCCGCCCGTACAGCCGGGCCACCGTGGTCTTGCCGGTGCCGCTGTTCCCGGCGAACACCAGGTGGCGGCTGAGGGGGGGCGGCGGCAGGCCGGCCTCGGTGCGGCGGCGCACCAACTGCATCAGCTTGACCAGCGTCTCCACGTCCTGCTTGACCCGCTCCAGGCCGATCAGGGCGCGGAGTTCGGCCAGCAGGTCCGCCAGGGACTCGACCGCGGGAGCGGTCTCGGCGGCGCTGCCCGGCGCGCCGCCCGCCGGCGGCGACTGGGGCACGGCCGCGGCGGGGCCCGCGCCGGAACCCGACTCCGGCAGCGTGCTGTCCTTCACCGCCTCGACGCGGCACGCCTCGAAGACCGGCGCGGCGCCGTCCGCGAGCTTGAGATCCTCGTCGGCGTCGCGGATCAGGCAGCGGCGCAGCACGGGCGTGGCGCCCCGGCCGACGTACACCGCCGGGTACTCGGTGGCGGCGATCTCGCAGTCCGCCAGCACCCCCGCCGCGCTCTCGGCTACGTACAGGCCGTTCTTGGCGGTGCGCAGCACCCGGGTGGCGGCGACGCGGGGCCGGGCGCCGTTCCACAGCACCAGTCCGCTGCCCTTGGTGTCCGTGATCTCGCAGCCGTCGAGCCACGCGGTGCTGCGCTCGCCGAGGAACACTCCGGCCGACCGGCTGCCGCGCACCTGGACGTTCACGATCAGCCCGCCGGTTCCGGCGGTCACTTCCAGGCCCGTGCCGCAGTCCTCGATCTCGCAGCCGTCGATGAGCGGGCGGTGCTCGGTGGTCAGGCTGATCCCGGTGCCCGCGCCCGTGACGCGGCAGCCGTGGGCCGTGAGGTCGCCGCCGTCCACGGCGAGGCCGGTGAGGTCCGCGGCGCTGATCCGGCTGTCGGAGAGGGTGAGGAGCGCCCGTTCGGTGACTCGCGCGCCGTGCTGCGCCGTGCCGCGCAGCTCGCAGCCGCGGACCGTGGCCCGGGCCGATCCGGCCAGGTGCACGGCGGTGAACGCGCTGTCGGTGACCGCGCAGTCGGCGAGCGTGAGCCGGGTCTCGTCGGTGGCGAAGACGCCGTTGGCCCGGGAGCGGGCGATGCCGCCGCCGCGCATCTCGACGTCGGCGTCGCCGCCCGCGGCCAGGCCGCTGTCGGCCGAGTCGCCGACCGTGGTGGCGTCCAGCCGCAGCGTCGCTCCCTCGGCGGCCAGCACGCCGACGCCGCCGGACTCGTCGACACGGCAGTCCCGCAGGGTGACCAGCACCGGCCCGGCGGCCTGTACGCCCGCGCCGCCGCTGCGGGAGATCTCGCAATCGTGCAGCAGGACGCCCGCCGCGCTCCCGGCGGCGCCGGCCGCGTCCTCGGAGCCGGCGCTCGTGCCGGAGTCCGGGGACTCGGCCGGGGGTGCGGCCGGGGCGCTGGTGCCGGCCGCGGCGGTGACCAGCACGCCCTGTGCCGCGCTGTCCGTCAGCCGGCAGGAGCGCAGCACCGGCCGTGCGTCGTCCTCGGCCCGGAACGCCGCCGCCGCGGTGCCGGCCAGCTCGCAGTCGGTGAAGCTGCCGCGGGCCGGTCCGCGCATCAGAACGCCGTAGCCGGTCACCGCGCTGACGGACAGTCCGGTGACCATCGCCTCCGCGCCGTGCTCGACGAGCAGTCCGGTGCCCTCGATGTCGGTGACCGTCACGCGCTCCAGCACGGCGCGGCTGTCGCCGCCGAGGCGCAGCCCCAGGGTGCCCGCGCCGTGTACGCGGCAGTCGCGCAGGGTGGGGGCGGCCGTGCCGGTGACCTCGACCCGGCCGCCGGCGATGTCGCAGCCGTCGAGCAGCACCGTGCCGCCGGCCACCGTCACCGCGGGCTGGTCCGGGTCCAGGCCCCGTACGGCCAGTCCGCGGAGTTCGCCCGCGCCGCCGACCACGGTCAGCGGCGTGCCCCGGGCAGCCACCAACTGGACGGTTCCCGGGCCCTGCTCGGCGACCAGGGTGACGTCCCGGTCCAGGGTCAGGTTCTCGGTGTACGTGCCCGGCTGGACGGTGACCACCGAGCCGGGGCTCGCCGCGCGCAGCGCGGAGCCGATGGTGCGGTGCCCTCCCCAGCCGCGGGCCCCGACGCGCAGTGCGGCCGCGCCGCCGGACCGCCCGATCATGCCGAGTTGCAGCTCAGCCGCACCGGAGCGGCCGCGTCGTGCGCGTGCTTGGTGGACGAGGTGTAGTCGACGCCGGTGTTGAACAGCTTGAGGGTGAGCTTGCCGCCGCTGACGCGGAAGGGGCCCTTGGTGACCCAGTTGCCGCGGTTGCCCACCTGGCTGATGTCGAAGGAGCCGGCGGTCTTGCCCCCGCTGTGGTCGGAGTTGTACAGGGCATACTGCGCGGGCGCGCCGCCCACGTGCTGGATGTCGTTGTTGTTCGGGATGTAGACGGCCAGGTTGCAGGAGGCCGTGCCCTTGATCTTGCTGCTGTAGTCGAACTTCCAGAGCACGTACTGGGTCGAGTCGTGCGAGGAGGACGACCCGGACATGGGGATGGAGATGTACTGCCCGTTGCAGCCCGAGCCGGCGTAGCCGCCGCTGGAGGACTTGAGCCAGCCGGACGACCCGTGGTTGAAGTTGGGGTCCTTCGTCCAGACGTTGGCGCTGCCGCTCGACGGGCAGCCGTATCCGGCGAGCGCGGTGTACGCGGGCGCGGCGGCGAACTTGGAGACGGTCGGGGCGTGGGCGCTGCCGGTGGAGTTCGACGAGGACGTGGTCTTGGCAGAACCGGAGCCGGAGCCGGAACCGGATCCGGAGGTGGGAGCGGAGGACGCCGATCCCTTGTGGCCGTCGTCGCTCGGGGCCTCCCGGTGCCCGTCGGCCACGGTGTGGTTGCCGGAGTCCCCGCCGGCGCCGCCGGTACCGTCGGCGCTTCCGCCGCCGTTCGTGCCCGGGTTCCCGCCGTGGGACACGCTGCCCTGGGAGTCCTCCTGGCCCTTGCCGTGCCGGTCGGCCTGGGAGGTGGCCGCCGCGGGGGAGAGCTTGCCGGCGACATCCTTCTTCTTCGTGTCGTCGCCGCCCGTGAGCGCGCCGACGGCTACGGCGCCGAGGCCCACCGCGGCCACCACGGCGATGCCGACGGCCACCACCCGCTTGCCCGACCGGCCCTGGTCGCCGTCGGACCGGACGCCGCCCACGAACGCGGAGACGAAACCGTGCCGGTCCTCCTCGGCGAGGCGGCCGGTCGCGCCGGCGGCGGGCTCCTGCGGCTTCTCCTGATCAGCCACGTGCTTCCTCTCCAAATTCGGGCCGTACGGGACTGCGGTGCAGAATACGGCTGGGGAGTGAACAGGTAAGAGATACCAGGGGAATTCAATTAGTCCCGGCGGGACAGACTATTCGTTCCCCTGCCGAAGTATTGCGAAAGCATTGCGAAGTCGTGATCTTCCGGGCGGAACCGCACCGAGATGCTTATCATCGCTGGTCAGCTGGGTGGGCTGGCCAGGGTCGCGGCGGTATCCACTCAGTGCAGTGCGCTTCTCGGGGGTTATGTTACAGCTCCCCTCCGGCCGATAGGGTATCGGGGCCGTCGAGTACATTGAAGATGCATTGAATCGGTTTCCAGGCAGGGTATCGGTCTGTGTGCCGGGAGTACGGCGCGTTGATCTGAGGACGGGAAAACGCATGTCCAATTATGCGCGAATTGTGATTATTGAGCATCGGAACCTCGTCCGGCACGGACTGGAGCGGGTGCTGTCCCAGAGCCCCCGGCTGGACGTGATCGCCGCACTGGAGCGAGTCCAGGACTTCACGTTCGACGCGTCCGGCCGGGACGGCTCCGGCGCCCCCGACGTCATCCTGTTCGGCCCCCCGTCCTGCGACGGGGGCCCCGACCCGGAACCGCTGGCCAAGACCGTCACCGGCCTGGCCGCCCGCGGCCCCGTGCTGGTCGTCTCGGAGTTCAGCGGGCCGTACCGGCTGCTCGACGCGATCCGGGCCGGGGCGCTGGGCTGCGTCACCGGGGAGGTCGACGACGCCGAGCTGCTGCGCGCCGTGGAGACCGTCGTGGGCGGCGGCTTCCACCTCTCGCCGACGCTCGCGCCCCGCCTCCATGCCGAGCTGCGACAGCCCAGCGCGGCGGAGCCCAGGTCGCTGGCCCGCCGCGAACTGGAGACGCTGCGGCTGCTCGCCGAGGGGCTGACCCACAGTCAAATAGGCCGCCGGATGGGCCTGACCGAGGCCACGGTCAGTACGTACGTCAAACGCATCCGGACCAAGCTGAACGTCGGCAACAAGGCCGACCTGACCCGGACGGCCATCGAACTGGGACTGCTCCGGGAACCCTGGGCGCAGACGGGCACGGCGGTACCGCGGGGAACAACCTGCGGCAAGGGGACCGAGGACCGCTGCCCGTCCCTGCTGCTGCCCCAGGAATGGCAGGACTGAACGGGCCGAGGGAGCCACGATGCCCGCTCCTCCGACCCGTCCGCCGTGGCTCACAGATTCCGGCCGATCCCCATCAGCCGACCGAAGACGCCGAACGCGGCCACCGTCAGCGGAATGGCGAACGCTCCCAGCACCGCGCCCATCCCGCCGAACCAGCCCGGGCGGCGCAGTGGCGGCAGCTCCGGTCGCATCAGCCGCCGGAACCCGTACATCACCAGCACGGCGCCGATCGCCAGCACCGCCAGCGGCCCCGCCCAGCCCGGCAGCCCCAGCTGCGCCGGGCCGCCGATCAGCAGCAGGCTGAACAGGCCGACGGCCCCGGCGATGCCCACCGGCGCCACCTCGATCACGACCTTCGCCGCCCCGGCCCGCAGCAGCAGGCCGAGCCCGACGCACGCGGTGATCGCGGCGGCGAACGGGGACCGCTCGTCGGACCCGAGCACCACCAGGCAGGCGGCGGTCACCAGCGACAGCACCCCGCCCCACAGAGCGAGCAGCAGCATCGCGGTGCGCACGGCGGCATCCAGCTCCGCGCCCTCGGGCTCGGAGCCGCCGGCCGGCGCGGCGCGCCGGAAGCCGAAGGCGGCCACCCGCCCCGCCGTCGCCGGGGCGATGGTGAGCAGCCCGAACGCCACCACCGCGACGACCGCCGCGCACTGCGCGACGTCCGCCTTCAGCAGCGCCAGTACGGCGGTCAGCACCGTGGCGATGAAGGCGCCGAGCAGGACCGCGGCGGTCGTCACGCCCATCGACGCGACGGAGGCCAGCACCGCGCCCACCAGTACGCCGCCCGCCAGGCTCAGCGCGGTCACCCCGGCCGGGGTCAGCGCCGACTGCTCCGACGCGCGCTGCGCCACCAGCGTCCAGGACGCCATGGCCATGCACGGCACCGCGCACAGCGCGAGGGCCAGCCGCACGGACGCCGGCACGGCCCACCGCCGTTCGGCGGCGACCCAGGCCAGCGCGGGCAGCACCAGGCCCAGAGCGCCGGCCACGGTGCCGGTGACCGCGGTGTCGACCGGGCGCAGGACGACGACGAGCAGCAGCGCGGCGATCCACCAGACCAGGCCGCAGGCCATGACCGTGACGGTGCGCGCCCGCGCGTCCCAGCGGCGGTCCAGCAGTCGCTCGGAGGCTTCCGACACCTGCTCGGCCACGTCCTGGACGACCGCTTCGTCGAATTCCCCGGCCACCAGGTCGCGCAGGTAGAGCAGCTGACCGTCCACCACGCCGACCTCGGCCAGGCTGCGCTCGGGCTCGAACGGACCCGTCGTACTGGTCGCCAGCGACCAGGCGGCGGGCATCAGCTCGCTCTCCTCCAGCTCGCACATACGGGCCAGGTCATCGATGTAGTCGGCGATGGGGGCACGGGCCGGGACCGCGAGGTCCACCTGCCTGCGTTCGCCTACGACCGTGATCCGGCAGTGCTCATCGGCCATCGGGTGCTGTCAGGTCCTCTCGTACTCGGTGCGGTCCGCGCGGCCGGCTCAGTGGTGCTGCCAGGTACGGACGTTGGCCCACTCGGCCTCGGAGTAGTTGGCGAAGTTGACGTTCATCGCCATGGAGATCTGGCCGAGCACGCCTTCCGGCCCGAACAGGCCCTCGGCGGCGGTGTTCCACTCGGCCTGCAGACCCTCGTAGTAGGTCTGGGCCTGGCCGTTCCAGGTCTCCGCGATCGGCTGCAGCAGGACGATCAGCTGGTGCAGCTCGTCCGCGATCTGATCGGCGAGACCGTTGATATAGGTGCCCGCGCCCTCCAGCTCCGCGCGGACCAGAATGGATGTGTTGTCGATGCCTGCCACGGCGCTACTCCTCGTACGATCGGTCGGTCAGCCGAGCCTGGCGGCCGGGAGCTCGCTCTGCAGGGTGTGAATCCGCTGCAGGGCCGCCTGCTCGGACTCCTTGTAGTTGACCTCGTTGCCGCGCAGGCCGGAGGCGATGGCAGTCAGCGCCTGGTGCAGCATCTGCGCGTACGTGTCGTACTCGGCCATGTAGATCTGGAAGGTGTTGTGGGCGATGCCCTGCCAGGACTGCTCCAGCTGAATGACGTACGACTTGAGGTTCGCCAGCTTCGCCTCGACGTCCGTCGCGGTGTTGTCGCAGGAGACGGCAGCCGCGGCGACCATTTCCGGAGTTACCTTGAAATCCGTCGACATCTAGCCCGCCCTCTCAAACCAGTCTCAACCGGCACTTGGCTGTTCCGCCGCAACTCTCGCAGTGCGCCGGGCATGCGAACAGTCCCCTGTTCTGATGTCCCCCCTGGCGTCCCGCCGCGCCCGCGCCGAAGCGGAACACCGCGGGCACAGAGGTCGTATGGGGGCAAAGCGCCGAAGGCCGCCGGGCCCGGACGCCGATGAGGGGCGAGCCGCCGGACTCGCCCCTCATCGCCTTGTGTTCGCTTGTTCCCCGTGTCGCGCGCGTTCCGCGGGTACGTGCGGAACGGTTCAGCGCACGGTGACCGTCAGCACGGGGGAGACGACACCGCCGCCGGCGATGCGCAGCTCGTTCTTGCCCTTGATGCCGAGCTTGACGCGCATGGAGTACGTGCTGGACTTGTTGACGGCGACGGACGCGGGCAGCGAGACCCACTTGGCGCCCTGCTTCTGCTGCAGGGTGACCGTGGTGCCCGCCTTGATGCCGGTCGCCGTGCCGGAGATCCGGAACTGCTCCCACGCCTTGACCGAGGTCGCGCTGGCCTTGGCGGTGAGCGCGGCCTTGGCGGGGGCGGGCTTCGCCGGAGCGGGAGCCGGGGCCCGCTTGGCCGGGGCGGGCTTCGCGGCGGCCGGAGCCGGCTTGGCGGGGGTCGCCTTGCCGGGGGCGGGCTTCGCGGCCGGCTGGGCCGGGACGGCGTGGCCGGCGGGGGCGGGGGCCGGGTTCGAGGCCGCCATGGCTGCGGTCGCGCCGCCGGTGAGCACGGCGGCGCTGAGGGCACCTACAACGGCGAGACGGTATGCACGGTTCATGGGGGGTTCCTCCCTGGTGTGCGTGTTGTGAGCCTTCACGGAGGAACACGGTGAAAATGGGGCTGCGGTTGCCTCTGCGCCGAGGTTCTTCACAAATCCGCGCGCCGTGCCAAGTCGGGCGGCCCTCAAAGCCCTTGAGCGATGCCCGAGCTGCCCGAACCGCCCGGCTGTTCGTACTGCCCGAACCGCCCGGTTGTTCGGACTGGCTGGCTGCCCGGTTGCCTGGCTGCCCGGCTGCTCGGGCCGCCCGGACTGCCTGGACCTCCCGTGCCGCTGCCTGGACCGCCCGGCCCGCCCGTACCGCCCCACTGCCTGCACCTCCCGTGCCGCCGCCCGGCCCGCCCGGACCGCGGCTCCATCCGCCCCCGGCCGAGAAGCGGCGCGTACCGGCCTTCCCAACCGGACGTCACCCGCGCGACGCTGACCCCATGGCCCCGCAGACGCTCACCGAGAACCCCTTCACCCTTGGCGTGGCTTCCGGCGACCCGCTGCCGGGCTCCGTCGTGCTGTGGACGCGGCTCGCGCCCCGGCCCTACGAGGTGGGCGGCGGCCTGCCGCCGACCGGCAGCGTGAGCGTGGCCTGGGAGCTGGCCGCCGACGACGCGTTCGGCGCCCCCTTGCAGAGCGGCACCGTGGCCGCGCCCGCCTCCGACAACTACACCGTGCACCTCGACGTGCGCGGCCTCGAAGCGGCCCACGAGTACTACTACCGCTTCCACGTGGACCAGTGGACCAGCCAGGTCGGCCGCACCCGCACCGCTCCCGCGGCCGGCGCGGCCGTCGGCGCCCTGCGGCTGGGGCTCGTCTCCTGCCAGCAGTACGACGAGGGCTACTACACGGCGCTGGCGCACCTCGCGGAGGAGGAGCTCGACGCCGTCCTGTTCGTCGGCGACTACATCTACGAGAACGCCATCAACGCCCAGGCGGGCGCCCGCCATTACACCGACCACCCACTGCCCGCGATCTTCAACCACTGGACGGTCACCCTCGACGACTACCGGCTGCGGTACGCGCTCGGGAAGTCGGACCCGGACCTCCAGGCCGCGCACGCCGCCCACCCCTGGATCGTCACCTGGGACGACCACGAGGTCGAGAACAACTACGCGGGCGACATCTCCCAGCACAACGACCCGATCGACCAGTTCCGCCGCCGCCGGGCCGCCGCCTACCGCGCCTACTGGGAGAACATGCCGCTGCGCGAGGCCCAGCGGCCCAAGGGCCCGGACATGATCCTCTACCGCCGCTTCCAGTACGGGCGGCTGGCGCAGTTCGACGTGCTCGACACCCGGCAGTACCGCTCCGACCAGGCGTACGGCAACGGCTGGAACTACCCCGGCCCCGAGTCGGAGAACCGCGCCCGCACGCTCACCGGCGCCGCCCAGGAGCGCTGGCTCCTCGACGGATTCCGCGCCTCCACCGCCACCTGGAACGTCATCCCGCAGCAGGTCGCCTTCTGCCGCCGCAAGAACACCACCGCCAAGCGCTCCCGGCTCTCCATGGACGCCTGGGACGGCTATCCCGCCTCCCGCGCGCGGGTCCTGGCCGGCGTCGAGCGGGCCGGTATCGGCAATCTCGTCGTGCTCTCCGGAGACGTGCACGTCAACTACGCCATGGACATCAAGAAGGACTTCAACAGCCCCGCCTCCCCGACGCTGGGCGTCGAGTTCGTCGGCACCTCGGTTTCCAGCGGCTTCGACGGGGCGGACAGACCCGCCGACTGGTCCACCATGACGGCCGCCAACCCGCACATGAAGTTCTACAACGGCCGCCGCGGCTACGTACTGCTCTCGCTGGACGACGAGCGCGTACGGGCCGACTTCCGCACCGTCACCGGGGTCCGCGACCCCGGCGCACCCGTCTCCACGGCCGCCTCCTTCGTCTCCGAAGCGGGCGATCCGGGACTGAAGCCCGCTTGACCGCGATGCGACCCGGTTCATACCTCGGTAAGGGCCGCAGCCGCCCGCGGTCATGACACCATGGTGTATCAACCAAGTACCCATGGAGCGACGCATGTCGGACCCCGGCCCTACCACGGCCGAGAGCCAGAAGGCCCCCGAGAGCCCCGAGAACACCGAGCCCCCCGAGAACCCTGACGGAACCCGCATACCCACCCCGCCCAAGGCCGCGGCACGCCGCGCCGGCCTGCTCGTCACCCTGGTGCTCGGCGGCCTCACCGCCCTCCCGCCGCTCTCCATGGACATGTACCTCCCCGCGCTCCCGGAGGTCACCGACGCCCTGCACAGCCCGGCCGCGACCGTACAGCTGACCCTGACCGCCTGCCTCGTGGGCATGGCGCTCGGCCAGCTCGTCGTCGGCCCCATGAGCGACAAGTGGGGGCGCCGCCGGCCGCTCCTCATCGGCATGGTGATCTACATCCTCGCCACCGCCGTCTGCGCCGTCGCGCCCACCGCGCCGCTGCTCATCGGCTTCCGTCTGATCCAGGGCCTCGCCGGGGCCGCCGGCATCGTCATCGCCCGCGCCGTCGTCCGCGACCTCTACGACGGCATCGCCATGGCCCGCTTCTTCTCCACCCTGATGCTCATATCGGGCGTCGCGCCCGTCGTCGCCCCCCTCATCGGCGGGCAGATCCTGCGGCTCACCGACTGGCGCGGCGTCTTCGTCCTCCTCACCGTCATCGGCATCCTGCTCACCCTCGTCGTCTGGCGCTGGCTGCACGAGACCCTGCCGCCGGACCGCCGCCACGCGGGCGGCCTCGGCGACGCCCTGCGCACCATGCGCTCGCTCCTCGCCGACCGCGTCTTCGCCGGCTACACCCTCGCGGGCGGCCTCGCCTTCGGCGCGCTCTTCGCCTACATCTCCGCGTCGCCCTTCGTCGTCCAGGACATCTACGGGGCCTCCCCGCAGACCTTCTCCCTGCTGTTCGGGATCAACTCCATCGGCCTCGTCGCCGTCGGCCAGCTCAACGGCAAGGTCCTCGTCGGCCGCGTCAGCCTCGACAAGGCCCTCGCCGTGGGCCTCACCGTGATCACCCTCGCCTCCGTCGCGCTGCTCCTGATGACCGCCGGCGTCTTCGGCGAACCGGGGCTGGCCCCCATCGCCGTCGGACTGTTCGTGCTGATGTCCGCGATGGGCCTCGCCATGCCCAACACCAACGCCCAGGCCCTCATGCGCTCCCGCGACGCCGCCGGCTCCGCGTCCGCGCTGCTGGGCACCTCCACCTTCCTGCTGGGCGCGATCGCCTCGCCGCTCGTCGGCATCGCGGGCGAGCACACGGCCGTGCCGATGGCCGTCGTCCAGCTGGCGTGCGCGCTCGCGGCCGTCGCCGCGTTCGTGGGACTGTGCCGTCCATGGCAGCGCAGGAACGAGACCATGAGCTGAGCGCACTCCGCCGAGAAGCGGCCGCGCTCCCGACGGGGGCGCGGCCCTGGTGCGCCGGCGTGGTGGTGCTCGCCGGGCAGGGCCCGGCCACCCTCGTCGAGGCCGCCGCCGGCTGGGCGCTGCGGTACGCGGCCCACGACGCCGAGCTGCCGCGCGACCGGTGGCTTCCCGCGCGCACCGACACCGTCTTCGACCTCGCGTCCCTGACGAAGCTGTGCACCGCGATCGTCGCGGTCCGGTGCGCCGAGCGCGGCCTGCTGAGCCTCGACGGCCCCCTCGGCCCGTACGGGCTCACCCCGCGACAGCTCCTCACCCACACCTCCGGCCTCCGCCCCGAGCTCCCGCTGTACGAGCACGCCGACCGGGACGCGATGCGCCGCGCCGTCCGCGACGAGCCCCCGCTCACCGCGCCCGGCGGCCCGTACCGCTACTCCGACCTCAACATGCTGCTGCTCCAGGACGTACTGGAGGACGTCACCGGGCTGCCGCTCGACCGGCTTGTGCACGACGGGATCACCGGGCCGCTCGGTATGGCCGACACCCGCTTCAACCCGCCCGCCGCGTGGCTGCCGCGCATCGCCGCCACCGAGGACCAGCGCCGCCCCTGGGCCAAGCTCGACCGCGGCATGGTGCACGGCGCCGTCCACGACGAGAACGCGTACGCGCTCGGCGGCGTCGCCGGTCACGCGGGGCTCTTCGGCACGGCCCACGACCTGGCGACGCTGTGCCGCGCCCTGCTGGCGGGCGGCGGGCCCGTCCTCTCCGCCGCCTCCGTCGACCTGCTGCTCACCGAGCCGGGCCTGGGCTTCGCCGTCGACCAGCCGTGGTTCATGGGCGGCCTGGCGGGGCGCGGCGCGGCGGGCCACACCGGGTTCACGGGCACGAGCCTGGTCCTGGACCGCGCCACGTCCTCGTACCTGATCCTGCTCGCGAACACCGTGCACCCGCGGCGTCGGGAGAGCGGCAGCGCCCCGCGCGCGGCGGCGGGCAGCAGGCTGGCGCGGGCGCTGGGCTGACCCCGGGCCGACGGGCCGACGGGCCGGCCGGCTGAGTGGCCGGCTGACCGGCCGACTGGCTGGCCGGCCGACTGGCTGGCCGACCGGCCGATCGACTGACCGACTGCCCCCACCGGCCCGCCGACCGGCCTTATCCCTGGTCGGCTTCGGTACGGTCCAGCAGCCGTTCGTAGCGCTGGCGGGCGGCCTGCGGGGTGCCGAGGCCCAGCCCGAAGGCGACCTCGGGCCAGGTCATGCCGCGCCCGCGCGCCATCTGGAGGAGCCCGGCCTCCAGCTCGTCCAGCTCGCCGCGGACGAGGGGGAGGAGGGACAGGGCGGCGGTGATGTCGGCGTGGTCCACCTCGGGTTCGCCGTCCTCGCGGAGCGCGGCCCCGCTGAGCAGGAACGCCACGAGCCGGACGGCCTCGTGCGCGCCGAGGAGCATGGGGTTGGCCTGGCGGCGGCGCTGCTCGTCGCTGGCCGCGTGCCGCTCGGCGATGCGGAAGAGGGAGGCGGGGACGCGCTGCGCGCGGGCCTGGTCGGGGTGCGGGGGAGTGAAGAGGTCGGGGGTCTGCTCGGGGCTCTCGCCGGGTGTGGACGTCATGAGCCGAGCATGAACGGGCGCACAAACCACTGTCAACAGATTGAGATGAACAACCTGTTTGCATAGTGGCTTGTGCGCCCGTTCGGCCGGCCGTGGAGCGTTACAGCGAACGCTCCATCCGCTCCGCCATCAGCTTGATGAACCGCGACGGGTCGCTCAGCTCGCCGCCCTCGGCGAGCAGCGCCATCCCGTAGAGGAGCTCCGCGGTCTCCCCGAGCCCGGCGTCGTCCTCCCCGGACCGCTCCCCGTAAGCCTTATTGACCGCGCCGACCAGCGGGTGCCCGGGGTTCAGCTCCAGGATGCGCTTGGCGCGCGGCACTTCCTGGCCCATCGCCCGGTACATGTTCTCCAGGGCCGGGGTCGCGTCATGCGCGTCCGAGACGACGCACGCGGGCGAGACGGTCAGGCGCGAGGAGAGCCGCACCTCCTTCA
Organism: Streptomyces sp. NPDC050610; assembly: GCF_040654875.1. NCBI lineage: Bacteria > Bacillati > Actinomycetota > Actinomycetes > Kitasatosporales > Streptomycetaceae > Streptomyces > Streptomyces sp. NPDC050610. The sequence continues at coordinate 95,692 of NZ_JBFAIV010000019.1, read as the reverse complement.
CGTCCTCGCCCAGCCGCTCCGTCATCCACGTCAGCAGCGCCCCGAACTCCTCCTGCCGCTTCTCGCGCTCGGTCTCGGCCTCCTTCTTCTCCTCCTCGCTGCCGAGGTCGACCTCGCCCTTGGCGATGGACCGCAGCTGCTTGCCGTCGAACTCGGGGACCGCCTCGACCCACACCTCGTCGACCGGGTCGGTGAGCAGCAGCACCTCGATGCCCTTGGCCCGGAACGCCTCCATGTGCGGGGAGTTCTCCAGGGCCTGCCGGCTCTCGCCGGTCAGGTAGAAGATGTGCTCCTGGCCGTCCTTCATGCGTTCCACATACTGCGCCAGGGTCGTCGGCGACTCGGCGTCGTGGGTCGAGGCGAACGAGGAGACGCCGAGGATCGCGTCGCGGTTCTCGAAGTCGCCCAACAGCCCCTCCTTGAGGACGCGGCCGAACTCCCGCCACAGCGTGGCGTAGCGCTCCGGGTTCCCGGACATCATGTCCTTGATCGTGGACAGCACCTTCTTCGCCAGCCGGCGGTGCATCAGCTGGATCTGCCGGTCCTGCTGGAGGATCTCCCGCGACACGTTGAGCGACAGGTCCTGCGCGTCGACGACGCCCTTGACGAACCGCAGGTAGGGCGGCATGAGCGCTTCGCAGTCGTCCATGATGAAGACGCGCTTCACATAGAGCTGCACACCGCGCTTGTGGTCCCGCATGAACAGGTCCTGCGGCGCGTGCGAGGGGATGAACAGCAGCGCCTGGTACTCGAAGGTGCCCTCCGCCTGCATGCGGATCGTTTCGAGCGGGTCGCTCCAGTCGTGGCTGATGTGCTTGTAGAGCTCGTGGTACTCCTCGTCGCTCACCTCGTCCCGCGACCGCGCCCACAGCGCCTTCATCGAGTTGAGCGTCTCGGGCTCGGGGTCGGTCTTGGTCTCGGTCTCGGTTTCCGGGGTCTCCCCGTCCGCGCTCTCGGCAGGCGCGGGCGGCTCGGCGGCCATCCGGATGGGCCAGGTGATGAAGTCGGAGTAGCGCTTGACGATCTCCCTGATCTTCCACGGGGAGGTGTAGTCGTAGAGCTTGTCCTCCGCGTCCGCGGGCTTGAGCCGCAGCGTGACGGAGGTGCCCTGCGGCGCGTCCTCGACGGTCTCGATCGTGTACGTGCCCGCGCCGTCGGACGTCCAGCGGGTGCCCTGGCTCTCGCCCGCGCGCCGGGTCAGCAGCGTGACCTCGTCGGCCACCATGAAACTCGCGTAGAACCCGACCCCGAACTGGCCGATGAGCCCTTCGGCCGCGGTCGCGTCCTTCGCCTCCTTCAGCTCCTGGAGGAACTTCGCCGTACCGGAGTTGGCGATCGTTCCGATGAGCTCGCGCACCTCGTCGTACGACATGCCGATGCCGTTGTCCCGCACGATCAGCGTGCGGGCGTCGCTGTCGGCCTCGACGGCGATGTGGAGATCGGACGTGTCGGCGCCGAGCGCGTCGTCGCGCAGGGACTCCAGCCGCAACTTGTCCAGTGCGTCGGAGGAGTTGGAGATGAGCTCGCGCAGAAAGACATCCTTGTTCGAGTAGATCGAGTGGATCATCATCTGCAGGAGCTGGCGTGCTTCTACCTGGAACTCGAACGTTTCGGTCGGCATGATTCGCTAATCCTTCTCAGGTGCCAAGGGCTGACCTGGGAACTCTAAAACAGCGAGCCGACCCGGGTCCCGGCCCGGCCGAATCCCGTCGATCCGGAATCCGCGCCACCGCACGCCGGACCCGCCCCCTCCGCGCCGGCGGGTGACTGGCTCAACTCCGTTCACAGTCTTGACACTTGACGTTCACAATCAGACCCTTTTCCGACCGGGCCGTGCACCTTGTCGGCCCGGCGCTCGGTGTGCCATGAATCTGCCCGCAGCTCCCGCCCCCGGCCAAGGGGGCGGCGGAGAGGAGACGACTGTGCTCAGACGCACGGTGACAGCCATGGCCGTGGCGACCCTCGCTTTGAGCGGCGCCCTCGTCAGCACCACCGCGAGCGCCGCACCCACCGCGAAGGCCGCGGTCGACTGCAAGCACTCGATCTCCCATGAAACCCCCGGCAGCGCGTCCGGGACCTTCAAGAAGAACGTCACCCTCAAGACCGGCCCGTACGCCGACTGCGGGAAGGTGAAGGAACTCCCCGCGGGCACCAAATTCTGGATCTGGTGCGGGGCGTACAACAACTACAAGAACCTCTGGTATTACGGCCGCGTCGACGGCACGCAGACCAAGGGGTGGGTGTACGGGGACAACCTGGTGTGGTCCGGGACCTGGAAGAGCTGCTGAGCCCCGCACGACGCACGACCGACCCCATCGCCCGCCCCAGCAGGGGCCGAGAAGAGGAGACGACTGTGCTCAGACGGACCATGACAGCCCTCGCCGTGTCGGTGCTCGCCCTGAGCGGCGCCCTCGTCGGCACCACCGCGAGCGCCGCGCCCGCGGCGAAGGCCGCGGTCGACTGCAAGCACTCCATCACCCATGACCACCCCGGCAGCGCGTCCGGCAGGTTCAACGGCGGCTTCAACCTCAAGACCGGTCCCTACGCGGACTGCGGCAAGGTGAAGAAGTTCCCCGAGGGCACCAAGTTCTGGATCTGGTGCTCCACCTACAACAGCTACAACAACCTCTGGGCGTACGGCCGCGTCGACGGCACCGAGACCAAGGGCTGGATTCCCGTCAAGGATCTGGTGTGGAGCGGCTATATGTACGCGTGCTGAGCGCGTAATCCCGTAATCCCGTAGTTCTGCGATTCCGTGATTCCGTGAATCTGTGTCGCCGTAATTCCGTAATGCCGCGGTTCCGTGATGCCGCGGTTCCGTGATGTCGCAATGCTGTAAGGCGCGGTCCCGGCCCGGCGCTCCGCCGCCCGGCCGGGGCCGCCGTACCGGCGGGGGAAGCGGGCGGGCGGCGGCCCGTAGAATTCGGCGGATGTACGACGCCCCCGAATCCCCCCGGACCGGCGAGACGCTGCGCGCGGCGCTCGCCGAGCTGCTCGACGGGCTCCCGCCCAAGCAGGCCGCGCAGGCCGTCGACCGGCTGATCGCCAACTACCGGGGGCGCACGCCGACGGACGCGCCCGTCCTGCGCGACCGCTCGGACGTGGTCGCCTACGCCGCGTACCGGATGCCCGCGACCTTCGAGGCCGTACGCGCCGCGCTCGACGCCTTCCGGGAGCAGGACCCCGACTGGTCGCCGGCCACCCATGTGGACGTCGGCGGCGGCACTGGCGCGGCGAGCTGGGCGGTGGACGCCGCCTGGCCCGGCGCCGAGCGCGCCACGACCGTCCTGGACTGGGCCGAACCGGCGCTCGCGCTGGGCGGCGAACTCGCCCGCACCGCCACGTCCCCGGCTCTGCGGGCGGCGCGGTGGCAGCGGGCGGAGATCGGCGCCGGGCTGAAGCTGCCGGACGCGGACCTCGTCACCGTCTCGTACGTGCTCGGCGAGCTGACCGACGCCGCCCGCGGCGCCGTGGTCGAGGAGGCGGGCCGCGCCGCGCGGGCCGTCGTGATCATCGAACCCGGCACCCCCGACGGCTACCTCCGCGTCCTCGCCGCCCGCGACCGGCTGATCGCCGCGGGCCTGCGGGTACTCGCGCCCTGCCCGCACAGCGCGGCGTGCCCGATCGTGCCGGGCACGGACTGGTGCCACTTCTCGGCCAGGGTCAGCCGCTCCTCCCTGCACCGCCGGGTCAAGGGCGGCTCGCTCCCGTACGAGGACGAGAAGTTCAGCTACGTCGCCGCAGTACGTACGCCCGTAGAACCGGAGCCGGACCCCTCCCTGCGGACGCCCGTAGAACCGGCCCCCGCCCGCGTCGTCCGCAGGCCGCAGATCCGCAAGGGGCAGGTGCTGCTGGACCTCTGCACGGCCGAGGAGCAGATCCGCCGCGAGACGGTCACCAAGCGCCACGGCCCCCTCTACCGCGCGGCGCGGGACGCCGACTGGGGCGACGCCTGGCCGCCCGCCTGACGGGGCCGGGTTCCGCGGGAGCGGACCGGCCCCCGTCCGGCTCCGTTCAGCGCAGCTCCTGCGTGCAGCACTTCACGCTGCCGCCGCTCTTGAGCAGCTCGCTCAGGTCCAGCCCGACCGGTTCGAACCCCCGCTCGCGCAGCGGCTCGAACAGCCCCACCGCCGCCTGCGGCAGCACCACATGGAGGCCGTCGCTCACCGCGTTGAGGCCCAGCGCCTCGGCGTCCGGCGCGGCGGCGGTCAGGGCGTCGGGGAACAGCCGCTCCAGCACGGCCCGGCTGCCGGGCGAGAAGGCGCCCGGGTAGTACATGATCTCGTCGCCTTCGGCATCGAGCACGCACAGCGCGGTGTCGAGGTGGTAGTAGCGCGGATCGACCAGGTCGAGTCCGATCACGGGGCGGCCGAAGTACTCCTGGACCTCGGCGTGCGACAGCGGGCTGCTGCGGAAGCCGCGGCCGGCCAGCAGCCAGGAGGAGGTGACGGCGAAGTCGCCTTCGCCCTCGTTGATGTGCTCGGGCTCGCGGACGTCCCGGTAGCCGTGGGAGCGGAACCACTCGGCGTGCAGGGCGGCCTCGGCGGTGCGTTCGGCGTGGGCGAAGCGGGCGCCGAGCACCCGGCCGTCCACCACCGTGGCGCCGTTGGCGGTGAAGACCATGTCGGGCAGGCCGGGGCGGGGTTCGAGCTCCTCGACGGTGTGGCCGAACGAGCGGTAGCGGTCGCGCAGGTCCTCCCACTGCGCGACGGCGAGCCGCAGGTCCACGGGCTTGGCCGGGTCCATCCAGGGGTTGATGGAGTACGTGACGCGGAAGTGGTCCGGGGGGCACATCAGATAGCGCCTGGCGGTGGCGGAACGCGGTGGCATACGCAAGGAGAGCTCCTCACGACGGAGTCGGGTACGCGCGGGATGTCGCACGTGCCCAAATAGTCCACCCCGGCGTCCCGTACCGCATGATCCGTACGGGTGGTTTACGGCCCGTATCCGCGGCGGGCGGCGCGCGACGTGCCACGGGGCGTGCCGCCCGGACCGTACGGAAAGCGGACCCGCCGCCCGCCCCGTCGCCCGCTCCGCCCCCCGTCCTGCCACCCGCTCTGCCACTCGCCTTGCCACCCGCTCTGCCAAGACGAAACGTCTCGACTAGGGCGCTCGTTATCCTCGGGGCATGCCGAACAAGACAGCGCCCGACTCCACCCGCCGCAGCGAACGGTCCCGCCGCGCCATCCTCGACGCCGCCCTCGAACTCGTCGCCGAGAACGGATTCGCCAAGCTGACCATCGAGGCCATCGCCGCCCGGGCCGGCGTCGGCAAGCAGACGATCTACCGCTGGTGGCCCTCGAAGGCCGCCGTGCTCTTCGAGGCGTGCCTCCCCGAGGGCAACGACCCCACGACCGTGGAACTCCCCGACACCGGCGACATCGAAGCCGACCTCAAGACCGTGCTGCGGGCCACCGTCGACGAACTCCACGACCCCCGCCTCACCGGCCCGACCCGCGCGCTCGCCGCCGAGTCGCAGAGCGACGAGGACCTCGCGGCCCTGCTCACCGAGCGGGTGCTCGAACCGCAGCTCCAGGCGTACGTACGCCGGTTCAAGACCGCCCAGGAAGCCGGCCAGATCGCCGAGGGCATCGATCTGCGCATCGCGCTCGAACTGTTCGTGGGCCCCCTCTTCCACCGCTTCATGACCCGCACCCTCCCGATCACCCACGAGTACGCCGACACCGTCGCCGACCTCGCGCTGCGCGGCATGCGACCCCGCTGACCGCCCCGCGCGGGCCCGCTTCGGCCGGCCACGGTCCGTACGCCCTACGCACACAGTCCGTACGCGCCCCAGCGCGCCACCCGTGCGCGCCCCCGCCTGCCGACGTACGCCCCTGACGCCCGTACGACCCGTCCCGGCCACCCCGGATACGGACACTGGTCACACCAGGAGCAGGATGGTGGCAGCATTGATCCCAGCCCGCGGTCGAAGTGAGGGGATAGATGGAACGCAAAAGCAGGTTCTCCCAATGGCTGCGCCGACCGAGGAGCACGGCCGCCGATACGGGCGCGGACGCCGAAGCCGTCCGCGAGGATCTGCTCCTGGCCGCCGCCGTCGCGGGCTTCCCGCTGTCCCTCGCCGCGCACCCCTCGGGCTACGGCTGTTCCTGTGAACGCATCGGCTGTCCGACCCCGGGCCGCCACCCCGTCTCCTTCGCCTGGCAGACGCTGGCCACCACCGACCCAGAGAAGGTCGGCGGCTGGCTGCGGGCCAATCCCCAGGCCAACTTCATCACCGCCACCGGCATCAACCAGGACGTCCTCGACGTGCCCCTCGAAGCGGGGCGGCAGGCACTGGAGCGGCTCGATGCGGCGGGCGTCGAGGTCGGCCCCGTCGCCACCTGCGCGCCCGACCGGATGCTGTTCTTCACCAAGACCCGCGGCACCCCGGACGACGAGGACGAGTGGTGGCCGTGCGAGCTGGACTGCCACCCCGAGACGATGGACGAGCACCCCGGACTGCGCTGGCACTGCCGCGGCAGCTATGTGCTCGTACCGCCCTCGCGGGTGCCCGGCGACGGGCTGGTGGCCTGGCTGCTCGGCCCCGAGCGGCCGCTGCCCGAGCCGCTGACGCTGCTGGAGTCGCTCACCGACGCCTGCGCGCAGTTCGCGGGGGAGCGGCCGGACCACGACCACGAAGCCGCCGCCTGGCCGATCGGCCGCTGACGCCGGGCGCTGCCTGATCCTCGGAGGCCGGTCGTCGGTCCGGGCCCGTACGGGCGCCGGCCGTCCGTACGGACCGTACGGACCTCAGCCGCCCTTGACCGCGGTGAGCCCCTCGATCCGGTTGAGGAAGGCCACCTGGCCGCCCGCGTCCTTCGACGGCACCTTCACCGCCGACTCCGAGACCTTGGTGAACGTCACCGAGCGCTTGAAATCGCCGGTCAGCAGCGCCTTGGTACGCGGATCGCCGATCGCGGGCTGCACGCCCTTGGCCAGCGTCCGCTTCTCCCGGTGGTGCGCCGTGAAGAAGACCACCGCGCCGCCGTCCTCGGTGCGCAGCGCCAGCGGCGCGTACTCGGGCGGCCCGGCCGGGGTGTCGATGTACGCCGTCCAGAACGACGGGGTGCGCCGCAGCTTCTCGCGGGCCTCGCGCGTCCGCGACGTCGACTGGCCCGGCGCGAACTTCCCCTTGCCGCTCTGGAGATAGGTCGTGTACGCGCCGCTCAGCGCGCCCGGGTCGACGACCAGCCCCGAGTCCTCGCCCGCCGGCACCGGCTCGGCCCAGCCGTCCTCGCCGGTCGCGAACTCCGGCCGCTCGCCGGAGTTGAGGATCGACAGATAGGCCGCGCGCCACGGCTTCTTCGCCCCGTCGCGGGTGAAGACCAGGTACCAGCGGTTGCCGTCGCGGTTGCTGGCCGAGTCCGCGACGAAGAACTTCGGCCACCCGGCCTGCGCGGGGATGGTGAAGCGGGAGTCCTTGAACTCCAGCGCCGGATACGAGGCGTTCCCGCCGGGGGAGAGGGCATGCTGCGCGGTGAGGTCGGCCCGGTTGTTCGCCGCCAGCGGCCCGGCCTCGAACCCGTCGACGGCCGCCGGGTCGAGCTTCCGGTACGCCTTGTTGTACGCGTCCGTGAACCCCTGGAGGACCTTGGGGGCCTCCTCGCGGCTCACCGCGGGCAGGATCTCCCGCTCGCCGTGCACCGTCACGCACCCGGTCAGCGTCAGGAGCGTCGAGGCCGCGAGTGCGGTGAACAGGCGACGGGGCAACCGGCGTCTCATCGGGCTTCGGCTCCTTCAGGGCTGCTTGGGACGGCGCAACCCTACCGGGGGCGGCGCGGGCGAGGGGGCCGGGTACCCGAACAGCCGCCCTCAGCCCTCGCCCCGCCCGCCCCGCGCCGCCCGCCGGGGGATCACCAGCGGCTCCCCGGTCCGCGGATGCGCGAGGACCTCCACCGGCTGCCGGTAGACGCGCGTCAGCAACTCCGCGTCGAAGACGCGCTCCGGCGGCCCGTCCGCCGCGATCCGCCCTTCGTGCAGTACGGCCACCCGGTCCGCGTACGCGCCGGCCAGCCCGAGATCGTGCAGGACGACCACCACCGCGTCCCCCGCCGCCGCCCGCTCCCGGCACACCCGGAGCACCAGCTCCTGATGGCGCAGGTCGAGCGCGGCCGTCGGCTCGTCGAGCAGCAGCAGAGGGGCGCGCTGCGCGAGCACCCGGGCCAGCGCGACGCGGGCGCGCTCGCCGCCGGACAGCGCGGAGAACGGCCGCTCGGCGAACTCCGTCACCTCGGCGGCGGACATCGCCTCGCGCACCGCCTCGTCGTCCGCGTCCTCGGCGGGCGTACCGGCCCAGGGCGCGCGCCCCATCCGCACCACCTCCTCGACCGCGAACGGGAAGGACACCGCGGCCGACTGCGGCAGTACGGCCCGGCGCAGCGCCAGCTCGGGGGCCGACCAGTCGGCGGCGGGCCGCCCGCCGACGCGGACCTCGCCGGACTCGGGGGCCAGATCGGCGGCGAGCGCGGCCAACAGCGTCGACTTCCCCGCCCCGTTGGGCCCCACCAGCGCCAGCACCTCGCCCGGCTCGACGCCGAGATCGACCTCGGCCAGGACGGTACGTCCCCCCAACCGCACCCGCAGGGCGACGGCTTCGACCAGCGGGACACCGGGGGCGACGGGCCGCGGCAGCGCCCGCACCCGTGAAGAGAACAACCCCTTGATCATGCCCAGCCCCTTTGCGCGGTGGCGGCAGCGGCGGCGGTGGTCTGAGGGGGGCGGGCCGTCATGCCCAGCCCCCTTGCTTGCGCCGGGTCCTTCGCAGCAGCCAGCGGTGTCTTCCCGGGGGCAACCCCCGGACCCCTGGCCGGGATCCCGTGCGGGGCTCGGTGGCGGTCTGCGGTGAGCGGGTCGTCATGCCCAGCCCCCTTGCTTACGCCTGGTACGCCGCAACAACCAGCGGTGTCTTCCCGGGGGCAACCCCCGGACCCCCGGCCGGAATCCCGTGCGGGGCTCGGTGGTGGTCTGCGGGTGGCGGGCCGTCATGCCCACCCTCCCTGCTTGCGCCGAGTCCTTCGCAGCAACCAGAAGAAGAACGGGCTCCCGAAGAGGGCCGTCAGTACGCCCAGCGGCAGCTCGGCCGGCTGGGCGATGGTGCGGGCCGCGAGGTCGGCGGCGACCAGGACGAGGGCGCCGCCCAGCGCGCTGCCCAGTACGAGGAGCCGGTGGCCGGGGCCCGCGGCCATGCGTAGCAGGTGGGGGACGAGCAGGCCGACGAAGGTGATGATGCCCGCCACCGCCACGGCGGCGGCCGTCAGCAGCGCGACGACCAGGACCAGCGTCATCCGCAGCCGCTCCACGTCGACGCCCAGGTGGCGCGCGGAGCGTTCGCCGAGCGAGAGGAGGTCCAGTTTCCGCGCGTAGAAGGGGGCCACGGCCAGCCCGGCCAGGGCGCACGGCAGGACCGCCAGCACCTTGGGCCAGGTGGCCTGTGCGAGCGAGCCGAGCTGCCAGAAGGTGATCTGGGTGACCTGGGCGTTGTCCGCGAAGAAGACGAACAGGCCGATCAGCGCCATCGCGAAGGCGTTCACGGCGATGCCGGTGAGGATCAGTGTCACGACCTCCGTACGGCCGCCCGATCGCGACATCACGTACACGAGCGCCACCGTGACCAGTCCGGCGAGGAACGCGCAGCCCGTCACCGTCCAGTTGCCGAAGAAGCTCAGCCCCAGCGCGATCGAGCCGGCCGCGCCGACGGCCGCGCCCGCGGAGATGCCGATGACGCCGGGTTCGGCCAGCGGGTTGCCGAACACGCCCTGCATCAGGGCGCCCGCGCAGCCGAGCGACGCCCCGACGAGCAGGGAGAGGACGACCCGGGGCAGCCGCACGTTCCACAGCACGCTCTCGCCGACTCGGTCCAGCCGCGCCCCGCCGAGCCCGACGCGGTGCAGCAGCGAGCCGAGGACGTCGCCGACGGGGATCTCGTACGCGCCGATGCCCGCGGAGAGCAGGCAGAGCACGAGCAGGGCGGCGGCCATGGCCGCGATGAGCAGGGTCCGCCGCCCGCGGCGGCCGGCGGCGCGCGGCCGGGGCGGCGGGCCCCCGGCGTCCACGGGGCCCACGGGTCCCTCGGAGGCCGCGGCCTTCGTCGTAACGGCCATGTCAGGAGCCGCCCTTGTGGATCTGCTCGACGAGGGTCTTGAGCACGGTGTCGGTGCGGGGGCCGAAGTTGAGCAGGACGCCGTCGTCGACCGTGACGATCCGGCGGTCCATCCCGGCCGGGGTCTCGGCGACGCCCGGCACCTTCAGCAGGCCGTCCACGCCGCCCACCGAGTCGAGCCCCTTGGTCATCAGGAGCAGCACGTCGGGCGCGGCCTTGGCGAGGGCCTCGCTGGTGATCGGTGTGAAGTCCTTCTTCAGCCCGGACTCCGCGCCCGCGTCGACGCCGCCGGCCGCCTCGATGAGGGAGTCCGCGCCGGAGCCCTTGCCGCCGAGGAGGTAGACGGCGGCCGAGCCGCGCAGGTAGAGGAAGGCGACGCGGGGCTTCTCGCCGCTGTGCGGGATGTCCTTCCGCACGGCCGCGACGCGCTGTTCGGTCCGCTTCCGCAGTTCGTCGCCGGACGCGCGTACGCCGAGCGCCGCCGCGACCTGGTCGATGCGGGCGCCGACGTCGGAGAGCTTCTTGGGCGGGTCGAGCACGACGAGGGGGATGCCCGCGGCCCGGATCTGCCCGATGGCCTCGGCCGGGCCGGTCGTGGTGTCGGCGAGGACGACGGTGGGCTTGAGGGAGAGCACGCTCTCCGCCGAGACGTCGTGGGCGCGGGTCACCACCGGCAGCTTCTTCGCCTGTTCGAACGTGGCGGTGATGTCGCGGGCGACGACGTGGTCGCCGAGGCCGAGCGTGAACACGGTCTCGGAGAGGGAGCCGGTGAGCGGGACGATCCGGTCGGTGCTGCGCACGGTCACGTCGTGGCCGTCGGCGGACCGCACAGTGGCGGGCAGCTTGGGCTCGGGGCGCGTCGCGATCGGCTGCACGCGGTCGGCGGCGGCCCGCTGCTTCTCCGCGCCCGCCGAGCTCTTGCCGCCGCCCTCGCCGGAGGTCCCGCAGCCGACGAGCGCGATGGACAGGGCGAGGACCGCCACGAGTGCGCGGAGGGGGCGCGGGGCCCGTATTGGCGCGCCCGCCGACTGCCGTTGCTGCACGATTCAGCCTTTCCGCTTCCTGGAGGTATCCGACCCGAACGGTCGTAGCTTAGGTTAGCCTTACCTCATTAACCACACCCTGGAGGGGTTCCTGATGCTGCCGTTCAGACCTGTGCGCGCCGTCAGCGCGGGCAGGGCGTTCGCCCTCGCGCTCTCCGCGGCGCTGACGGCCGCGCTGCTGCTCCCGGCGGGTACGGCCCACGCGGCGGACAGCCGCACGGTCTCCGGCGGCAGGCTCGACTGGGGCATCAAATCCTCCTTCCAGAGCTACGTCACCGGGCCCATCGCACACGGCAGTTGGACCTTGCAGGGCGGAGCGGCCACGGTCGGCGGCAGCGCGTTCCGCTTCCACTCCGCCAAGGGCTCGTACGTACCGGACAGCGGCGACTTCGAGGCGGGCTTCTCCGGCGGGGTCCGCTTCACCGGCCACAAGAAGCCCGATGGCAGCAACGAACTGGACCTCACCATCAGCCGCCCCACCGTCCGGATATCCGGCGGCAAGGGCACGCTCTACGCCGACATGGTCAGCAAGGCCAAGGGCAGCGGGCGCGTCACCACCGCCTCGCAGGTGCCGCTGGCCGCACTCAACCTCTCCGGCGTGAACATGCGCGGCGGCGGCACCGCAGTCGCCCTCGCCAACATCCCCGCCACCCTCACCGCGCAGGGCGCGCAGGCGTTCGCCGGCTACTACACGGCGGGCACCGCGCTCGACCCGGTGAACCTGTCGGCCGACGTCCGGCCGGGCGCGGCGGACCCGTCCCCGAGCGCGACGCCTTCCGGCGACGCGGCCGAGGACAAGGACAAGGAGCACGAGAAGGACGCGCCCAAGGGCGAGTTCACGGACGCGGCCGTCGACTGGGGCGTGCGCCGCACGTTCCGCGAGTACGTCACCGGGCCCATCGCCCAGGGCAAGTGGCAGCTCGGCGACGGCGCCCAGGACGGCGGCGCGCTCTTCCGCTTCCCCAAGGGCAAGGGCTCCTACGACGAGGACAAGGGCGCCCTGGACGCCTCCTTCGCCGGCACCCTGCGCTTCACCGGCGCCCACCTCGACCTCTCCTTCCGCGACGTCGAGGTCGCGGTGCGGGACGGCAAGGGCACGCTGTCCGCGGGCGTCTCCGACGGGAAGAGCGAGCACGAGTCCGTACCGCTCGCCACGTTCGAGGCGAAGAGCCTCAAGCCGAAGGACGGCCTGATCGCCATCGCCGAAGCACCGGCCAAGCTGACCGCCGAGGGCGCGAAGGCGTTCGGCTCCATGTACCAGGAGGGCGCCGACATGGACCCGGTCTCCCTCTCCGTCGCCCTCGACGCCAAGGCGAAGCTGCCGCCGCTGCCGGATCTCGGGCACGCGCCGAGCGCGACGCCGAAGGCGGCCGACGCCAGTTCGACGCCCGCCGCAGCCGCTTCTTCGTCGGACTCGTCGGACTCGTCGAGTTCATCGGCCGTGCCGATCGCGGCGGGCGCGGGCGCGCTGGTCGTACTGATCGCCGCCGGCACCGCCTTCACCGTCGTCCGCAAGCGCCGGGCGGCTGCCGCTGCCGGAGCGGGCGCGGAGGACGGAACACCGCCCGCGAAGGACTGACGGGCGTGCGCCACGCGCTCCGCGGCGGCGGGCTGCCCCCTGTCGCCCCCGCGCCGCCCCTGCCGTACGACGGCCCCGGCTTACGGCCCCGGCTTACGGCCCCTCCTCGGCCGTGAACCGCATCCCCCCAACACCCCCTCAAGGAGAACCCCGATCATGACCGTCACCCCGCCCACGCCTCCCGCCCGCCCCGCGCGGCGCTTCGCCCTCGCCGCCGCCACGGCCCTCGCGCTGGGGGCGGGCGCGCTGAGCATCCCCGCGTTCGCGGCCGACGGCGGCGCGGCCGGCCCGCCGAAGGTGGAGCTCAAGGACGGCACCCTGGACTGGGGCGTGAAGGAGTCGTTCCGGAAGTACGTGACCGGGATGGCGAAGGGCACGATCGAGACCGCGGCCGGCGCGAAGCAGGCCGCCGACAACGGCCCGTTCACCTTCACCGGCGGCTCGGGCACGTACGACATGGGCACGCACGCCGTCGCGACCACCTTCAAGGGCAGCGTCCGCTTCGTCTCGAAGGCGCACCGCTTCGACATCGAGCTCGCCGATCTGAAGCTGTCCACCAAGGGCACGGCCGGCAGCATCACCGCCGACATCACCGCGGAGGGCAAGACCGAGGACGACGTCGAACTGGCCTCGCTCGACCTGTCCAAGGCGGAGCGGAGCAGCGGCGACTCCACGATGACCTTCGCGAAGATACCGGCGAAGCTCACGGCCGAGGGCGCGAAGGCGTTCAACGACATGTACCAGGAGGGGCAGGAGCTGGATCCGGCCACGCTCACCGTGAAGACGGGCGGCGGCGGGCAGCCCACCCAGAACCCGACGACGGGGCCGACCCAGAATCCGACCACCGGCCCGACGACCGACCCGACGACCGGTCCCACCGGCAACCCCACGGACGGGCCGTCGCGCCGGCCCACCACCGGACCGACCGGCCAGCCGACCACGCAGCCCACCCCCTCCGGCAAGGCGCCCGGCGACGCCGACGGGTCCGGTGGCGACGCGGCCGCCGAGTCCGGCCCGATCGCCGACGGCAACCTCGACTGGGGCGTGAAGAAGTCGTTCCGCACGTACATCACCGTCGGCGCGAAGGGGAAGATCCAGCTGTCCGGCGGCGCGGCGAAGAACGGCGACGGGTACCGCTTCCCCAAGGGCCACGGCTCGTACGACGCCGACAAGTCGGCCCTGGACGCGGCCTTCGACGGCGCGGTCCGCTTCACCGGCCACGAGGGCCAGCTGGACCTGAAGTTCAGCGACCTCAAGGTGCGGGTCAAGGGCGGCAAGGGCGCGCTGGTCGCGGACGTCTCCGCCAAGGCCCGCGACAGCGGCAAGGTCGAGAACAGCAAGGATCTGCGCCTCGCCGACCTGGACCTGAGCGGCAAGCCGATGAAGGCCAAGGGGAAGATCGTCACGCTCTCGGGGGTGCCGGCCCGGCTCACGGACGCGGGTGCCAAGGCGTTCGGCGGGTACTACGACGAGCCCGCGAAGCGCGACCTCGACCCGGTCACGCTGAACGTCTCCCTCGACAAGAACGCCCAGCTCCCCGACGGCTCCGGCTCGTCCGGCTCGTCCGGAGGCTCCGGCGGGTCGTCGGCAGACGGCGGCCTCGGCGGCGGCGCGGGCACGACCGGCGGTTCCGGCGGCATCACGGGCGGCTCCGGCGGCGGCAGCTCCCTCGCCAGCACCGGCTCCAGCGCCCCCACCACCGCACTCGTGGGCGGCGCCGCGGCCCTCGTCCTCGCGGGCGGCGCCGCCGCGTACGCCACCCGTCGCCGCACCGGCGCACGAGGCTGACGGGCCCGCAGACCGCGCGGGCCCGACTCCCAGCGGGCCCGCGCACCGGCCGGAGCCTCCGATCGCTCACGTCGGAGGCTCCGGCCGCAGGTGTTTCCCCGTGCTTACCCGACGGTCAGGTCCCCGTGCTCACGAGGCGGTCAGGTCCCCGTCCGGCACGTCCTCGACCGTCACCTTCCCCGCCGGCTGCCCGGTCCCCTTCGCCACCGCGCCGGCGATCCCGTCGAAGTCGGGGCTCGTCGGGTACGGCACGTCCTCCCCGTCCCCGTAACTCTCCAGAGCCTTCGTGAAGTAGCTCGGGTCCCAGGCGCCGACGGCGCCCTTCACCTCGACGGCCCGTACGGACCGGTCGCCGACCTGCTTGCTCAAGGCCGCGAGGATCTGGTCGGAGCGGTACTCGCCGGGCACCTGGAACAGGCTGGCGTGCGCGCCGACCAGGCCGCCGTCGGCGAGCCGTACGGTCACGGTCAGACAGCTGGTCACGCTCGGGTAGAGGATCGTTCCGCCCGGGCCGACCTCCTTGACCTGCCCCTCGGTGATCTCGGCCGTGGCGGCGGCCGGAGCGTCGGCGGCGGCCGCGGTCGCCGCCGGGGGCCGGGGCACGGACTCCGGCGCGGCGGCGGCATGTCCGGTACCGGCGGTGAGCGGCAGGGCCAGCAGGGCGGCCATGGGGAGCAGAGCAGGCAAGGCGGTTCCTTCTCATCAGAGTGTCGACAACCCGACAATCCTAGAGAAGCCGGGCGCGTGTCGGCCGATGAGGTTCAATGCCGCGATGACCGACCTTCATGTGCTCAAGGTGTTCTGCGGCCCGGACGGGCGGGGCGGCAACCAACTCGGCGTCGTACGCGACGGCGCGTCGATACCCGGCCGGGAGGCGCGGCAGGCGCTCGCCGCCGGCCTCGGGTTCAGCGAGACGGTCTTCATCGACGACGCCGAGCGCGGGGACGTCGACATCTACACGCCCGGCGTCCGGCTGCTCTTCGCGGGCCACCCCCTGGTCGGGGTCGCCCGGCTGCTGGGCAGCACCGTGCTGCGGCCCCCGGCCGGGGAGGTGCCGGCCCGCCGGGACGGCGACGCCGTGTGGATCCGGGGCCGCGCGGAGTGGGCGGCCGGCCGGCGGACCGAGCGGTACGCGTCCGCGGCCGAGGTGGACGCGCTGCCCGCGCCGCCCGCGGGGGAGGGCTGGCTCTACGCCTGGGCGTGGCAGGACGAGGCGGCGGGCACGGTACGGGCGAGGGCCTTCCCGCGCCGCGGCGACGGGGTCGCCGAGGACGAGGCCACGGGCGCGGCGGCGATGGTCCTCACCCACGAGCTGGGGCGGCCCCTGCGCGTACGGCAGGGCGCGGCGTCGGAGATCCTGACCCGGCCGCACCCCGACGGAACGATCGAGGTCGGCGGCCGGGTCCTGCCGTCGTCGGTACGGTCGCTCGGGACCGTCAGGCGCTGAGCGTGCCGCCGGCGCCGTCGCCGAACTCCTGGCCCAGCTCCCGGAAGACGGCCGTGTTCAGCGCGAAGGCGCGCTTGCACTCGTCCACCACGCGCTGCTTCTCCAGGTCGTCGAGGGGCAGCGCGTCCAGCAGCTCGCGGTAGCCGCGCTTGAAGGCGGCCGGGTTGCCGATGGCGTCGAAGACGTAGAAGCGCACGCCGTCGCCCTTGCGCTCGAAGCCCCAGGTCTTCTCGGCGGTGCCGCGGATGATCTGGCCGCCGGAGAGGTCGCCCAGGTAGCGGGTGTAGTGGTGGGCGACGTACCCGCCGGGCCAGGTGCGCGCGCAGTGCGCCACGCGCTCGGCGTAGGCGGCGGTCGCGGGCAGCGGGGTGACGCCCGTACGCCAGTCCGGGCCCGCCAGGTGCTCCAGGTCGCGCTCCAGGGCGGCGGTGCGCGCCAGCTCGGGCTGGACGAACGGGCCCGCGACCGGGTCGTCGGCCAGCCCGGACGCGCTGTCCTCCAGGGCGCGGTAGACGAACCACAGCTGCTCCGTGTAGCGCCGGTAGGCGTCCACGCCGAGGCGGCCGCCGAGCATGTCGCTCATGAAGGACGAGTTCTCGGCCTCCGTGTGCTGCTCGTGCGAGGCGTTGCGGATCAGCGTGGAGAACGGAACGGACGACGTCGTACTGGGGGCGTCCAAGGCGGACCTCCGGGGACCGAGGGGGAGCGGACGGGAACCGATTCTCTCTACTTAGGCTTACCTAAGTCAACCTGTTCCCGACGTCCTGTCGGTAAAAACGTACCCCGACGCCCGCCACGGAAGCGTCACGGAAGGGTGAGAATCTCCGCCCCCGTCTCGGTGACGACGAGGGTGTGCTCGAACTGGGCCGTCCGCTTGCGGTCCTTCGTGACGACCGTCCAGCCGTCCTCCCACATGTCGTACTCGTACGTGCCCAGCGTCAGCATCGGCTCGATGGTGAAGGTCATCCCCGGCTTGATGTCGGTCGTGTGGTGCGGGCTGTCGTAGTGCGGCACGATCAGGCCGGAGTGGAAGGACGTGTTGATGCCGTGACCCGTGAAGTCGCGGACCACGCCGTAGCCGAACCGCTTCGCGTACGACTCGATGACCCGGCCGATGATGTTGATCTGCCGGCCCGGCTTGACCGCCTTGACGGCCCGGTTCAGGGACTCGCGGGTGCGCTCCACCAGCAGCCGCGACTCCTCGTCGACGTCGCCGCACAGGTACGTGGCGTTGTTGTCGCCGTGCACGCCGCCGATGAAGGCGGTGACGTCCAGGTTGACGATGTCGCCGTCGCGCAGCACCGTCGAGTCGGGGATGCCGTGACAGATGACCTCGTTCACCGAGGAGCACAGCGACTTCGGGTAGCCGCGGTAGCCGAGCGTGGACGGGTAGGCGCCGTGGTCGCACATGTACTCGTGGGCGACCCGGTCCAGCTCGTCCGTGGTCACGCCGGGCGCGATGTGCTTCGCGGCCTCCTCCATCGCGCGGGCGGCGATGCGGCCCGCGATCCGCATCCGCTCGATCGTTTCGGCGTCCTGTACCTCCGGGCCGGTGTACGGGGTGGGGGCCTTCTTCCCGACGTACTCGGGGCGCGGGATCGACGCGGGGACGGGGCGGGCGGGGGAGAGCGTCCCCGGGGCAAGAGTTGACTGGCCAGACATGCCAGCGAGTGTATCCAGGGCGCATCGGGCAGCATGGGGGCAAGAGTGTCCAGCGGGGGCCTTACGGGAGGAGCGGTCGATGGCGCTGTTCAAGAGACGCGCGGCCGGCAAGCCGGGGGAGTGGTACTACTGCCTCCAGCACGGCAAGGTCGAGGAGGGCCCGGAGTGCCGCGCGGCCGACCGCATGGGCCCGTACGCCACGCGCGAGGAGGCCGCCCACGCCATGGAGACGGCCGCCGACCGCAACCGCGAATGGCAGAGCGACCCGCGCTGGAACGACGACGTCTCCGGTGGCCCCGACCAGGGGACGGGCGGCCGGGAAGCGTAAGGGGCGCCGGGCCCCCGCGCCGCTCGGGCCCCCGCCCCGCTCGGTCCTCCGCGCGGGGCCCGTGCCGCGTCGGTCAGCTCTTCGCCGAGACGGTGAACCGCATCAGGTCCTGGCCGGTGGTCACCGGCCCGTCGTAGGTGCGTTTGACGGTGCGGGTCCACCGCGCGGCGTCGATCGGGCGGTCGTGCTTCTCCCCGATGTGGGACAGGACGAGCCGACGGGCCCCGATCCGTTGGGCGACCCCGCCGACCTGGGAGAGCGCCGTGTGCGAGCGCCGCATGTGCCGGGCCAGGATGCCCGGCCCCTCCATCGACGAGTCGCCCATCGCCTCATGCACCAACAGGTCGGTATCACGGGCAAGTTCGACCAGGTTGGGGGTGGGGCGGGTGTCGCCGGAGAAGGTGACCGAGCCGTGTTCGGTATCGAAGCGGAACGCGAGGGACGGGAAGAGCGGGCCGTGCGGGACGAGGGTCGCGGTGACCTTGACGCGGTCGTCCTCCATGACCGGGAACGGGCGGGTGCGCGGTGCCGGGTCGTGCGCGGACGCGCCGACGTCGGGAAGGCCGATCTCGTGCACGTCCGCCAGGTCCCGCGGGTCCGCGAGGGCTATGTCGCGCATGAAGACGTTGGTGCTGTAGGCGAAAGCGGCGTGGCAGTCCTCGGTGTGCTGCTTCAGGCCGGGCGTCGGATTCCGCGGATCGACGGTGCCCGGCGTGGAGCCCCTCTCCTCGAACGGAAGCGCGCCCGCCGACCCGGGGCCGTGCACGGTGACCGGATCACGCGCGTCCGCCGCGGTCAGGAAGAAGTCGTAGTACGACATCAGGTGGTCGGAGTGGAGGTGGGTGATGAACATGTGCCGCAGCGCGGAGCGGTCCAGCCCGGCCAGACCGAACTGCCGGGCGGCGCCGAGCCCCGCGTCCACGAGATAGACGCGGCCGTCCACGATCAGCGCCGACGACGTGCCGGCCCGTTGCGGATCGATCAGCGGACCGGCCCCGGTGCCCAGCAGGACCAGCTCCAGGCCGCGTCGCCGGGCCGGATCGCTGTGCGCGGCGCGGGCGTCGTTCACGCCGCCGACGGCAGGCGACGCCAGGGCCGGCGGCGAGGCCAGCGCCGCGCCGAGTACCCCGCCGCCGAGGGCCGAGGTTCGCAGCACCTCACGCCGACCCCAGCGGCGCCGCTCGGCATGGCCCGGCCGGCCTTCTCCCGTCGCCTGTACCTGCCCGGAGTTCTCCTCGCCGGGAGACCCGCAGTCACACATCGGTGGCACCTTTCGTCCGCAAACTGTCGGAAACCCCCTGACCTCGGAGATCTCCGCCCCAGTCCCCGGCCTGCGGAAGACGGAATCACGCCGGAGGCGGCCGGGGAAGATCGCGGCGAGCAAGGAATGGGCAAATAAGGAAAGGATTCTGATTCGGATTCAGAATCGGAATCGGAATCGTGAAGTCGCCTGTGGTCCGGATTTGCTGTCCATGTGGCACGGGCAGTCCGCTCTTCGGAGGCGGGCGCGGTTCATGGGAAGCGGAACGACTCCGAAGGCCGTCCAGCGGCCAATTTCGGACGCCGACACCCGGCACGCACGCCCCCGGGCTACCGCCGGGCGCCGCGCCCCGCCCGGCGCCGCGTCACCAGCGTGTCGGCGGCGGCGCGGTGAGCTGGTCGGCGAGGCGTGAGAGGCGGTCGCGGAAGCGGCGCCGGCCGCGCGGGGCGGGCAGGCTGTTCTCCCCGGCCGCCGCGCTCACCAGGTGCTGGACCGTGTCGAGGTCCAGGGATGTGCCGTCGTCGGTGGCCGGGACGGCCAGCGCGTCGTGCGCCAGCGCCGCCAGTTCGTCGTCGCCGCCGTCCAGCGCGAGCACCGTCGTACCGCTCCGGCGCGCGTCGTGCACCCGCTCCAGGAGCGCCGCGCCCGGCCGCTCCGGCGTCACGACCAGTACGGTCTCGCCCCGCCGGGCCGCCGCCAACCGGCCGAGACCCACCGAGAGATGGGACGGCACCCCGGTCGGCACCCGGTGCCGTACGAGCGTGGGGGACAGCTCCGGCAGCCCCGACCAGGCGGCCTCGTCGTCGAGGTGCGCCGCGAGGTGCCACGGTTCGTACGCGTCGCTGCCCACGAGCAGCAGCCCGCCGCCGTGCGCGCCGACCGAGGAGCGCAGCGCTCCGGCGAAGCGGCGGGTGGACTGCAACCACTCGGTCCCGGCGAGCACTTCGCGCAGCAGCGCGACCCGTACGGCATCCATGGGCCCGCATCCTGCCGCAGACTCGGGCTCCCCGCCCTTTGGTTGAACTTTCTCACTCGTACGGGTGGCCGAGCGCCCCCGGAGAGCGGGCACGGCCCGGACCGGCGGACGTCGCTCCGGTGACCGGCCCCGTTCATCCCGTGTTCGCACGTCGCGGGTACGACCGGGTGACGGGCCCGCGGGGCGCGCCGGTTGCCTTGACGGGGTATCGGGCCCTCCCTATGGTCGCCGCAGGACAAGGGACGTCCTACGTCCGGCTGTTGGGGGATTGCGCATGGCTTACGAGACCTCCGTGCCGTTCCGGGCCGGAAACGAGGGATACGCGAGCTACCGGATCCCGGCCGTGGTGGTCTCCGGGGAGGGGACCGTGCTCGCCTTCGCCGAGGGGCGGCGCGCCTCGGCCGCCGACTCCGGGGACATCGACATCGTGCTGCGGCGCTCCGCGGACGGCGGCCGCACCTGGGGCCCGCTGACGGTCGTCAGCGACAACGGCAGGGACACCGCCGGGAACCCCGCCCCCGTGGTGCTCTCCGGCGGCCGCGTCCTGCTGCCGCAGGTGCACAACGCCGCCGACGCCACCGAGCAGCGCATCCTGCGCGGTCAGGTGTCGGCGGCCGACGGGCGGCGCGTCTGGCTCCAGCACAGCGACGACGACGGGCTGACCTGGTCCGCGCCGCGCGAGATCACGGCGCAGACGAAGCGGCCCGGCTGGCGCTGGTACGCCACCACCCCCGGCCACGCCCTGCGGCTCACGCACGGCGAGCACGCGGGCCGGGTGCTGGTCCCCGCCAACCACACCACCCCGCCGCTCGGAGCCGACAACGGAGCCGAGCCCCGCTACAACAGCGGGCACTGCGTCCACAGCGACGACGACGGCGAGACCTGGCGCATCGGCTACATCGACGAGAACCCCGACGGCTACGTCAACGTGAACGAGACGACCGCCGCCGAACTCCCCGACGGGCGCGTCTACTTCAACACCCGCAACGACGCCGCCTCGCCCGGCCACCGCGCCGACGCCGTCTCCGGCGACGGCGGCGCCACCCTCGACAAGCCCTTCCGGCCCCAGGCCGGACTCGTCACGCCCATCGTCCAGGGGAGCGTCCTGCACCTCGGCCACCCCGACGTGCTGCTCTTCTCCGGCCCCGCCGACCCGTCGTACCGCGCGCTGATGACCGTACGGGCCAGCCGCGACTCGGGCCTGACCTGGCGCCCCGTACACACCGCGAGCGGACTGCCCGCCGCCTACTCCGACCTGGTCCGCGTCGACGCCGGCACCGTCGGCCTGCTCTACGAGACGGGCGACTTCAGCGCGTACTCGACCATCACCTTCCGGCGGATTCCCGTGGAGGAGCTGACATGACCCCGGACGGAATGGGCCGGCGCGCCGTACTGGGCTCGGCGGCCTCGGCCGCCGCCCTCGCGCTCGCCGGCTGCGGTTCCGGCGACGGGAAGCGCGCCCGGCCGCAGGACCGCAAGAAGGGCGAGCGCATCACCCTGACCTTCTGGTCCTGGGTGCCCGGCATCGACGGCCCCGTCGACCTGTGGAACCGCACCCACCCGGAGGTGCGGGTCGACGTCGAGAAGGTCTCCGCCGTCGGCGGCGCGCAGTACGCGAAGATGCACGCCGCGATCAAGGCCGGCAACCCGCCCGACCTCGGCCAGATCGAGTACGCGACCGTGCCCAGCTTCCTCCTCGACAACGGCCTCCTGGACCTCTCCGCGTACGGGGCGCAGCGGCACAAGGAGAAGTTCGTCGGCTGGGAGTGGGCGCAGTCCGTCTTCGGGAAGTCCGTCTACGCCATCCCGCAGGACTCCGGGCCCATGGGCCTCTTCCTCCGCCACGACCTGCTCGACAAGTGGGGCATCGAACCGCCCGCCACCTGGGACGCGTATGAGGCGGCGGCCAAGGCGGTCCGCAAGAAGGGCGCGTATCTGGAGACGTTCTCCGCGACCAACGGCAACCGCTTCGCCGGGCTCGCCTGGCAGGCCGGGGCCCGCTGGTTCCGCGTGGACGGCGAGAAGTGGACGGTGAGCATCGACGACGACGCCACCCGCCGCGTCGCCGACTTCTGGGGCGGCCTCGTCGGACGGAAGCTGATCCGGACCGTCCCCGACCGGCAGAACGCCTGGTACAAGGACATCCAGACCGGGCAGATCGTCTCCTGGCTCGGCGCGAGCTGGGGCGATGTGCTGCTGGCCGGCAACGCGCCGGACACCGCCGGGAAGTGGCGCGTCGCACCGATGCCGCAGTGGAAGAAGGGCGACGCCGCGTACGCCAACTGGGGCGGCTCCACCACCGCCGTCTTCGCCGACACCGACCACCCCAAGGACGCGCTGGACTTCGCCGTCTGGCTCAACTCCGACCCCGCGTCCATAAAGCTCCTCATCAAGGGCGGCTACGGCTTCCCCAGCGCCAAGAGCGGCTACAGCACCGCCGACCTGGAGGCCCGCCGGGACTTCTTCGGCGGCCAGCACTACACCGACGTCTTCCAGCGCGCCGCCAAGGGCGTCGACACCAGCTGGCAGTGGGGCCCGGCCACCGACACCCTCTACCAGCGGCTCGGCGACGCCTTCACCGAGGCGCTCGGCGAGGGCGGCTCCTTCCGGTCCGTCCTCAAGAAGGTGCGGGACCAGACCGTGGGCGACCTCAGGGACAAGGGCCTCAAGGCGGAAGCGGGTTGAGGCGCGCCACCCGCACCGAGGCCCGCAGCCGCCGCGCCGCGGCCGGCTTCCTGCTGCCCTTCCTCGCCCTCTTCCTGCTCTGCTTCCTCGCGCCCATCGGCTACGCCCTCTACCAGAGCCTGCTGAAGCCCGAGCGGTCCGGGCCGCTCGGCCTCGGCGGCACCACCCATGAGGTATGGGCCGGGCTCGCCAACTACACGCACGCCCTCGGCGACCCCCGCTTCCTGGAGGGCTTCGGGCGCGTCCTGCTCTTCGGCGCCGTCCAGATCCCCGTGATGATCGTCCTCGCGGCCGGCCTGGCGCTGCTGCTGGACGCCGCCTCCGCCCGCTGGGTCGGCTTCTTCCGCACCGCGTTCTTCCTGCCGTACGGCGTCCCCGGCGTCATCGCCTCGATCCTGTGGGGCTTCCTGTACGTACCGGGCATCAGCCCGCTGGTCGAGGTGGCCCACTCAGCGGGCTGGCAGGTCGACTTCCTCGCCCGCGACAGCGTCCTGTGGTCGATCGCCAACATCGTCACCTGGCAGTTCACCGGCTACAACATGCTCGTGCTCATCGCCCAGCTGAAGGCGGTGCCGGGCGAGCTGTACGAGGCGGCGCGCATCGACGGCGCGCACGCCGGGCAGATCGCCTGGCACATCAAGCTGCCGCTGATCAGGCCCGCGCTCGTACTGGCCACCGTCTTCTCCATCATCGGCACCCTCCAGCTCTTCGCCGAACCCATGGTGCTGCGCCCCCTCGCGGCCACCATCGACTCCGGCTACACCCCCAACCTGCACGCCTACAACGAGGCGTTCACCAGCAACAACCAGCACGTGGCCGCGGCCGAGGCGGTGCTCCTCGCGCTGGTGGCGTGTGTGCTGTCCTTCGGCTTCCTGCGGCTCGTGGGGCGGGGGAGGGACGGGAAGTGACCGGACCACCGCTGCGCCACCGCATCGCCACCACCTCCCTGCTGGCGGTGGCCGCCGTCTACTTCCTGGTCCCCGTCTACTGGCTGGTCGTCTCCGCGACCAAGTCCACCGGCGACCTCTTCGGCAGCTTCGGCTTCTGGTTCTCCGATCCGCACCCGATCGCCTATCTGCACCGGGTGCTCACCTACGACGGCGGCGTGTACGTCACCTGGTTCGCCAACTCCCTGCTGTACGCGGGGGTGGGGGCCGTCGTGGCGACGCTCCTGTCCGCCGCCGCGGGGTACGCGCTCGCCAAGTTCGTCTTCCCCGGCCGGGAGCCGGTCTTCAACCTGATCCTGGCCGGGGTGCTCATCCCGGGCACCGCGCTCGCCCTGCCGCTGTACCTGCTGTTCAGCGAGATGGGCCTGGCCAACACCCACTGGGCGGTGCTGCTGCCGTCCATGGTCAGCCCCTTCGGCGTCTACCTCTGCCGGATCTACGCCGCCGCCGCGGTGCCCGACTCGCTCCTGGAGGCGGCCCGGATCGACGGCGCGGGCGAGGCACGGATCTTCACGGTCCTCGGGCTGCGGCTGATGACCCCGGCGCTGATCACCGTCTTCCTCTTCCAGTTCGTGCACATCTGGAACAACTTCTTCCTGCCGCTGGTCATGCTCGCCGACGCGGACCTCTACCCGATCCAGCTCGGCCTGACCTCCTGGCAGGGGTACGCGGACCGGCAGCCGGAGCTCTACCAGTACACGGTGGGCGGCGCGTTCCTGTCCGTACTGCCGCTGATGGTGCTGATGGGCGTGGGCCAGCGGTACTGGCGAACGGGGCTCACCGAGGGCAGTGTGAAGGCGTGACAGTATCGCTGTCATGACTACTCCTGATGACACGAAGAAGGCGCCCGCCAAGGACCCGTGGGACCTGCCCGACGTCTCCGGCCTCGTCGTCGGCGTGCTCGGCGGCACCGGCGACCAGGGGCGCGGCCTCGCCTACCGGCTCGCCAAGTCCGGACAGCGGGTGATCATCGGTTCGCGCGCGGCCGAGCGGGCCCGGACGGCCGCCGCCGAGTTGGGGCTGGGCGTCGAGGGCGCGGACAACTCCGAGTGCGCGCGGCGCAGCGACATCGTGATCGTGGCGGTGCCGTGGGACGGCCACGCCAAGACCCTTGAGTCGCTGCGCGAGGAACTGGCGGGCAAGCTCGTCATCGACTGCGTCAACCCGCTGGGCTTCGACAAGAAGGGCGCCTACGCCCTGACCCCCGAGGAGGGCAGCGCCGCCGAGCAGGCCGCCGCCCTGCTCCCCGACTCCCGGGTCACCGCCGCCTTCCACCACCTCTCGGCGGTCCTGCTCTCGGACCCGGAGATCGCGGAGATCGACACCGATGTGATGGTGCTGGGCGAGGTACGGGCCGACACGGACCTCGTGCAGGCGCTGGCCGCCCGCATCCCCGGCATGCGCGGCGTGTTCGCGGGCCGGCTGCGCAACGCCCACCAGGTCGAGTCGCTCGTCGCCAACCTGATCTCCGTGAACCGCCGCTACAAGGCGCACGCCGGGCTGCGCGTGACGGACGTATAGCCCGTACGGGACGTGCGGCGCGGGTGCGGACCGTACGCGCGCCGCACGCGGTCCCTCGTGCCCCAGAGCGCGACGCGGTCCCTCGTGCCTCAGTGCTCAGAGCGCGACGCGGCGCTCGTCCTCGGCGATGGGGAGGTCGTTGATCGAGGCGTAGCGGCGGCGCATCAGGCCCCGCTCGTCGAACTCCCAGTTCTCGTTGCCGTAGCTGCGGTACCACTGGCCCTGGCCGTCGTGCCACTCGTACTCGAAGCGGACGGCGATGCGGTCGTCGGTGTAGGCCCACAGCTCCTTGCGGAGGCGGTAGTCCAGCTCGCGCTCCCACTTGGCGCGCAGGAAGCCGACGATCTCCGCGCGCCCGGTCAGGAACACGTCGCGGTTGCGCCACTCGGAGTCCTCGGTGTAGGCGAGGGCGACCCGCTCGGGGTCCCGGCTGTTCCAGGCGTCCTCGGCGGCCCGCACCTTCCGCTCGGCGCTCTCCGCGGTGAACGGCGGCAGCGGCGGCCTGGTCTCGCTCATGGTCGACTCCCTTCGCTGGGGCCGGGAGAACGTTCGTTCTCTCGGTGTGGCCCAGCGTAGGAGAATGGGCGTTCTCTCGCAAGGGTGGGCCGGTCGCGAGCGAGTCGCGGGTGCCCCGGCGGGCGCGTACCGGGCATGGGGGACACTGGCAGGGAAACATCGCACCCCGGACAGGAGCCGACCGCCATGCCCCGCCTCGCCCTCTACGCCATCGCCGTGTGCGTCCTCGCGGTCGCCGCGGCCGTCGTCTCCTTCGCGAGCGGGAGCTGGGTCGGCGTCGTCTGGATCCTGCTGGCGGGCGTCTCCTCCAACATGGCCTGGTACTACGTGCGCAAGCAGAAGAACGACCGGGCCGCGGAGGAACGGCGGCAGGCCGCGGCCGGCTGACGCCCGCCGCCCGTCTGCCCGTCGCCCGTCTGCCCGGGCGTCAGCTGAAGGTGGTGAACGCCGCCTCGGACAGCGGCGGGATGTCCGGCGTGCCCTGCCAGAACCGGAACAGTTCCTGGCCCCAGTAGGTGTCCCACTCGGTCACGCCCAGCGACCGCAGGAGCGCGTCGATCGCCTCGAAGAACACGTGGTTGACCTCGGGGATCCACAGGACGATGAAGACGGCGAGCAGCCCGAACGGCGCGATCGGCTCCACCTGGCGCCGCACCTTGTACGACAGCCACGGCTCGATCACGCCGTAGCCGTCGAGCCCCGGCACCGGCAGGAAGTTCAGGATCGCCGCCGTCACCTGGAGCAGCGCCAGGAACCCGAGCGCGTACCGGAAGTGGTCCGGCACGCCGTCCAGCGCGTGCAGCCAGAACGGCGCCGTGCACACCACGGCGAACAGCACGTTCGTCAGCGGCCCCGCCGCCGAGATCAGACTGTGCCGCCAGCGGCCCCGGATGCGGTGCCGCTCGATGAAGACCGCGCCGCCGGGCAGGCCGATGCCGCCGAGGATCACGAAGATCACCGGCAGCACGATGGAGAGCATCGCGTGCGTGTACTTCAGCGGGTCCAGGGTCAGATAGCCCTTCGCGCCGACCGAGAGGTCCCCGCCGTGCAGGGCGGTCCGCGCGTGCGCGTACTCGTGCAGACAGAGCGAGACGATCCAGCCCGACACGACGAACAGGAACACCGCGAGGCCGGGCAGTTTCGAGAAGCCCGTCCATACCGCCCACGCGGAGACCGCCATGATCGCGACGAGCGCGAGAAAGACGGGACTCACCCGCCGGTCGCCGCGGGCCGCTGTGCTTGACATAGGTGGTGCTCCTGGGGTTGCTGGGCCCGCCGTGGGCCTGGGAGGTATCGGCGTACGACCGTATCGGGTGCCATACGGGAAACGGCCCGCAGACCCCGCCGGGTTCCGCCGGAGCCCGGCGAGACTGGGGCCATGGCGCTCTGGAAGGTGTTCTACGCGGACTGGGAGATGGAGTGCTGCGGCACGCCCTTCCCGGTCGGGGCCGAGGTGCGGTGGACCCTGCTGCTGACGGAGGACGCCGACGAGACGTGGCAGGACTGCCGCTGCGAGGTCGAGGGCCCGGCCGAGCCCCGCGGCGGCGGCACGGCGGTCGTCCGGGCCGGGGCGCTCACCGCCCTGTGGAGCCGACCGCCGAGGCCCGTCCCGAAGCGCGCCCGCGTCACCGGTCGGCTCTCCGTCGAGGGCCACGGGCCGCTCCCCGGGGAAGTGGCGCCCACCGTCGGTGTGGTCCGCCGCATCCGGGTCGTCACCGAGGGCCTCGCCGAGTTCCGTACGGGGGGCCGCGCGTACGGGCCGGTGGCCGGGGAGCGGTGGCTCCGGGAGGTCGACACGTGCCCGAAGCGGTTCCGGCACGAGGTCGACGGGCCGGAGCGGCTGCGCCGCGGCGTGGGATACCGGCGGGACGAGACCGGCGTTCTGGTCGATCTGGAGACGGGCGAGGGGTGACGGCTGACGGGTGACCACTCACCGCTGGCCGCTGGCCGCTGGCCGGTGGCCCGGGAGCTGTGGCGGATGCGTCGAGTCCGTCGACCGGTGCGTCGTGGTGGGTGCGTGGGGGGCGTCGGTCGGTGGCCCGTGGCGGGTGTGGGGAGGCCGCTTAGCGGTGCGTCGTGGCCGCCGACCGGTGGCCCGTGGCGGGTGCGTCGAGGCCGTCGGCCGGTGCGTCGTGGCGGGTGCGTCGCGGCCGCCGGCCGGTGAGCTGTGGTGGGTGCGTGGAGGCCGTCGATCGGTGAGCTGTGGTGGGTGCGTGGAGGCCGTCGATCGGTGAGCTGTGGTGGGTGCGTCGAGGCCGTCGATCAGTGAGCTGCGTCGGGTGCGTCGAGGCCGCCGACCGGTGAGCTGTGGTGGGCGCATCGAGGCCCTCGGCCGGTGCGTCGTGGCGGGAGCGTGAAGGCCCTCGGCCGGTGAGCTGTGGCGGATGCGTCGAGGCCGCCGACCGCTGACGCGTGGCGGGAGCGTGGCGGCCCTCGACCGATGACCCGCGGTGGGCGCGGGGAGGCCGCCGATTGGTGAGGTGCGGGCCGTAAAGGACAATGGGCCGGTGCGCTACGGCATCCTCGGCACCACCCAGGCCCACCGCGACGACGGCACGACCGTCGCCCTCGGCGGCGCGCGGCTGCGCTCGCTGCTCGCCGCGCTCGCCCTGCGCCCCGGCCGGACCCGTGCCGCCGAAGCGCTCATCGACGAGATCTGGGAGGCCGAACCGCCCGCCGACGCGCACGGCGCGCTGCAAGCGCTCGTCGGACGGTTGCGCCGCGCCCTCGGCCACGACGCCGTCGAGTCCCCCGAGGGCGGCGGGTACCGGCTCCGCGCCGACGCCGACGACGTCGACCTGCACCGCTTCGAGCGGCTCGCGGACGAAGGGGCCCGCGCGCTCGCCGACGGCGACCCCCACAAGGCCGCGGCCCTCCTCGACGACGCGCTCCGCCTCTGGCGCGGCCCCGCCCTCGCCGACCTGCCCGACCCGGGAGCCGCCGCCGCCCGTTGCGACGCGCAGCGCCTCGACGCCCGCCGCGCCCGGCTCGCCGCCGACCTCGCCCTCGGCCGGGCGGAGGCGGCCCTGCCCGAGCTCGTGGAGTTGTGCGCCGAGCGCCCCCTCGACGAGCCGCTGCACGCGCTGCGGCTGCGGTCCCTGCACGCCGCCGGCCGCACCGCCGAGGCGCTCACCGCCTTCGAGGAGTTGCGCGCCGGGCTCGCCGACCGCCTCGGCGCCGACCCCGGAGCCGAACTCCGGGCCGTACACGCCGAACTGCTGGAGCCGGCCGGTGCCCCCGAGCCGCCGCCCCGCCGCCCGGTGGCCCCGACGGCCGGCAATCTGCGCGCCCGCCGCACGTCCTTCGTCGGCCGCGAAACCGACCTCGACACGATCCGTACGGACTTGGGCGCGCACCGCCTCGTCACGCTGCTCGGACCCGGCGGCGCGGGCAAGACCCGGCTCTCCCAGGAGGCCGCCGACTCCCTCAAGGCGGCCTGGCCCGACGGCGTATGGCTCGCCGAACTCGCCCCCCTCGATGACGCCGCCACCGTCCCCGAGGCCGTGCTCACCGCGCTCGGCGGGCGCGAGACCATGGTGCGCACCACCGCCGCCGAGGGGCTGCGGGCCGCCTCCGATCCCAGCGCGCTCGACCCCCTGGCCCGGCTCGCCGAGCACTGCGCGCCGCGCCGGATGCTGCTCCTGCTCGACAACTGCGAGCACGTCATCGACGCCGCCGCCGGTGTCGCGGAGACCCTCCTCGCCTGCTGCCCGGACGTCTCCATCCTCGCCACCAGCCGCGAACCGCTCGCCGTGCCGGGCGAGTTGGTACGGCCCGTGGAGCCGCTGCCCGACCCCGTCGCGCTGCGGCTGCTCGGCGACCGGGGCGCGGCGGCCCGCCCCGGCTTCTCCACCGGCGACGACCCCGAGGCGTGCGCCGAGATCTGCCGCCGCCTCGACGGCCTGCCGCTCGCCATCGAACTGGCCGCCGCCCGGCTGCGGATGCTGACCCCGCGCGGGCTCGCGGACCGCCTCGACGACCGGTTCCGGCTCCTGACGAACGGCAGCCGGACCGTACTGCCGCGCCAGCAGACGCTGCGCGCCGTCGTCGACTGGTCCTGGGACCTCCTGGACGGGCCCGAGCGCGCCGTGCTGCGCAGGCTGTCGGTCTTCGCGGGCGGCTGCGGTCTGGAGGAGGCCGAGGCCGTGTGCGCCGACGACGCGGACGGTACGGGAGTCGCCACGCGCGACGTCACGGCCCTCCTCGGCTCCCTCGTCGACAAATCCCTGGTCGCCGCCGCCCCCTCGGCCGACGCCGGCGGCGCGATGCGCTACCGGCTGCTGGAGACCGTCGGCGAGTACGCCGCGGAACGGCTCGACGAGGCGGCGGAGCGCGCCGCCGTCGAACGCCGCCACCTGGTCGCGTACCGCGAACTGGCCCGCACCTCCGACCCGTTGCTGCGCGGCCCCGCCCAGCGCGGCTGGCTGGAGCGGCTGGAGCTGGAGCACGACAACCTGCGGACCGCGCTGCGCCGGGCGACGGCCGCGGGCGACGAGCAGGAGGCGCTCTGCCTGGTGCTCTCCCTGAGCTGGTTCTGGCAGCTCCGCGACCACCGGGCGGACGCCTACACCTGGGCGCAGGCCGCCGCGGAGCTGGGCCCGGACCCCTTCGCGGCGCCCGTCACGCCGGCCCCGCCGCTCTCCGCGCGCTGCATCGACGCGCCGCCGCCCATGGACGAGGAGCAACTGCTGGAGGCCCGGCGCGAGGTCCGGCTGGTCGCGCTCTCCAGCATGGAGAGCAATATCAACTCGGCCACGTCGCCGGAGGCGCAGACGCAACTGCGCGGGATCATCGCCGCCTACCGCCCCGGCCTGCCGCAGACCTGCCGGGTGCCGGGCTTCTCCTGGATCTTCGCGGTGCTGCTCACCTGCGACGGCGACATGCCGCGGCTGAAGGACGTCATTCACGCCTGCGTGGAGAGCTGCCGCGAGTTCGGCTACGAATGGGAGCTGGCCCACGCCCTGCAGATGCGCTCGAAATTCCTCAACGACCAGGGCGGCGGGGTCGAGCAGGCCGCCCGGGACGCCGACGAGAGCCTGGAGATCTTCCTGCGGCTCGGCGACGACTGGGGGGTGTCGGAGGCGCTGTCCGGCCGGGCCGAGGCGCGCGAGCAGCGCGGCGAGTTCGAGCGCGCCGCCGAGGACTACCACGCGGCCGTCGAGCGGTACGAGGAGCTGGGCGCGTACGGCCAGGTGCCGCTGCTCCGGGCCCGGCTCGCCGAGGTGCTCGTGGAGTCCGGGGCCATCAGCGAGGAGGAGGGGGAGCGGCGGCTCCGCGAGACGCTCGCGGACGGACAGCGGGTGGACCGCGACGCGGGCGCCTTCGCGCGGCTCCAGCTCGCGGTGCGGATTGCCCGCTCGGGGCGTACGGGCGAGGCGCGGGCCGAGTTCGACGAGCTGTACCGGGATTTCGAGGACCACTCGATCGACCTGTTCCAGGGCATGGTCGTGGGGCTGTACGGCTGGCTGGAGGTCCTGGAGGGCCGGCCGGAGGCCGCGCTGGCGAAGCTGCGCGAGGCGCTGTCCAAGGCGCAGACCCCGCTGGGGCAGCTCATCGCGCCGCACCTGCCATCCACGCACATCCTGACCGGCGCCCACGCGCACGCCCTGCTGGGCCGCGAGCGGGCGGCGGAGGCGCTGCGCGGGGCCCGGTTGCTGGGGGCGTACGACGCGCTGCGCCCGTCCGGCCACGCCCGTTCGGAGGAGCGGGAGGCACGGGCGGCCGCCGAGGCGGCGGCCCGTGCCGCGCTGAGCGACGAGGCGTACGAGCGCGCGTACGCCGAGGGCGGCGCCCTCTCCGAGGAGGAGGCCGCCGCCCTGGTGTGAGGTTCGCAGCCGGCCTCAGGTCTTGCTGCGGAACTTGCGTACGGCCAGCGGCGCGGTCACGAGCGTGATCGCGACCGCCCAGGCGAGGGTGATCAGGACCGGCTGGGCGACCGCCCCGTGCCCGCTGAACAGGTGGCGCGAGGCGTCCGCGAGGTTGGACAGCGGGTTGACCTTGGTGAACCCCTCCAGCCAGCCCGGCATCGACGAGGTCGGCGTGAAGATCGAGCTGCCGAACTGGAGCGGCATGATCACGATCATCGCGAGGCCCTGGACGGCCTGCGGCGTCTTCATCGCCAGGCCCAGCAGGATGAAGATCCACATCAGCGAGGCGCCGAAGACGAGGGACAGCACCACCGCGCCGAGCACGTGGAACACGGACCCGTCGACCGACATGCCCAGGATGAACCCCATGACCAGCAGGATGGCCGTGGCGACCATCATCCGCCCGATCTCCACGACCATCTTCGCGATGAGGACGGAGGACCGGGCTATCGGCATGGTGCGGAACCGGTCCATCACCCCCTTGCGGAAGTCCTCGTTGACGCCGGTGCCCACCGCCATGGCGATGTTCATGCCGTTCATCGCCATGAGGCCGGGGATCAGGTAGCTGACGTACTCCTGCTGGTTTCCCTTGCCGGAGATCGCGCCGCCGAAGACGTAGGTGAACAGCAGGGTGAAGACGATCGGCATCAGCAGGACGTCGAACATCGACTCCGGGTCCTGCTTGATCTGGAGCATGTTGCGGCGGGCCAGCGCCCCGATGTGCCGCAGGTTGGCGCGCAGGCCGATGCGGCCCTCGGCGTCGTTCGCGGGCCGCGCGGGCGCGGTCAGGGTGGCGGCGCTCATGCGCGTACCTCGCTTCGGTCGGTGCTGCGGTGGTGCGGCGTGCGCCGGGAATTCGTGCTGTGGCGGGTGCTCATACGGCGGCCCCGGCGCGCTCCCGCGCACGCTCGCCGGCGTCCGCGCCGGCGTCCGTGTCCGCGTCCGTGTCGGACAGGGACGTCTTCTGGCCGGTGATGGCCAGGAACACCTCGTCCAGGCTGGGCAGATGGGTGTCTATGCCGGCGATGGCGAAGCCGCGCTCGCCCAGCAGGCCGACGACGGCCGTCAGCTGCTCGTCGCTGATGATCGCGACGTTGACCACGCCCTCGGCCTCGTCGATGGTCGCCCCGCCGACCCCGTCCAGCCCGGCCTGCGCCAGCGCGCCGACCATCCGGGGCAGTTCGCCGCGGTCCGTCGGCCGGATCCGCAGGGTGCGGCCGCCGACCTTGGCCTTCAGCTCGTGCACCTCGCCGCCGGCGACGACCCGGCCGCGGTCGAAGACGGTCAGCTCGTTCGCGAGCGCCTCGGCCTCCTCCATGTACTGCGTGGTGAGGAGCACGGTGCTGCCCTCGCCGACCATCCGCCGCACCTCCTCCCACACCTCGTTGCGGGTGCGCGGGTCGAGGCCGGTGGTCGGCTCGTCCAGATAGAGCACGGACGGCTGCCCGGTCAGCGACGCGGCCAGGTCGAGGCGGCGCCGCATGCCGCCGGAGTACTGCATCGCGGGCTTCTTGGCGGCGTCCGTCAGCGAGAACCGCTCCAGCAGATCGCCCGCCCGGCGCCGGGCCTCGGTGCGGGACAGGTCGAGCAGCCGCCCGATCATGTAGAGGTTCTCGTAACCGGACAGCTTCTCGTCCACCGAGGCGTACTGCCCCGTCAGCCCGATCACCCGGCGCAACTGCCGGGACTGCGTCAGCACGTCGTACCCGGCCACCCGCGCCGTCCCCGCGTCGGGCCGCAGCAGCGTCGCCAGAACCCGTACGAGCGTGGTCTTGCCCGCCCCGTTCGGCCCCAGCACACCGAGGATCGTCCCCTCGCGTACGTCCAGGTCCACTCCGTCCAGGGCCTTGGTCGCGCCGTAATGCTTGACCAGCCCCCGGACCTCCACGGCGTTGCCGCCGCCTGTCTTGAGGTCGTTGTATCGCGTCATGCCGATGACGGTCCCAGGGCCCGTCGACAGCCCACCGACAGCGCACCGACATCCGCGCGGCGCCGCCGACAGGACGGCTGTACGCGCAGGTCGGCGCCGGTACGGGCGACGGGCGCGGCATGCCGCTCGGGCCGGTGCCCGGCGCCGCTGTCGGCCGCGCCGACAGGGTACGCGTACGGGCGCTGCGGCAGCCCGGACGTTTTGGCGCCGAGCGGGTGACGGGGGGCTTCCGCTCCCTGGCCGCCTGCGGGCGGGGAGCCGTGCGCGACTGCTGCCGGCCGTGGGCCGAGGCGGGGCGAACGTAGGGATGCCCAGGCCCAGTGGGTACAGCCGGGGTGCCGCGTTCCGGTTCTGGGCACGCGCGGTCGGGACAAGGCCGGGCCGGGGCCGGGCGTAGGGACGCTCAGGTGTCGAGGGCGTCCGCCTCGCCCCGCAGGGCCTCGTCCGGGCGGGACAGTGCACGAGCTGCAGCCAGGGCATGTGGTGCCTGCCCGGCGGGGTCGGCGCGCGTCAGCGCACGATGCGGCGCAGCGCGTCGGGAGCGGGGCGGGGGTCGGTGTCGTACGTCCGGGCTCGGTGCGGACGGGCGCGTGATGCCTGCCTGGGCGGGGTTCGTGCCGGGTGGTGTACGCCCCGGCTGCCGGGGTGGTCGTTCCTGCGGGCGCGTGTCACCCGCCCGGCAAGGGCGCGTGTCAGCGTACGACCCGCCCGCGCAGGATGATGCGGTTCGGGCGGCGCAGCGCGGCGGCATCGTGGCGGGGGTCGGCGTCGTACACGGTGACGTCCGCGAGGCCGCCCTCCTCCAGGCCCGGGAGGCCGAGCCATTGGCGGGCTCGCCAGCTCGCCGCGCCGATCGCGGCGTCGGCGGGCAGGCCCGCCTCGATCAGCCACTCGACCTCGCGGACGACGTCGCCGTGCGGCAGCGAGTCGGTGCCCGCCAGGACGGTGACGCCCGCCTCGTGCGCCTCGCGGGCGCGCGTGATCATCGTGCGGT
This sequence comes from Streptomyces sp. NPDC050610, assembly GCF_040654875.1. Classification (NCBI taxonomy): domain Bacteria; kingdom Bacillati; phylum Actinomycetota; class Actinomycetes; order Kitasatosporales; family Streptomycetaceae; genus Streptomyces; species Streptomyces sp. NPDC050610. The sequence continues at coordinate 61,046 of NZ_JBFAIV010000019.1, read as the reverse complement.
GGCCTTCCTGCCAGAGCACGTCCCGGTCCAGGCCGCGCTGTGCGCGCCAGGGGGCGCTCTTGCCGAAGGTGGTGAGCGTCGGGACGTACGCCGTGCCGTGCGCGGCCATCAGGGGGATCGCCTCGGCGGGCATGGCCATGCCGTGCTCGATGGAGTCGACGCCCGCGCGGGCCGCGTTCAGGGAGCCCTGGGCGGACTGGCAGTGCGCGGCGATCCGGCCGCCCGCCGCGTGCACGGCCTCGGTCGTGGCGCGCAGCAGTTCCAGCGGTACGGGCGCGGCCTCGAAGTCCCAGTCGGCCATGACCTTGCACCAGCCGTCGCCCGCGCCGGCCTCGCGCACGGCCGCGCCGACGAGGTCGTCCACGACCGTGTGGAAGTCCGCGTGCGCGGAGAGCCCGGACCACGCCAGCCACGCCCCGGCCGTGACGAGCCGGGGCAGTTCGGGCGACGCGCGCAGCTCGGGTGGGACCGGGCCGTCCAGGCCCGGGCAGCGCAGCACGGCCACCCCCGCGTCGCGGTGCGCGGCCAGGGCGTCGACGTCGAAGCCGCCGTCCGCGCGCAGGCCGGGATGGGTGTGCAGGTCGACCAGGCCGGGCAGCAGGAAGCCGCCGTCCGCGACGGTCTCCGCCGTCTCGGCCGGAGGGCGGAAGGTCACGCGGTCGCCGACGAGCCACAGGTCTCTCGTGGTGCCGTCGGGCAGGAGGGTGCCGTGCAGGTGGAGGGCCATGCGCGGAGCATGCCGTACCCCGCCGACCGTGGAGGCGGCGGGGTACGGCATGGCCGTACTGATACGGGCCGGCGGCCGGCGGCCAGGTGATACGCGCTGGTCAGCGCCGGTACGGACAGCGGGCGCCGGACACTTCGACCGATGCCCTGGTATCGCGGATCTCGCGCGGCGTACGGGCACCCCGGCCCGTACACCGTACGTCCGTACACCCGGCGTACGGGCCGAGGCCCCGCGCAGCGGCCCGGCGGCTAGTGGAAGCTGTGCTCCGGCGCCGGGTACGCGCCGCCGACGACGTCGTCGGCGAACGCCTTGGCCGCGTCGCCCAGGACCTCGCGGAGCTGGGCGTACTGCTTGACGAAGCGCGGGACGCGGCCCGGCGTCAGGCCGGCCATGTCGGTCCAGACCAGGACCTGCGCGTCGCACTCCTGACCCGCGCCGATGCCCACCGTGGGGATGTGCAGGACGCGCGTGACCTCGGCGGCCAGTTCGGCCGGGACGACTTCGAGGACGACCGCGAAGGCCCCCGCGTCCTGCACCGCCTTCGCGTCGCGCAGGAGTTGCTGGGCGGCCTCCTCGCCGCGGCCCTGGACCGGGTAGCCGCCGAAGGCGTTGACGGACTGCGGGGTGAGGCCGATGTGGGCCATGACCGGGATGCCGGCCGAGACCAGCAGCTCGATCTGGTGGGCGGAGCGCTCGCCGCCCTCCAGCTTCACGGCCTGCACTCCTGCCTCCTTGACCAGGCGCGTCGCGTTGCGCAGGGCCTGGACCGGGCTCTCCTGGTACGCGCCGAAGGGCAGGTCGGCGACGATGAGGGCGCGCTTGGCGCCGCGTACGACGGCGGCGGCCAGGAAGGTGATCTCGTCCATCGTGACGGGCACGGTGGAGTCGTAGCCGAGGTGGCAGTTGCCCATCGAGTCGCCCACCAGCATCACGGGGATGCCGGCCTGGTCGAAGACGGAGGCGGTCATCGCGTCGTAGGCGGTGAGCATCGGCCACTTCTCGCCGCGCCCCTTGGCGGCGGCGATGTCGCGGACGGTGATCCGTCGCGAGCTCTTTCCCCCGTACAGCGCCTTGTCGCTGCTGTCGGGCCTGCTCGCGGCGGTGGGCGCCGGAGCGCCGGGCGCGGTCTGCGCGGATGTCGGGTCAGTGGGTGTCGAGGCATGCGTCATAGCCATGGCTCCTGTGTCGGTCGTCTCGAGGCGCCCGTACGGCGTCCCCGGATCACCTCCATGCTGGCACGGCGCGCGTCGCCCCGGAAGGGCGGCCCGTTCGTAAAGTATTTCCAATACGGAACGGGGTCGTATCGGAATTGGTCTAGGGTGACCCCATGGCAACCCCCTCCGGCCCTCACGGCCCCAGTCAGCCGGCCCTCGCGCGCCGGGTCCCCGAAGCGGTGCACCGCAAGCGCTGGGCGATCCTCACCGTCCTGCTGTTCAGCCTGCTCGTCGTCGTGCTGGACAACTCGATACTCAACGTCGCGATGAAGACCATCGCCTCGCCCGCACCCACCGGACTGGGCGCCACCCAGAGCCAGTTGGAGTGGGCGATCAACTCCTACACCCTCGTCTTCGCGGGCCTGCTCTTCACCGCCGGCCTGCTCGGCGACCGGCTCGGCCGCAAGAAGACGCTGCTCCTGGGCATGGCGGTGTTCGGCATCGGATCGGTGCTCTCCGCGATGTCCGGCTCCTCCGGCGAACTCATCGCGTTCCGCGCGGTGATGGGCTTCGGCGGCGCCTTCGTGATGCCCGCCACGCTCGCCATCATCATGAACGTCTTCGAGCGCGACGAGCAGCCCAAGGCGATCGGCATCTGGGCCGGCGCCGTCGGCCTCGCCATCGCCATCGGCCCGATCACCGGCGGCGTGCTCCTCGACCACTTCTGGTGGGGCTCGGTCTTCCTCGTCAACGTCCCGATCGTGGTCATAGCGATCATCGCGATGGTGATCCTGGTCCCCGACTCCAAGGACCCCGACCCCGGCCGGCTGGACCCCGTCGGCGTGCTGCTGTCCGTCGTCGGCCTGGTCCTCCTCGTCTACGGGATCATCAAGGGCGGCCAGCTGGCCGACTTCACCACGCCCGAGGTCTACGGCACGGTCGGCGGCGGCGTGCTCGTACTCGTGGCGTTCGTGCTGTACGAGCGGCGCGCCAGCCATCCCGCCATCGACGTCCGGTACTTCCGCAACCCGGCCTTCTCGGCGGCCGTGTCCTCCATCGCCCTGGTCTTCTTCGCCCTGATGGGCGTCACGTTCTTCATCGTCTTCTACACCCAGAGCGTGCGCGGCTACACGCCCCTGGAGTCCGGACTGCTGATCCTGCCGCTCGCCGCCGCTCAGATGCTCTTCGCGCCCCGCGCCCGGCTGGTCGTCGACAGATTCGGCGCGCGCGCCGTGTGCACCACGGGAATGCTGCTGGTCGCCGTCACCATGGCAGGGTTCCTGCTGCTCGGCACGGACACCCCGATCTGGGTGCTGGAGGTCCTCTTCTTCCTCCAGGGCACCGGAATGGCGCACATCATGCCGCCCGCCACCGTCTCCATCATGCAGTCGCTGCCGCGCGAGAAGGCCGGCTCCGGCTCCGCCGTCAACAACACCTTCCGCCAGGTCGGCGGCGCGCTCGGGGTCGCCGTGCTCGGCTCGGTGCTCTCCACCACCTACCGCGCCGGCATCGAGGACAAGCTCGGCGCGGTGCCCCCGCAGGTACGGCACGCTGCGGGCGAGTCCATCGAGGCGACCCTCGGCGTGGCCGAGCGGATGGGCCCCGCGGGCAAGGCGCTCGTGGGCCCCGCCAACGACGCGTTCATCCACGCCATGCACGTCACCGTCGTCGGCTCCGCGGCCGTCGCCGTGCTCGGCGCGATCGTCGTCGCGGTCTTCCTGCCCGGCCGCGCCAAGGCCGCCGCGGCCCCGGGCCCGGAGCCCGCGGGGGCGGCCCCGGACCGGACGGGGGCCGACGCGTGAGCCAGCCGCCGCCGACCCGCGGCCGCCCCCGCAGCGCCGCCGTCGACACCGCCGTCATCGAGACCGTGCTGCGGCTCCTGGAGGACGGCGAGTCGGTCGGCGGGCTGTCCATCGAGCGCATCGCCCGCGAGGCGGGCGTCGGCAAGGCCGCCGTCTACCGGCGCTGGACGGGCAAGGAGGCGCTGATGATCGACGTCCTGCGGACCCTGGACGAGGCGCAGCCCGAACTGCTGGGGGAGTCGGTCCGCGCCGACCTCGTCGCCCTGCTGGAGGCCATGCGCCGGCGCGGCCTGGCCAAGCGGCACTCGGCGCTGCTGCGCACGGTGGTCAACCATATGAAGGCGCAGCCGCGGCTGTGGGAGGAGTACCACGACACGGTCGTACGGGGCCGGCGCGAGGCGCTGCGCGCCGTGCTGCTGCGCGGCGTCGGCACCGGGGAGGTGCGGGGGGATCTCGATCCGGAGCTGGCCGTCGACCTCTTCAGCGGCCCGATGCTCGTACGCGCGGTGCTGCACGAGCGGGCGGACCTGCCCGAGGGGCTCTCCGAACAGATCGTCGACGCGGTGCTCGCGGGGGTGCGGCCCCGGCCGTGACCGCGGCGGCGCTCCGCTGTCGTCGCGTACGGGCAGTGGGGCGCCGCCGACCCGCCGAGCACCGGATTCCGACTGTCCATGCCGGGAAAATGACCGTTCCGGAACCGTTCCGACCGTCCGCGCGCCGGATTATGCCCGTTGTGTCACAGCAGGCCCGTACGGTCCTGTCCTCAGGAACCCTCACGGGTTGCCCGATCGTCCTCACCTACGACCGACGCTCCTGCCCGGAGCGCGCAATCAACCCCCTGCCGTCGCCTATCGTCGAGTGACCCGGCGACCGGCGCGCCGAGCACGAGGCCGGGGATCACCACGCGGAGCAGTGAGGACAGCGGATGCCGCAGGCACACATGGAGGAAACGGACCGCGAAGGGGTCGCGGCGGAGCGCACCGGCACCCGTGCCAGCCGCCTCCTCGACCGGTGGCGTGACGGCGGCATCTGGCGGCGCGGCCTGGTCCTCGCGGCGCTCGCCATACTGCTCGGCCTGCTCATGGCGCTCCACGCGTCCCTCCCCAACGACATCGGCAACCTCGGGAGCCTCTTCGAGACCTTCCTGCCCTGGTTCGGCCTCGCCGTCCCGGTGCTGCTCGTCCTCGCGCTCGCACGCCGCTCGGCGACCGCCCTGATCGCGCTCCTGCTCCCGGCCATCGTCTGGTTCAACCTCTTCGGCGGGCAGCTCGGCGACCAGACCGGCAAGGGCGGCAACCTCACCGTCCTCACCCACAACGTCGACGCGGACAACCCCGACCCGGCGAGCACGGCGAAGGACGTGGCCGCCTCCGGCGCGGACGTGGTGGCGCTGGAGGAGCTCAAGACCAGCGCCGTGCCCACGTACGAGAAGGCGCTGGCCGGCACGTACAAGTACCACAGTGTCAAGGGCACGGTCGGGCTGTGGAGCAAGTACCCGATCTCCGGCGCCCAGCCCGTCTACATCAAGATGGCCTGGACGCGCGCGATGCGCGCCACGGTCGACACGCCCCACGGCAAGATCGGCGTCTACGTCGCCCACCTGGCGTCGGTGCGGGTGAAGTTCAAGGCCGGGTTCACCGCCAACCAGCGCGACGCGAGCGCGGCGGCGCTGGGCAGCGCCATACGCTCCGAGACCGAGCAGAAGGTCCTCCTCCTCGGCGACCTCAACGGCACGATGAACGACCGCTCGCTCTCCCCCGTCACCTCCCAGCTGCGCTCGGCACAGGGCGCCGCGGGCAACGGCCTCGGCTTCAGCTGGCCCGCGTCCTTCCCGATGGCCCGCATCGACCAGATCATGGTCAAGGGAATGGACCCGGTCTCGGCCTGGACCCTGCCCGAGACGGGCAGCGACCACCTGCCGGTGGCGGCTTCCATCAAGATTTAACGCCGCGCACATCTGAAGGAACAATCGGCCTGCCACGCTTTGTTTCGCCATTCGCAACAGGAATTCGCGCGAAACCCAGCTTTTGGAAGGTCTTACATGCCCCTGGCGCTGCTCGCCCTGGCGATATCCGCCTTCGGGATCGGCACCACCGAGTTCGTGATGATGGGCCTGCTGCCCAACGTCGCCGACGACCTGGGCACCTCGGTGCCCACCGCCGGTTATCTCGTCTCCGCCTACGCCATCGGCGTCGTCATCGGCGCGCCCCTGCTCACCGCCCTCGGCTCCCGCGTACCCCGCAAACGGATGCTCGTCCTGCTGATGGCGGTGTTCACGGTCGGGAACCTCGCCTCGGCGCTCGCCCCCAACTTCGGGCTGCTGATCGCCGGGCGGGTGCTGGCCGGACTGCCGCACGGCGCGTTCTTCGGCGTCGGCGCGGTCGTGGCCGCCCGGCTGGTCAGCGACGGGCGGCAGGCCCGCGCGGTCGCCACGATGTTCCTCGGCCTCACGGTCGCCAACATCGTCGGCGTCCCCGCCGCCACCCTGCTCGGCCAGCACCTCGGCTGGCGCGCCACCTTCCTGGTCGTCGCCGCGATCGGGCTCGCCGCCATGGCCGCGCTCGCCGCGCTCGTACCGCGGCTCTCCCGCGAGCACCAGGGGGGCCTGCGCCACGAACTGCGCGCGATGGGCAACCGGCAGGTGCTGCTCGGCCTGCTCACCGCCGTCTTCGGGTTCGGCGGGGTCTTCGCCGTCTACAGCTACCTCTCCTCGATGATGACCAAGGTCACCGGCTTCTCCGAGACCTCGGTGACGCTGGTCCTCGCCCTCTTCGGCATCGGCATGACACTCGGGGCGCTCGCCGCGGGCCCGCTCACCGACCGGGCGCTCCGCCCGACGCTGTACGGATCGCTGGGCGCCCTCGCCGTGGTGCTGGTGGCCTTCGACTTCACGGTGCACGTGAAGTGGGCGGCGCTGGTCACGGTCGTGGTGCTCGGCGCGGTCGGCTTCATGACCACCACGCCGCTCCAGATGCTGGTGATGTCCAAGGCCCAGCACGCGCCGACGCTCGCCTCGGCGTCCAACCACTCCGCCTTCAACCTGGCCAACGCGGGCGGCGCCTGGCTCGGCGGCCTCGCCATCGGCGCGGGCTGGGGCTGGACGTCCCCGGCGCTGGTCGGCGCGGTACTGGCGGCGGCGGGGCTGGGCATCGCGCTGACGGCCGGGCTGCTGGACCGGGGGACGCCGCGGGGCGCCACCCGGGTCGTCGCCCAGGGCGCGAGCGAGGCGCCCAGCAGGGAGCCGGCCGCATAGGCGGTCCGCCGTGACCGTACGTCCTCTGCCCCGGTCCGGCTGCGGGCCGGGGCTGCCCGTTCCCCCGGGGTGTGGGGCGGGCCGGTGCGGCGGCGGTGGCCGTCGTCTTCGGGGAGTTCGGGCAGGGCGGTGAACTGATCGTCTTCTTCCGCGCGCCGGGCGTGCGGCAGCTCGGCGCCCGGCAGCGGCCTCCGGGCGGCCGGGGTGGCCGGGGTGGCCGGGGCGGTCCTATCGGGCCGCCTCCGCCTCCTCGGCGGTGGCCGACCGCACCCGGTCCGCCGGCAGGGTCCACTCCGGGCCGCCGTGCACCGGGCGCAGATACACCTCGCCCAGATACGAGGCCATGACATGGCCGACCGTGCCCGTACGGATGTCCACGACAAGTGGCCGCTGCGTCGGGGAGCCGCGCTCCCCCAGTGAACTTTCCATGGTCTGAATATCGGTCACCCGGCGGCGCCCTTTAACTCCCGTGCCCCGGACGTATGGCACTCGTTGGGACTACCGTCCTTAGTGGCCCGAACGTCCCAGGGGAAGCCTTGAACACAGCTCTGCGCGATGCTATGGCGGCGTCACGTATGACCGCCGGATGCCTCGCCCGTACAGTCGGGGTGTCGACCAAGACCGCGGAACGATGGCTGTCGAACCCCGCTCGCGTCCCGCATCCACGGACCCGGGACGGGGTGGAGGCGGCGCTGGGAGTGAGTGCCGACGTGCTGTGGCCCAAGAGCGTCCGATCCGCCATGAAGATGGGCGCGGACCGGGAGATCGTGTCAGCCTACCCGTACCGCAACGCGTGCCCCCGGGCGGTGTGGGCCGCGCTCATCAACTCCGCCACGCGGAACATCACCTTCGCGGGGTACACCAACTACTTCGTCTGGCAGGAGCATCCGCGGCTCGCCGCCCGGCTCACGGCCAAGGCGGCGGCGGGCTGCGACGTGCGCTTCCTGGTGGGCGACCCCGCCTCCGAGGTGACGCGCCGCCGCGAGGAGATCGAAGGGGTGCCGCTGACCGTCTCCACGCGGATCAGGATCACCCTGGCCGCGCTGGGGGAGGCGGGCGAACGGTCCGGCATCGAGGCCCGGTTCAGCGATGAGCACATCGCGCTGTCGGTCTTCGCGTTCGACGACCAGATGCTGGTGACGCCGCATCTGTCCAGCCTCCTCGGCCACGAGTCGCCGATGCTGCACCTGCGGCGGCTGGGGGACGACGGGCTGTACGACCGGTTCGCGGGCCATGTCGCGGCGCTGTGGGACAGCGGCCGCCCGGTGTGGGGCGCGCCGGCGGACGCGCTGAGCTGACCGGGTGTTCTTCCCGGGCCGGCCCCGACGCGGGGCCGGCCCGGTGCGCTTGGCGGCCGGGGCCGCTGCCGGCGCGTTCCGGCGAGCGCTCTACGCGGCGGGCGGGTTGTCGTAGGTCACCACTCCGTACTGCCCGAGGACGTCGGCGTGTTCGGCGTCGTGGCGCGCGTCGGCCGGGCCGATCGCGTGGAAGTAGCCCTCGACGGCTCCGGGGCTGTTGATGATGAGGAGCTCCGCCGTCGGGGTGATGGCCTGGAAGGTGTGGGGGACCAGCCGGGGCCCGTACACGTACGCGCCGGGTTCGGCGTCGTGCACGTCGCACTCGGCGAGCGAGGTGGAGCCGGCCCAGAACCGGACGCGGCCGGACAGGACCACCCAGCTCTCGTCCTCGCGGCTGTGGCTGTGCAGGGGCGGCGCGTCCCCGTGGTTCACGGTGAGCCGCATGACGGTGACCGCTCCGCTGGTCTCGGCGGTGGTCACGACCTGCTCGATCACGCTCTTGTAGTAGGGGAAATCCCGGCCGTCGCCGGGGTTCCGTACGAGGGCGATGCTCATGTGAGGTCCTCCCGCCGGCGCGCGGCCCCGGACCGGCGGCCCGCTCGCCGGAGTTGAAGTCGTTGACTTTTCAATCGTCGCGCGCGTCGGCGGCCCTCCGCCAGACGCCGGACCGACTTGGCTTGTTCCGGCCGCGATACGGCGGCGGGGCCGGTGACGTGGGCCGGTGACGTGGGCCGGGACATGGGCCGGGACGGCGGTTTCCCAGGCGCATGCGGGCCCTTAGCGGTCCGTTAGCGGAACATCAACGCGGTCCTCGAAGCTGGTTGTCGTCCGGGAGAGAAAACGAGAGACCAGAGCAACGGGAGACACGATGCACACCGCCGCCACCGCCACCAACCACCTCCGCGGCCGCGCCGGCCGCCGCGTCGCGGCCGCCATCCTCGCCGCCGCGGCGCTGGGGATGGGGGCCACGGCCTGCGGGCAGGACGACGGGTCGGCGAACGCCGCGGGCTCCTCGGACTCCTCCGGCGCCTCGAACTCCTCGCAGGCGTCCGGCTCCCAGTCCCAGCACGACTCGGCTTCGGCCAAGTCCGGGAACGCGTCCTCGGGCAGCGCCGACGCACAGGGACAGAACGGCGGCGAGTCCGCCGCGAAGCCCGCCGGAGGCAGCAAGCCCGCCGGAGGCAGCAAGTCGGCCCCCGAAGGGGGCGGCGTCGCCAACGCGGGCAACCACCGGCTGATCGAGGGCCGGATGAGCTACCTCGCGCCCGGCAAGCTGATGGTCGAGCCCGACGACGGCGGCAAGGCCCAGAAGTTCGATGTCGCCAACGCCGTGGAGGTCCGCGGCGCGGCCGCCATCTGCGGCGGCGCCGACGGCACCGTGACCATCGGCAAGGACGGCTACGGCACCAAGCGGTGCGACGTGGACCAGCTGGAGAAGGCCGCGAAGACCAACAGCGTGGTCGTCCGCGTCACCATGGACACCAAGTCCGACATCCCCGTTCCCGAGCGGATCGAGGAGAAGTACCACCCGTAAGCCCCCCGCCCCAGCCCCAGAACTCCGCACGCCCGGTGACTCCCCCCTCCGGGCGTGCGGGCACGTCCAGGCGCGCGGACCCGGCCGGTTCACCCGGTGCGGGTCCGCCGCGGGTTCCGGAGCCTGTGCCCGTAAGCCCGTACGCCCATAGGCACCGCCGGTGAACGATGCGGGGCGGTCAGCCGGTCTCGCGCCAGCGGTTGGTGATGGGCAGCCGGCGGTCCTTGCCGAACCCCTTGGCGGAGATCTTCGTGCCCGGCGGGTACTGCCGCCGCTTGTACTCCGCGGTGTCGACCATCCGCAGGACGCGCGTGACCAGCTCCGCCTCGAACCCCGCCGCGATGATCTCCGCGCGGCCCTGGTCGCGGTCCACGTACAGCTCCAGGATGCGGTCCAGGACGTCGTAGTCGGGCAGCGAGTCCGTGTCCACCTGGCCCGGCCGCAGCTCCGCGCTCGGCGGCTTGCTGATCGAGTTCTCCGGGATGGGAGGGGTCTGGCCGCGCTCGGCGGCCGACCGGTTGCGCCACTTGGCGAGCCGGAAGATCGAGGTCTTGTAGACGTCCTTGATCGGTCCGTACGCGCCGACGGAGTCGCCGTAGAGGGTCGAATAGCCGCAGGCCAGCTCGGACTTGTTGCCCGGCGCGAGGACGATGTGGCCCTCTTGGTTGGACAGGGCCATCAGCATGGTGCCGCGCAGCCGCGACTGGAGGTTCTCCTCGGCGAGGCCGGTCAGGCCCAGCGAACCCATGTAGGCGTCGAACATCGGGCCGATGGGGACCGTGCGGAAGTTCAGCCCCGTGCGGCGGGCCAGCTCGGCGGCGTCGCCGATCGAGTGCTCGGAGGAGTACCGGGAGGGCATCGCGACCCCGTACACGTTCTCCGCGCCGACCGCGTCGCACGCGATGGCGGCGACCAGTGCCGAGTCGATGCCGCCCGACAGCCCGATGAGCACACTGCGGAAACCGTTCTTCGCGGCGTACGCGCGGAGCCCGACCACCAGCGCGGTGTAGACCTCCGCGTCGTCGTCGAGCCGCTCGGCCTGCCCGCCCGGCGTCTCGGGCTCGTACGCGGGGAGCGGGTCGGCGGAGAGCGTCACATGCTCGATGCGCAGGCCGTCGTCCACGGTCCCGGCCGGCGGCTCGGCCGCGGCGGCGGGCAGGTCGAGGTCGACGAGCACGCACCCCTCGTCGAACTGCGGGGCGCGCGCGATCACTTCGCCGTCGCGGTCGACGACGATCGAGTCGCCGTCGAAGACCAGCTCGTCCTGGCCGCCGGTCATCGCCAGGTAGGCCGTGGTGCACCCGGCCTCCTGCGCGCGCTTGCGCACCAGGTCGAGGCGGGTGTCGTCCTTCTCCCGCTCGTACGGGGAGGCGTTGACGGAGACCAGCAGCCCGGCCCCGGCGCTGCGGGCGGCGGGCACCCGGCCGCCGTCCTGCCACAGGTCCTCGCAGATGGCGAGCGCGACGTCGACGCCGCGCACGCGCACCACGGGCAGCGTCTCGCCGGGCACGAAGTAGCGGAACTCGTCGAAGACGCCGTAGTTGGGCAGGTGGTGCTTGGCGAAGCGCAGGGCGACCCGGCCGCCGTGCAGCACGGCCGCGGCGTTCTTCGGGGCCCCGGCGGGCCGGCCGTAGCGGGGCCGCTCCGCCTCGTCGCGGTCGAGGTAGCCGACGATCACCGGCAGTTCCCCGAACCCCTCGGCGGCGAGGCGGGCCGCCAGCGCTTCCAGCGCGGCGCGGCTGGCCTCGACGAACGAGGACCGCAGCGCGAGGTCCTCGACGGGGTACCCGGTCAGCGCCATCTCGGGGAAGGCCACCAGATGGGCGCCCTGCTCGGCGGCGTGCCGGGTCCAGCGGAGGATCGTCTCGGCGTTCCCGGCGAGGTCGCCGACGCAGGAGTCGATCTGGTTCAGAGCGAGGCGAAGTTGAGGCACGCCGCCCAGTGTAATCGTCTGTCTGACGCGATGGGGTGTGAGCGAGGCCACCTGGCGCGGTCGCGCGCCATGCGGGGTGACGGCCCGCCGACTCCCGCACCCTTGGGTCGGGCGTGTCGGGGGCTGGGCCGGGCGCGGGACCGGCGCAATTTTGTGGCGGGAGGGGCGGAATCTGTGACAAGCTTCGCGATCTGTCTGTGGCGTGTCCGCCACAAGGCATTCCACTTCCCCTGATTCTCCGTCAGGGGTTTGCGCAAGGAGACCTGTTGAGCACGCAGCAGCCGTGGAGCCCGGGCCCGCAGGAGCCCAACCCGCCCCACGCCTCAGCCGCGCCCGCGCAGAGCGGCTACCCCGGCTACCCGCAGCAGGGGCCTGTCGGTTTCGGGCTGGCGATGAAGCGCCGCGTCCCGCTCGGCGTGTGGCTGGGGCTGCCGCTGATCACCCTCGGGATCTACAGCCTGGTCTGGTACTACAAGATCCACAAGGAGATGGCGGAGTTCGACAGCCGCCGCCAGATCAGCCCCGTCGGGTCCCTGCTCGCCGTCACCATCGGCGGATTCGTGATCATCCCGCCGTTCGTCTCGGTCTTCAACACCGGCCGGCGCATAGCCGACGCCCAGCGTGCCGCCGGCCTCCGCCCCACGTGCAGCGGCGGCCTCGGCCTGCTGCTGATGTTCGTCCTCGGCCTCTACACGCTCTACTACCAGGTCGAGCTGAACAAGGTCGTCGACCACTACAATCAGGCGGCGCCCGGCACCCAGGTGCCGCTGGCCTGCTGAACCCGATGCCTGAAACCCGCTGAACCCGATGGCTGAGAGGGGCCCGCGCCGCATCGGCGCGGGCCCCTTTCCGGTCCGCCGCCTCCGTTACTTTCGGTAGCCGAGGACCGTCATCATCCCGGACTCCCCGTGGTAGACGTTGTGGCAGTGGAGCATCCACAGCCCCGGATTGCGGGCGTCGAAATCGACGTCCAGGCTCTTGCCCGGCAGCACGATCGCGGTGTCCTTGCGCGGCCCGCCGCCCGGCAGGGCGAACGTGTGGCCGTGCAGGTGCATCGGGTGCCACATCGTGGTGGCGTTGACGAAGGAGAGCCGCACCCGCTCGCCCGCCCGTACCGGGTAGCGCTGAGCCGGGTCGTACCGCTTGCCGTTGATCGCCCAGTCGTACTTCGCCATCGACCCGGTGAGCCGCATCGTGATCGTACGGTCGGGCTCGCCGGACTTCAGGCGCACGCTCGCGTCGGCCCTCAGCCTCCCCGCCGTGAGGAGCTTCCCGTCCAGCTCCTTGGGGCGTACGGACTTCTTCGGCGCCGCGCCGCCGCCCGTACGCAGCAGTGCCAGCCCCGACGCCTTCTTGCCCTCGGCGAGCGCCGTCAGCGGGAAGACGCCGTCCCCGGCCGTGACCAGCACGTCGTACCGCTCGCCCATGCCGAGCAGCAGCGCGTCGGTCTCGGCGTGCTCGACGGGGTAGCCGTCCGTGTGGGTGACCGTCATCCGGTGCCCGCCGAGGCAGACGCGGAAGGCCGTGTCGCCGCCGGCGTTGATGAAGCGGATACGGACGCGGTCGCCCGGCTCGGCGCGGAAGGTCCGCGGATCGTCGGGCGTACGGCCGTTGACCAGGTAGAGGGGGTAGGCCACGTCCCCGGCGTCGCCGCCGAGGAGGTCGCTGGTCGCGCCCATCATCATGCGGGAGGGGCCGGGGGAGTCCACGGGGGCCTGTCCGTACGACATGCCTGACATGCCTGGCATGTCGTGGCCGCCGTGGTCCATGCCGCCCTTCTTTTCGCCCCCGCCGTGGTCCATGCCCCCGCCGTGGTCCATTCCGCCCATGTCCATGCCCTTGCGCAGCTCGGCGAGGACCGCGTCCGGCGTGCTGCCGTCCACGCCGTCCACCCAGTCGTCCAGGACGACGACCCACTCCTTGTCGTACTTCAGCGGCTCCTTCGGGTCCTCCACGATCAGCGGCGCGTACAGCCCCCGGTCCTGCTGCACGCCGGAGTGCGGGTGGAACCAGTACGTGCCGGGGTGCTCCACCGCGAAGCGGTAGTCGAAGGTCGCGCCCGCCTTGATCGGCCGCTGGGTGAGGTCGGGGACACCGTCCATGTCGTTGCGGAGCGCGAGCCCGTGCCAGTGCATGGAGGTGGACTGCGGGAGGTGGTTGGCGACGGTCACGGCGAGCGTGTCGCCCGCGGTGACGCGCACCTCCCGGCCGGGCAGCTGATCCCCGTAGGCCCAGGTCGCGACCGTACGGCCGCCGAGGTCGAGCCGGGCCGGGGTCGCGGTGAGCTTCACCTTCCGTACAGGCCCGGAGCCGCGGGCGGCCTCCGCCGCCGCGACCTCCTTGCCGTCGGGTGAGACGTACCCCTTGGGCGGGGTCGAGGGGCCCGTGGCGTCGGCGCCTCCGGCGTTTTTGGCGTCGGGGGAGCCGCCGGAGTCCGAGCAGGCGGCGAGCAGGCCGCTCCCGGCGGCGGCGATTCCCGCGCCGAGGACGGCGCGGCGAGAGGGTGTGCGCATGGCTGAGTGCACCTCGTGTGGTGTCGGGTGTCGGTGGTGTGTGCGGTGGCGCGTGGGCCGCTCCGGGCATGCGGAAGCGGCCGGGCGCGCTCCTACACGCGCAGCACCGACAGCCGGGCGAGGGCTTTGTGCCGCGGTGGCGGCGGGATCGGCCACAGCGCTCCCGCCAGCCGCGAGCGCGGCGCGGCGGCCGTGCCGTGGGCCCGGCGGTCGCGCGCGGCCAGGCCGATGAGGAGGCCGACGATCCAGACGCCGAGCACCGCGAGGCATACGGACATCGGGTCCATGCCGGCGTGTGCGGGGGCGGCGGCGGTGGGGGAGTCCGCCATGGACCCGCCGTGCATCGCCGCGCTCAGGGGGCCGGGCTCGTGGGCGGCGTGGCCGCCCGCGTCGAGCACGGGGCCGTGCGACGGAGTCGCCGTGGCGGTGTGCTCGGCGGGGTGGCCCAGGGTGTGCATCGTGACGATGCCCAGCAGCAGGGCGGCGAACAGCAGCAGCCGACCGCACCAGGCGGCGGCCCCTCGCTGTCCGTGCATCTCGATCCCTCCGACGCCCGGCACCCTACCCCCAAGGGGTATGGGCGAACGCGGGCGGTTGCCCGGCGCGGGCACGGGCGGGCAGGCGCGTGGGCGAAGCCGGATCATCAGAAGGGACGTTCCGGCTCACCGAAAGGGACCGCATGACCAGCACGGGAGAGCCCCGTACCCGGCCCCGTACGCCCGTACGCCCCGCCGCGACCGCCCGCTAGGACAGCGCCATGGACCAGCCCCGACGGACCCCCGCCCGGCGCGCCGGCCCGGCGGCGGACCGTACGCGACGCCGTACGAGACTCAGCCCGCGCGCCCGCGCCGTCGCCGTACTGCTCCTGCTCGGCGCGGTCGCGTACACCGCCTGGGTGCTCGAAGTCCTGATCGCCACCGGCCTCGACCCGGTCCGTACGTACGTCAGCGAGCTGGCCGCCGTCGACCAGCCGCTCGGCGGGCTCTTCCGCGCCACCGACCTGGTCGCCGGGGCCGCGGTGCTCCTCGCCGCCGGCACCGCCCTGACCGTCTGCGAACGGCGGCCCTGGCCGGTGGCGGGCTGGGCCGGGCTGCTGCTGTTCGGCGCGGCCACCGCCGCCGACTCGCGGCTGCCGCTCAGCTGCGCGCCCACCGTCGACCCGGAGTGCGCGGCCCGCGAGACCGCCGGCCTGGTGCCGGCCACCCACACCGCGCACGCCATCAGCAGCAGCCTGGCGATGACCGGCGCGCTGGTGGGGGTCGTGGCGCTGACCGTGGCCGCCCGCCGGTACGGTCGGGGCACGCCGCTCGCGCGCCTCGGCCCACCGCTGGCGGCCGCCGAACTGGCCGCCACGGCCTGGACCCTGGTCGCGGTGGCCGCTTTCGAAGCGGGCAAGGGAACATGGCTGCTGGGAGCCGGACAGCGGGCGCAAGTGCTGCTGGTCGCGCTCTGGCTGGCGGTGCTGTGCGTACACGTCGCCCGTGGGAACGGCGATGCTCATGGCGATGACGACGCCTGCGGGAACGGCGATGCTCACGATGATGACGACACCCGTGGGAACGATGATGCCCGCGGGATCGTCGATGTCCGTGGGAACGATGACTGACAGCGGGCAATGAGACGGGCGACGAAGGGGGAGACCATGGAGCGGCCGCCCGGGCGAATGGTGCGGGTCGAAGGGGTGACCTTGCACGTGCTGAGCGAGGGCGCCGGGCCGGTCTGCGTGCTCAGCGGCGGGCTCGGCATGGGCTGGTTCGACTGGGACCCCGTGGTGCCGCTGCTCGCCGAGCACCGCACCGTGGTCCGCTTCGACCGGCCGGGCCTCGGGTTCAGCGCGCCGTCCCCCGAGCCGCCCACCGCCGCGGGCGAGGCGGACCGCATCGCGGGCGTGCTCGACGCGCTCGGGCTGCCGGGCCCGGCCACCGTCGTCGGGCACTCCCTCGCCGCGTTCCACGCCGAGGCGTTCGCCCGGCTGCACCCGGACCGCACCGACGGGGTCGTCCTGGTCGACGGCAGCGTCGAGGAGGACCCGAGCCCCGGCCCCGCCCGTGAGCTGCGCACCGCCGCGGCCCGCGCCCGCGGTCGCGCCATCACCGCCGCCGGGCTGCCCCGCGCGCTGGGCCCCATGCTGCGCCGGCTGACCGTACGGGCCACGTCCGTACGCCGCACCGACCCGGCCCCCGACGAACTGCTGCGCCGCTGCTACGGGAGCGGCCGGGTGGCCCGCGCCATCCTGCTGGAGAACGCCCGCTACTTCGACGTCGCCGCCGAACTGGCCGTACTGCGCGAGGACTACCCACTGCCGCCCGTACCCGTGGCGGTCCTCGCGGCGTCGCACGGCAACGGCTCGTGGTTCGAACGGCGCTGGCTGGAGCGGCAGCGGCGGCTCGCGGAGCGGCTCGACGCCCGCTTCGAGGCCGTGGCCCCCGCCGGCCACCTCCTGATGCTCGACCGGCCGCAGGCGGTGGCGGACGCGGTACTGGCCGTCTCCCCGGCACGCGAGACCGACACCTCACAGGCGCCGGGGGCCTGAGCACAACGGAACCGGGCCCAGGACGCGCACCGTCCGCCGGGCCCGGCCGGCGGGCCCTGGGCCCGAGCCCGAAGCCGAGCCTGCTGGGCGTACGGGCCACTCGGATGCCGCGGGCGACTGAGGACCGGGCCCCGGCCGGACCGACCCTTCCGGCAAGCCGCCCCCCCCGCCAGATCCGGCGGCGACGCCTCAGCGCCCGTCCGACGCGGACACGGGCGCGGACACGGGCGCGGACACGGACTCCGGGCCGGGGCCAGGTCCGGGCCCCGAGGTGCTCTCCGAGCCGGGCCCTGAAGCAGCCCCCGAGGCGAGCCTGGCAGCCAAGGCCGGTGGGGTCGGCGGCGGCACCTCCGTTCCCTCGCGGCTCGCGGACCACAGGGAGCGCACATGCCCCAGATGGCGGCGCATGCAGGCCTCCGCCCCCGGGGCGTCGCCGCCGATCAGCAGGTCGAGGAGTTCGAGGTGCTCCTCGGCGGAGGCGACCAGTTCGCCGCTGCGGTCGAGCCCGGTGAGCCCGTAGAGGCGGGCGCGTTTGCGCAGGTCGCCGACGACCTCGACGAGCCGGTCGTTGCCCGCGAGGGCGAGCAGTCGCAGGTGGAAGCGGCGGTCGGCGTCGAGGTAGCCGATCAGGTCGTGCCGGGACGCCGCCGTCACGATCTCCCGCGCGACGGGGCGCAGCGCTTCGAGCTCCTCGGCGGGCACGGTGCGGGCGATCTGCCCGACGGTGGGCACCTCTATCAGGGCGCGGATCTCCGTGTACTCGTCGAGGTCCCGCTCGGACATCTCGGTGACCCGGAAGCCCTTGTTCCGTACGGGCTCGACCAGCCCCTCGCGGGCGAGCGCGAGCATCGCCTCGCGTACGGGCGTGGGGGAGACGCCGAGTTCGGCGGCGAGGACGGGGGCGGAGTAGACGGCGCCGACGCGGAGTTCGCCGGCGATCAGCGCGGCGCGCAGGGCGTTCGCCACCTGATCGCGCAGCCGCTCCTGGACGAGGATCGGACTTCGCTGGCGCAGATCGCCCACAGCGGCCCTCCGTCCTAGGCTCGGCCCGGTGATTATAACTTTCGCCTATCACGCGCGCACCGATGCCCAGGACGGCCGGGGCGGCGGGTCCGCTGGTGGTCAGGCGGCCGGCCGGCCGCCCGTACCCCCGCCCGCTCCCGTGCCCGTACCGCAGCCGCCCGCCGCGCAGGCGGTGAGCCACCGGTCCCAGTCGGCGTCGTAGCGGGTGCCGATGGTCTCGGTCAGGTGGCGCCGGGCGGCCTGCCAGTCGCCGGCCCGGTAGGCGGCGAGGACCGCGTCGACGTCGGCGCGGTGGTTCTCCAGCAGATAGCGGACGGCGAGATAGCCCCACCGGTAGACGCGGGTGGTGTCGTCGCCGTACGCGGTGTCGAACACCGTGCTCAGCTTGTAGGTGTGCTTCCCGGCCTCCGCGACGGCCTCTTGGTAGGTCTCCTTCCGGTAGGAGTACGAGACGTACTCGGCGAAGCCCTCGATCCACCAGATGGTGGGCGTGGAGACCCCGGCGTTGAAGTCGCCGTACATGTCGAAGCGGCCGTCGAGGTAGTGGGTGTACTCGTGGTTGAGGTTCCAGATCGCGAAGTCCGGCTTCAGCCAGTCGGCCTCGTAGGCGATGAACCGCGGCTGGTTGCCGGCCGCGGCCGGGTCGCCCTCCAGGTACATGCCGCCGTTGTTGGTGTCGATGCCGTAGATGGCCCCGGCGTACGTCTGGTAGTCGGCGGCGGAGTCGAAGACGGTCACCTCGATGGAGGTGTTGCGGTCGTCGGCGACCGGGCCGCTGTCCTTGGCGACGCCGTGGAAGAACGCGTCCTGCCCGCTCAGACTCGCGCACGTCGCGGCGAGCTCGGCGGCGGTCATCTGCTGGGCGCGGATGGCGATGCTGGGGCCGCAGGTGTGCCGGACGGCGAGGACCGCGTCGGTCAGTCGCTTCTGGAGGCCGCAGACGCCGTACTGGGCGCAGTTCGCCCGGTCGTAGTAGTCGGCCATCTCGGCGACGCCGACCCACAGCGGCGCGGTGCGGCCGGTGATGGCGCTGCGCCGCAGCAGGTCCACGGCGTACGGGCGGGTCTTCTCGCGCAGCGAGGCGTGCTGGAGGAAGCGGCCGAGTTCGCGCCCGGCGTTGGCGGTGAGGTAGCTCTGCTTGCCGCCCAGCAGGTCGAGGTGGGCGGCGGCGAAGTCGTAGAGGGCGCGCAGGACGCCGGGGTCGCGCTCGACGGCGGTCACGAACGCGGGCACCTGGTGGCCGCGGAAGAGCACGGTGTAGACGTTGTTGACCGCATTAAGCATCCACCACGAGGCGTCGTACGAGCTGTCGTAGCCCTTCAGCAGCCGCTGGACGACGTGCAGGTAGCGGGCGTTCTCCTGGGCGCTGTCGATCAGCGTGACGGCCTCGGCGAGCGTCTCGCCGTTGGCGTCGGTGACGTCGCGGGAGCGCGGCGCGGCGAAGAACGCGTCGAGGCCGGAGCGGATCGCCGTGCGCAGGGCGGCGCCGTACGGGCCGACGTCGCCGGAGTGGTACCACTGCACGTAGTACCCGGCGCGCAGGAAGAGCACGAGCTGCGGCAGGCCGGTGGAGCCGTTGCCGGGGTAGGCGGCGGAGCCGTCCCGCAGGGCGTACGCGACGGTGGCCATCTGCGCCTCGCGGAGGGCGTCGCGCGCGTCGGCGCCGGTGAGGGCGAAGAGGGTGTTGACGCAGTCGGTCGTGGTGCCCTTGATCTTGGCGATGAGGGCGCTACCGGTGTTGCGCGTGAAGTCCGTGATGTCGCAGGCGGAGGCGCGCTGCGCGGGGGACAGGCCCTTCATGGAGGGGCGGGAGTGGTGGACGGGGGCGGAGCGGGGGGTGTGCTCGCGCTGACGGACGTCGGCGGGGTCGGCGAGGGGCGGGCGGTCGGCGGGGGTGCGGGGGCGTCCGTCCGAGGGGCGGGGTTCGTGGCTCCGGAGGGCGCCGCTCGCGGGACCGGTGGCCGGGCCGCCGGCGGGACCG
Source organism: Streptomyces sp. NPDC050610 (assembly GCF_040654875.1). Lineage (NCBI taxonomy): Bacteria > Bacillati > Actinomycetota > Actinomycetes > Kitasatosporales > Streptomycetaceae > Streptomyces > Streptomyces sp. NPDC050610. The sequence continues at coordinate 41,295 of NZ_JBFAIV010000019.1, read as the reverse complement.
GTAGCTGCCGCTCCGACCGGGCCGGCGAGCAGGCCGCCGCCGAGGCAGAGGGTGATGGTGAGGGCCGCGAGGCGGCCGAGGCGTCTGTGCACGGTACGGGGTCGCATGTGCTGCCTCCCAGTTACTTGTCATGCACACGTGGGGTGTGTGCCATGTAAAATTTCACACTGCACAGGGAGTTGGGAAGGCGTCGGCGACAACCGGGACGGAACCGGAACGGGCCGTGAAACGCGCCGGACACCCAAGGGAGTGATACTGGTGTGCCACCGCGGGGCCGCGGCACTGGTGAACGGGCAGATTGACCGGCGAGGATAGGGAACTATGGATAAGCAGCAGGAGTTCGTGCTTCGTACGCTGGAGGAGCGCGACATCCGGTTCGTGCGCCTGTGGTTCACCGACGTGCTCGGCTTCCTGAAATCCGTCGCCGTCGCCCCCGCCGAGCTGGAGCAGGCGTTCGACGAGGGCATCGGCTTCGACGGCTCCGCCATCGAGGGCTTCGCCCGGGTCTACGAATCCGACATGATCGCCAAGCCGGACCCCGGCACGTTCCAGATCCTGCCGTGGCGCGCCGAGGCCCCGGGCACCGCCCGGATGTTCTGCGACATCCTGATGCCGGACGGCTCCCCCTCGTACGCGGACCCGCGCTACGTCCTCAAGCGCATCCTCGCCAAGACCTCCGACCTCGGGTTCACCTTCTACACCCACCCGGAGATCGAGTTCTTCCTGCTCAAGAACAAGCCGGTGGACGGCACCCGCCCGGTGCCCGCCGACTCCTCCGGCTACTTCGACCACACCCCGCAGAACGTCGGCATGGACTTCCGCCGCCAGGCCATCACCATGCTCGAATCCATGGGCATCTCGGTCGAGTTCAGCCACCACGAGGGCGCGCCCGGCCAGCAGGAGATTGACCTCCGGTACGCGGACGCGCTCTCCACCGCCGACAACGTCATGACGTTCCGCCTCGTCATGAAGCAGGTCGCGCTGGAACAGGGCGTGCAGGCCACCTTCATGCCCAAGCCGTTCTCCGAATACCCCGGCTCCGGGATGCACACCCATCTCTCCCTCTTCGAGGGTGACCGCAACGCGTTCTACGAGTCCGGCGCGGAGTTCCAGCTCTCCAAGGTCGGCCGGTCCTTCATCGCGGGCCTCCTCACGCACGCCGCCGAGATCTCCGCCGTCACCAACCAGTGGGTCAACTCCTACAAGCGCATCTGGGGCGGCGCCAACCGCACCGCGGGCGCCGGCGGCGAAGCCCCCTCGTACATCTGCTGGGGCCACAACAACCGCTCCGCCCTCATCCGCGTGCCGATGTACAAGCCCGGCAAGACCGGCTCCACCCGCGTCGAGGTCCGCTCCATCGACTCCGGCGCCAACCCCTACCTGACCTACGCGGTCCTGCTGGCCGCGGGCCTCAAGGGCATCGAAGAGGGCTACGAACTCCCGGCCGGCGCCGACGACGACGTCTGGGCCCTCTCCGACTCCGAGCGCCGCGCCATGGGCATCGAACCGCTGCCCCAGAACCTGGGCGAGGCCATCGACCTGATGGAGCGCAGCGAACTGGTCGCCGAGACCCTCGGGGAGCACGTCTTCGACTTCTTCCTCCGCAACAAGAAGCAGGAGTGGGAGGAGTACCGCTCGGAGGTCACCGCCTTCGAGCTGCGCAAGATGCTGCCGGTGCTATGACGGAGGGCCGTCCCGTGACGCGGTATCGCGAGGTCAAGTTCCGCACCATCACGTCGCTGCAACGGCGGTTCAATCCGCTGATCGCCCGGCTGCCGGGCCAGGTCGTCCTGGAGACCACGGGGCGCAAGTCGGGCCTGCCCCGGCGTACTCCGGTCGGCGGCCGCCGCGTCGGGCGGGAGTTCTGGCTCGTGTCCGAGTACGGCGAGAAGTCGAACTACGTCCGTAACATCCAGGCGGATCCGCGGGTCAGGGTCCGGCTCAAGGGCCGCTGGCACGCGGGGACCGCCTGCCTCCTTCCGCGGGACGACGCGCGGGCGCGGCTCAAGTCCCTTCCGCGGTTCAACAGCGCGGCGGTCCGGGCGTTCGGCACGAATCTGCTGACGGTGCGGATAGACCTGGACGGCCGCTGACGTCGCGGGCGTGGCCGCCGCGCGGTTGCCGTGCCCTCACGTTCCGTCGTCCCAGGGTGACGGGCCGCTCATCGGGGGCCGTTCGGCGGTAGGGTGGTGGAGACTCCGTGGATGCCTCCACCAATATGCACCATCGACTTGATGCCGGTGTTCGGCGACGATGCGCGTGAGGAGAGCACGAACCTTCGCCAGCGGACGTTCCCGGCCTCTGTGGCTGACGTTTCGCATCCCTGGGCGGACCATTTCCTGACCGGCATGACCGGCATGACCGGCATGACCGGCATGACCGGCATGACCGGCATGACCGGCATGACTCTGGGAATCTCGCGGGTGTTCGATCGGAGAAAGGGCGGTGCGACCGCCATGCCCGAGAGTCCACGTGAGGAGCGGCTGGCGTCCGCGTTCGTCGAACTCGCCAATACCCTGGTGCGCGATTTCGACGTGATCGGCTTCCTTCACACCCTCACCGACCACTGTGTCGACCTATTGGATGTCGCGGCGGCCGGCGTGCTGCTCGGCACCCCGCAGGGCCAGGCCGTGGAGGCCGCCGCCTCCGACGAACACACCTGCGCGCTGGAGCTGGCGGGCGTCGAATGGGACGAAGGCCCGTGCCGCGACTGCTTCCACGTCCGCGCCCCCATCGCCGAGGTCCGGCTGGACACGAAGGCCGCCCGCCTCCGCTGGCCCCACTTCGCGCCGCGCGCCTTGCGGCTGGGCTACACCTCGGTGGTGGCGGCCCCGCTGCGCTGGCAGGAGCAGGTGATAGGTGCGCTCAACCTGTTCCGCAGCGGGCCCGGTTCGCTCGACGCCGGTCAACTGCGCCTGGCCCAGGCGCTGGCGGACACCGCCACCATCGGCATCCTCCAGCAGCGGATGGCCCACGAGCAGAACGCCGTGATCACACAGCTTCAGCACGCGCTGGGCTCCCGGATCATCATCGAACAGGCCAAGGGATACCTGGCCCACCGCCGGCAGACCAGCGTGGACGAGGCGTTCGTCCGCATGCGCGGCCATGCCCGCGACCACGGGGCCAAACTCACCGACGTGGCCCGCCAGGTCCTGAACGGCACCGCCGCATCCAGCCTGCTCAACACCGACGCGTGAAACCGCTGCCGAGTCCCCCGGTGGAAGGCGGGGACGGGAGGCACCATGCCGTATCCGATCACCGACTCGTTACTGCGCGCCCTGGACACCCACCAGGGCCCGGGGCTGCCCCTGCTGCCGCTCCAGCAGGCCGGCCGGGAACTCGGGCTGGACGGGCTGGCCTTCCTGCTGGCCCCCGGCGGCAGGCCCGGTGAACTCGTACAGGCATTCGGCGAGCACACCGTGCCCCTGGAGGACATGCAGCTGACCCAGGGCCAGGGCCCCAGTCCGGACGCGGCCCTGAGCGGCACCATCATCCTCGTCCCCGACATGGCCGCCCTCGATCCCACCCGGTGGCCCGGCCTGCCCGGGCCGGTCCTGGAGCTGGGCGTGCACGCCGTGTTCGCCTTCCCGCTGCGCATCGGGATCATCGCGATCGGCGCCCTCACCGGCCACCGCACCACCCCCGGATCGATGACCGACGACCAGCTCACCCCCGCGCTGATCCTGGCCGACCTGCTCGCCCAGTACCTCGTCAACCGCGCTGCGGGACCCGGCGGCGCGAGCCGGCTCCTGAGCGGCACCGGCCTGCACTTCGCCGAGGTCCACCAGGCCACCGGCATGCTCGCCGCCCAACTCGGCGTCGACTGCGCCCAGGCGCTGGCCCGGCTGCGCGGCTACGCCTTCCGCCACGACCAGCGCCTGCTCACCAGCGCCCGTCAAGTGCTCGCCTACCGGTTACACCTGGACTCCGACGGCGCCCAGGACGGCTGACGCCACACCGCCGCCCTGCTGAGCCTCACCGCGACGTCATGCCACGGCTCTACACGGCCTCGCCGGGCTCTTCCGCGGTTCGACCGCGCGGCGGATCGGGCGTTCGGCACGAATCCGCTGACGGTGCGGATCGGCCTGGACGGCCGCTGGTTCACGGATGCGGCGGGTCTTGGAGCACGGCCGCCAGGGCGAGGAGGAACCAGACGGCGACCGCGCCGACGACGAGGGCCAGCACGGTGATGATGATCCGTGCCTTTCGAGGGGTGGGCATGCGGTGCGGTCAGCTCCTGGCCGCTCAGTCGTCCGCGAAGGTTCCGAGCGCTTCGATGTCGAGCTGGGCGAGCTGAGAAACGGTGATCATACGGTCCCCCCCCGTCTGCGTATCCGCGTTCAGGGGCCGCGCCCCGGTCTGCTTCACCGGCGCCTCCCCGGCCCCACCCATCCGGGATCAGCCTGGTCGGGCGGGCTCCCCCAGGGCGGCATGAGATGCGGCGAGGGGCCGGGGGAAGGGGACGGGGTCGGCCGCGGGTCACGCGGAACGCTGCCGGGCGGCGCCGGAGTCGGCGTGGCGCCGGGCGTCGGCGTCGGCCCCGGCGAAGGCGTGGACATCGTGCGCCTCCTTACGGAAGTGAACTCACGTCACGTCACGACCGTATCAGTGGACACACATGCCTGACAGGTACTCACATGGCATGCACACAAAGGGAGTTGATCACTCCGATACACAGTGAGCACGGCGCGCGGGCGGGCGGTCAGCTCGGCCCCGCCCCGTGCCACACCGTCGTCGCGTTGCAGAACTCGCGGATGCCGTGGCCCGCCAGCTCGCGCCCGTAGCCGGAGCGTTTGACGCCGCCGAAGGGGAAGGCGGGGTGGGAGGCGGTCATGCCGTTGAAGAAGACGCCGCCCGCTTCGATGTCGCGGACGAAGCGGTCGACTTCCGCCGCGTCGCGGGTCCAGACGTTCGAACTCAGGCCGAAAGGCGTGTCGTTGGCGATGGCGAGCGCCTCGTCGAGGTCGGCGGCGCGGTACAGGGTGGCGACGGGGCCGAAGGTTTCCTCATGGTGGATGCGCATGTCGGTGGTGATCTCGGAGAGGACCGTCGGCTCGTAGAACCAGCCGTCCGGGAGGCCCTCGGGCCGACGCCCGCCGCACAGCGCCCGCGCCCCGCGGCGTACGGCGTCGTCCACCAGCTCCTCCAGGTCGGCGCGGCCCTGTTCGGAGGAGAGGGGGCCGACGTCGGTGGTGTCCTCCAGCGGGTCGCCGACCGTCAGGTCGCGCATGCCCGCCGTGAAGCGCTCGGCGAACCGGTCGTAGACGTCGGCGTGCACGATGAAGCGCTTGGCGGCGATGCAGGACTGGCCGTTGTTCTGGACGCGGGCCGTCACCGCCGTGGCCGAGGCCCGGTCGACGTCGGCGGACGGCATGACCACGTACGGGTCGCTGCCGCCCAGTTCCAGGACCGTCTTCTTGATCTCGTCGCCCGCGATCGAGGCGACGGAGCGGCCGGCCGGTTCGCTGCCGGTGAGCGTCGCGGCGGCGACCCGGTCGTCGCGCAGGATGGCCTCGATGGCGCCGGACCCCACCAGCAGCGTCTGGAAGCAGCCGGCCGGGAACCCGGCGCGGTGGAAGAGGTCCTCCAGATACAGCGCGGTCTGCGGGACGTTCGAGGCGTGCTTGAGCAGGCCGACGTTGCCCGCCATGAGCGCGGGCGCGGCGAACCGCACGACCTGCCAGAGCGGGAAGTTCCACGGCATGACGGCGAGCACCGCGCCCAGCGGCCGGTAGTGGACGCGCGCGTGCGTGGCGCCGGAGTCGCGTACGTCCGCGTCCGCCGGGTGCTCGTCCGCCAGCAGCCCCTCGGCGTGCGCCGCGTACCAGCGCATCGTCTTGACGCACTTCGCCGCCTCGGTGCGGGCCGCGCCGATCGGCTTGCCCATCTCCGTGGTCATGGTGCGGGCGATGTCGTGCTCGTCCTCTTCCAGCAGGTCGGCGGCGCGGCCCAGCAGCCGGGCGCGCTCGGCGAAGCCGGTGGTGCGGTACTGGCGGAACGCGGACTCGGCGGCGGCCAGCCGCCGCTCGATCTCCTCCGGGCCCAGTGCGTCGAACGTCTTGAGCGTCTCGCCGTTCGTGGGGTTCACCGTCGCGATGGGCATGGCTGTCCTTCCGTGCGTTGCGTTCTCCGCTGTGCCGGTGCGCTGGTCGTCCCGGCCTCCTGCCTGGCCCCTTCGACCTTGCAGCGCCCCTTGCCGCGACGCAATACGACGCGCCTCGCCACTCGGACTTCACCGGGGTTCTACGGTGTATGGGTACGGTGCCCCCGCACGCCCCGGCCGCCCGCCGCCATTAGGCTCGTACCGGCCCTTGATCGCAAGCGGCCGAGTGATGCGAGCGGCCCGGCGATCGCGAGTGGCCGGCGAGCGCGGCGTTCGACGGACAGGAGGCGGCGGCATGTCCGTACCGCAGGGTCGCAGGAGCAGCACCTTCACCCGGCTGGTGCGGTACGGGTTCACCGACCCCGCCGGCGCCGAGCGGCTGCTCGACGTCCCCGAACTGTCCACCGTGCGCGCCGACCCCGTACTGCTCGACGCGCTCGGCGCCGCCGCCGACCCCGACCTGGCGCTGCACGGCCTCGTGCGCATGGTGGAGGCGCAGGAGGACGACGACCGGCGCACGTTCCTCGACACGCTCATCACCGCCAAGCCGCTGCGCGACCGGCTCATCGGGGTGCTCGGCGCGTCCGAGGCGCTCGGCGACCACCTGGCCCGCCACCCCGCCGACTGGCACTCCCTCGTCACCTACGAATCCGCCGATCTGCACCCCACCACGCCCGAGTTCGAGCGCGAACTGGCCGAGGGCATCTGGGGCGAGCGCGGCGCGGGCCGGCCCCGCCCCGACGCGCTGCGCGCCGCCTACCGCCGGTCCCTGCTGGGCATCGCCGCCCGCGACGTGTGCGGCACCACCGAGGTCGCCGAGACCGCCGCCGAACTCGCCGACCTGGCCACCGCCACCCTGCTCGCCGCGCTGGAGATCGCCGCCGAGGAGCAGCCCACCGACGCCGCCGCGGCCCGGCTCGCCGTCATCGGCATGGGCAAGTGCGGCGGCCACGAGCTGAATTACGTCTCCGACGTGGACGTCATCTTCGTCGCCGAGCCCAAGGGCGGCGTCGACGAGTCCAAGGCCGTGCAGGCGGCGACCCGGCTCGCCGCCCGGCTGATGCGGCTGTGCTCGGACGTGACGGCCGAGGGCACCATCTGGCCCGTCGACGCCAACCTCCGCCCCGAGGGCCGCAACGGGCCGCTCGTACGGACCCTCTCCAGCCACCTCGCGTACTACCAGCGGTGGGCCAAGACCTGGGAGTTCCAGGCGCTGCTCAAGGCCCGGCCGATGGCCGGCGACGCCGAACTGGGCCGGGAGTACATCGACGCGGTGACCCCCATGGTCTGGCAGGTCTCGGAGCGCGAGAACTTCGTCCCCGACGTGCAGCACATGCGCCGCCGCGTCATCGAGAACATCCCCGCCGCCCAGATCGACCGCGAGCTCAAGCTCGGCCCCGGCGGGCTGCGCGACGTCGAATTCGCCGTACAGCTCCTGCAACTGGTGCACGGCCGCACCGACGCCACCCTCCGCCGGTCCAACACCCTCGCCGCCCTCGCCTCCCTCGCCGCGGGCGGCTACGTGGGGCGTGCCGACGCCGCCTCCCTCGACGCCGCGTACCGCTTCCTGCGCTCCATGGAACACCGCATCCAGCTGCACAAGATGCGCCGCACCCACCTCGTCCCGGACAACGAGGCCGATCTGCGGCGGCTGGGCCGCTCCCTGGCCCGGCCCTTCGGCTGGCCCAGCGGCGTGGAACCCGTCGAGCACCTGCGCAAGGAGTGGAAGCGGCACGCCCGCGAGGTGCGGCGGCTGCACGAGAAGCTCTTCTACCGGCCGCTGCTCGACGCCGTCGCCCAGCTCGAACCCGGCGAGACCCGGCTCAGCGCCAGGGCCGCCGGCCAGCGGCTGGAGGCCCTGGGCTACGCCGACCCGGCCGCGGCCCTGCGCCACCTGGAGGCGCTGTCCTCCGGCGTGACCCGCAAGGCCGCCATCCAGCGCACGCTGCTGCCCGTACTGCTGGGCTGGTTCGCGGGCTCCGCCGACCCGGACGCCGGACTGCTCAACTTCCGCAAGGTCTCGGACGCGTTGGGCAAGACGCCCTGGTACCTGCGGCTGCTGCGGGACGAGGGCGCCGCCGCCGAGAACCTGGCGCGCGTGCTGTCCGCCGGGCGGCTCGCCCCCGACCTGCTGCTGCGCGCCCCCGAGGCGGTCGCCCTGCTCGGCGCCCCGGACGGGCTGCGGCCGCGCGGCCGGGCCGGGCTGGAGCAGGAGGTGCTGGCCGCGGTGGGCCGCGCGGACGGGGCCGAGCAGGCGGTGGCGGCGGCGCGCGGCGTCCGGCGCCGCGAGATGTTCCGCACCGCCGCCGCGGACCTCGTCGGCGCGTACGGCACCGAGGGCGTCCCGGCCCGCACCGACCCCGGCGAGGCCCTCGACGCGACCGGCTCGGCCCTCTCGGACCTCACCGCGGCGACGCTCGCGGGCGCCCTGCGCGCCGCCGTACGGGCCGAGTGGGGCGACACGCTGCCGGCCCGGTTCACGGTCATCGGCATGGGCCGGTTCGGCGGCCGGGAGATGAACTACGGATCGGACGCGGACGTGCTGTTCGTGTACGAGCCGCGCGAGGGCGTCGAGGAGCAGGTGGCGGCGAAGGCCGCCTTCGCCGTCGCCACCGAGATGCGGCGGCTCCTCCAGCTCCCCAGCTCCGACCCGCCGCTGCTCATCGACGCCGACCTGCGCCCGGAGGGCAAGACCGGGCCGATGGTGCGGTCCCTGGCGTCGTACGCGGCCTACTACCGGCGCTGGTCGCTGGTGTGGGAGAGCCAGGCGCTGCTGCGCGCCGAACCGGTGGCGGGCGACCCGGACCTCGGCGAACGGTTCATCGAGCTGGTGGACCCGCTGCGCTACCCCGCCGAGGGGCTCGGCGAGGACGCGGTGCGCGAGATCCGGCGGCTCAAGGCCCGGATGGAGACCGAGCGGCTGCCGCGCGGCGCGGACCCCACGACCCACACCAAACTGGGCCGCGGCGGCCTCTCCGACGTGGAGTGGACGGTGCAGCTGATGCAGATGCGGCGCGGCTGGGAGGCGCCGGGGCTGCGCACCACCCGGACCCGCGAGGCGCTGGCCGCCGCGCACGCCGCCGGTCTCGTACCGGCGGAGGAGGCGCAGACGCTGGACGAGGCGTGGATGCTGGCGTCCCGGGTGCGCAACGCGGTGATGCTGGTACGCGGCCGGCCCGGCGACACCTTCCCCGGCGACAGCCGCGAGCTGGCCGCGGTGGGGCGCTACCTCGGCTACGAGCCGGGGCACGTGGGGGACATGCTGGAGGACTACCGGCGGACCACCCGCAGGGCGCGCGCAGTGGTGGAGGAGCTGTTCTACGGGGCCTGACGAGGCCGGTTTCCCGAGGGGCCGGGGCCCCGAGGGCTCAGCCGCCGGTCTCGGCCCTCGCCGCCGCGGCCTGCTCGGCGGCCTTCCCGCGGGCGCTCACCGCGGCGGCCTCGGGCTCGGGCCTGGACGCCGCCTTGGGAGCCGGAGCGGGGGCGGCCTTGGCCACCGGCCGGCTCGCCACCTGCCGGGCCAGCTGGTACGGGAACGCCCCGTACCAGGCGTAGGCGAGTGCGAACCCCACGGCCAGGCAGATCAGCCCGCCGATCGCGTCCAGCCAGAAGTGGTTGGCGGTGGAGACGATGACCGCCAGCGTCGCCACCGGGTACAGGGCGCCGAGGATCTTCGCCCACAGCGGCCGCGCCAGCATCGCGATGGTGATGCCGCACCACGTGGACCAGCCGATGTGCATCGACGGCATCGCCGCGTACTGGTTGGACATGTCGGCGAGGTTGCCCGACGCCATCGAGCCCCAGGTGTGGTGGACCACGACCGTGTCGATGAAGGACACGCCGTTCATCAGGCGGGGCGGGGCGAGCGGGTAGAAGTAGTAGCCGACGAGCGCGAAGGCGGTGGTGGCGAAGAGCACCAGCCGGGTCGCCGCGTACCGGCCGGGATGGCGGCGGTAGAGCCACACCAGCACGCCGATCGTCATGATGAAGTGCAGCGTCGCGTAGTAGTAGTTCATGCCCACGATCAGCCACGTCACCGAGTCCACGGCGCGGTTGATCGTGTCCTCGACCGCTATGTGCAGGGTCTGCTCGGCCTGCCAGATCCAGTCGGCGTTGTCGAGCGCCTTGGCCTTCTGCTCCGGGACCGCGTTGCGGATCAGGGAGTACGTCCAGTAGCTGACCGCGATCAGCAGGATCTCGAACCAGAGGCGGGGCCTGCGAGGGGAGCGAAGGCGCTGAAAAAGCGTGCGGTTCTCCGCCGGTCGGCCCGCGCGCTCCTCGATGGGTGGCGGGGTGGCCGATCGGCCTTCCGGAGTCCTCACGTGCGCTTCACCCATAGGAATCAGTCTGCCAGACGGAGCCGGAGCGCAGATCATCCCCAGGTCGGTTCCTACCCCGTTTCAACGTCGTCCTGAAGGGGGTCCCGACCCCTGGGGGCAGCCGCCGTCGAGCCCCTGACCACCAGTTCCGGCAGGAAGACGAACTCGCTGTGCGGCGCGGGGGAGCCCCCTATCTCCTCCAGCAGGGCCCGTACGGCGGCCTGGCCCATCGGCCGCACCGGCTGCCGGATGGTGGTGAGCGGCGGATCGGTGAAAGCTATGAGGGGAGAGTCGTCGAAACCGACGACCGACAGGTCCCGGGGTACCCGCAGACCGCGCTCGCGGGCGGCCCGGACGGCGCCGAGCGCCATCATGTCGCTGGCGCACGCCACGGCCGTGCAGCCGCGGCCGATGAGGGAGGCGGCCGCGGCCTGCCCGCCCTCCAGGGAGAACAGCGAGTGCTGGATCAGCCGCTCCGCCTCGACGGCCGGCACCCCCAGTTCGTCCGCCATGGAGCGCAGAAAACCCTCGGTCTTCCGCTGTACGGGCACAAACCGCCGGGGCCCCAGCGCCAGCCCGATCCGCCGGTGGCCCAATGCCGCCAAATGGGTGACGGCGAGCCGGGCCGCGGCCCGGTCGTCGGGGGAGACGAAGGGGGCCCGCACCTCCGCGGAGAAGCCGCCCACGAGCACGAAGGGGACGCCCTGGGCGCGCAGCCGCTCGTAGCGCCGCGGGTCCGCGGTGGTGTCCGCGTGCAGCCCGGAGACGAAGATGATCCCGGCCACCCCCCGCTCCACCAGCAGCTCCGTCAGCTCGTCCTCCGTGGACCCGCCGGGCGTCTGGGTGGCCAGCACCGGCGTATACCCCTGGCGGGTCAGGGCCTGCCCGATGACCTGGGCGAAGGCGGGGAATATCGGGTTCTCCAGCTCGGGGGTGATCAGCCCGACGAGCCCGGCGCTGCGCTGCCGCAGCCGCACCGGACGCTCGTACCCGATCACGTCGAGGGCGGCCAGCACGGACTGGCGGGTCGCCGCCGCGACACCGGGCTTCCCGTTGAGCACCCGGCTCACGGTGGCCTCGCTGACCCCCGCCTGGGCCGCGATGTCGGCGAGCCGGGCGGTCACGGGAGCGGACTGAGCCGGCCGCATCTCACACCGCCCACCACACGCACGCGTCGGCCGGGATGCGGACCGCGCCGCCGCCGAACTCCAGCGGGGCGGTGGCCAGCACCGGGCGGCCCGGCACCGGGAGTTCGGCCTCGGCGGACAGGGTGTTCAGCGTGCAGACGAGGCCGGGGCGGGACAGGGCCAGCACCCCCTCGGGCGCGGGCAGCCAGCCCATCGGGCCGTCGCCGAGCCCCGGCAGGGACCGGCGCAGGGCGAGCGCCGAGCGGTACAGCTCCAGCGTCGAGCGCGGGTCGCCCGACTGCGCCTCGACCGACAGCCCCCGCCACTGAGCGGGCTGCGGCAGCCAGCTGGCCCCGGGCCCGAAGCCGTACGGGGCCGCGTCGCCCGACCACGGGATCGGCACCCGGCAGCCGTCCCGGGTGCCGTCCTGCCCGCTGCGCTCCGCCGCCTCTCCCCCTCCCTCTCCCTCTTCCTCGGCAGGGGCCCCGCTCGCGCGGCGGAGGAACGCCGGGTCCTGGCGCGCCTCGTCCGGCAGGTCCACCACCTCCGGCAGCCCCAGCTCCTCGCCCTGGTACACATAGGCCGAGCCGGGCAGCGCCAGCATCAGCAGCGACGCGGCGCGCGCCCGGCGCAGCCCCCGCTCCCCGCCGCCGTACCGGGTGGTGTGGCGCACGACGTCGTGGTTGGAGAGCACCCAGGTGGTGGGCGCGCCCACGGAACCGGCGGCGGCCAGCGACTCGTCGACGACCTCGCGCATCGCGGCCGCGTCCCACGGGCACCGCAGGAACTGGAAGTTGAACGCCTGGTGCAGTTCGTCCGGGCGTACGTACAGCGCGAGCCGCTCGGACGTCGGGGCCCACGCCTCCGCGACCCCGATCCGCTCGCCGCCGTAGCCGTCCAGCAGCCGCCGCCAGGAGCGGTGGATCTCGTGCACGCCGTCCTGGTCGAAGAACGGCAGCACCTGCGTGCCGATCATCTCGGCCTGCTCCCCGCGGCCGATGTCGGGCAGCCCGGCCGCCTTGACCATGCCGTGCGCCACGTCGACGCGGAACCCGTCCACGCCGAGGTCCAGCCAGAACCGCAGGACGGACTCGAACTCCCGCGCCACCTCCGGGTTGTCCCAGTTGAGATCGGGCTGCTCGGGCGCGAAGAGATGGAGGTACCACTCGCCGGGGGTCCCGTCGGCCCCGGCCGTACGGGTCCAGGCGGGGCCGCCGAACACGGATTCCCAGTCGTTGGGCGGGAACTGGCCGCTCTCGCCTCTCCCCGGGCGAAAGTGGTAACGCTCGCGGGCCGGACCCCCGTGCCGGTCCGCGAGCGCGGCTCGAAACCACGCGTGCTGGTCGGAGGTGTGGTTGGGCACGATGTCGACGATGACCCGAAGGCCCAGCCGGTGCGCCTCCCGTACGAGCCGGTCGGCGTCGGACAGGTCGCCGAACAGCGGGTCCACCGCCCGGTAGTCGGCGACGTCGTAGCCGCCGTCCGCCTGCGGCGAGGCGTAGAACGGGGTCAGCCAGACCGCGTCCACGCCCAGTCCGGCGAGGTACGGCAGCCGGTCGTGGACCCCGCGCAGATCGCCGACGCCGTCGCCGTCGCTGTCGGCGAACGAGCGCACGTACACCTGGTAGATGACGGCGCTGCGCCACCAGCCGGCGGCCCGGCGGGCGCTCGGGTCGTGGACGAGGGGCGCGAGGTCCTGGGTCATGCGGTTCCCTATCGGGCGGGCCCAACCAACGGGGCGTCACGTACATGCGGATGGAGCGGGCGGGTTCGGTGCGCTGTCGCGCTGTCCGGCTGTTCCGGCAATGAGGTCAACGCGGGGCGCGCGCGTCGGTGACGGTCAGCCCTTGGTGCCTCCCGCGGTGAGCCCGGCGACCAGGTGGCGTTGGGCGAGGAAGAAGACGAACCCGGCCGGGACGGTGATCAGGACGGCCGCCGCGGTCATCAGCCCCCATTCGGCCTTCTGCTGGCCGACGAAGGTCTGGAGGCCCACGGCGAGGGTGTAGTGCCGCTCGCTGCTCATGAACTGGGTGGCGAAGGCGACCTCGCCCCACGCGGTGATGAAGGAGTAGAAGGCGGTGACCGCCAGGCCGGGCCGGGCGAGCGGGACGATCAGCCGCCAGAAGGCGCCGAACGGGGTCAGGCCGTCGACCCGCCCCGCCTCGTCGATCTCGACGGGGATGGTGTCGAAGTAGCCCTTGAGCATCCAGGCGCAGAACGGCACCGAGATCGAGCAGTAGGTGACGATGAGACCGGGGTAGGAGTCGAGGAGCTTGAGCGTCCCCAGAATGTTGTACAGCGGCACGATCAGCACCGCCATGGGGAACATCTGGACGACCAGGAAAGTCCACATCAGCGGCCGGTGGCCGGGGAACCGCAGCCGCGAGACCGCGTACCCCGCGCTCGCCGCGACGAACACGCCGAGCACCGTCGCGCCCAGCGCCACGAGCACCGAGTTGCGGAACCAGGTGAGGAACTCGGTGTGCGCCAGCACATGGCCGTAGTTGGCGAGGGTGAAGCCGACGAACCGCATCGGCTCCTGCCAGCCGTCCCGGCCGCGCAGCGACACGAAGACCACGAAGAGGACGGGGAAGGCGGCGATCAGAGCGGCGGCGATCAGCGTCGCGTGCAGCGCCACGGAGGCTTTACGGGACCGCGCGCCCCGCGCCCGTACGACCGGCCCGGACCCGCCTCGCGCCCGTACGCTCCGGCCGCCTCCCGCGTGCGCGCTCACCGCGCGCCCTCCTGGCGGGTGAGCAGCCGGCGGTAGAACACGGCGAAGACCAGCAGCAGCGACAGGATCAGGACGCCGTACGTGGCCGAGCCCGCGTAGTCGCGCACGCCCTGGAAGGCCAGCCGGTAGGAGTACGTCACCAGGATCTCGCTCTCGGAGCTCGCGCCCTGCCCGATCAGCAGGTAGATGACCTGGAACATGTTGAACGTCCAGATGACGCCCAGCAGGATCACCGTCCCGCTGACCGGCTTCAGACCGGGCAGCGTCACATGCCGGAACCGCTGCCAGGGCGTCGCGCCGTCCACCTCGGCGGCCTCGTGCAGCTCGGACGGGATCGACTGGAGGCCGCCGAGGATCGCCACCATCATGAACGGCACGCCCAGCCACACATTGACCGCGACCGCCGACACCTTCTGGAGCAGGCCGTCGCCGAGCCAGTCGACGGCGCCCACGCCGAGCTTCTCCAGGACGGCGTTGAGGACCCCGTACTTCTCGTTGAACATCAGCCGCCAGGAGAACGTCGCGACGAACGCGGGCACCGCCCACGGCAGGATCAGCAGCACCCGGTACAGGCCGCGCCACCGCATCCGGCGGTTGAGCAGCAGCGCGAGCCCGAGGCCGATGGTGTAGTGGAAGAAGACGCAGGACCCCGTCCAGACGACGGTCCACGCCAGCCGCCCGTAGAAGTGGCCCTCCTGCCCGGAGAGGACCTTCCAGTAGTTGTCGAGGCCGACGAACTCGTACGTGGCCGGGATGTGGTTCACGCCGATGGTCCGGGCGACGTTCGCCTCGTCGGCGTTGGTGAAGGAGAGGAAGATTCCGCGCCCCAGCGGATAGCCGACGAGCACCGTGAGCACCACGACCACCGGCAGCACCATCGCCCACGCGTACCAGTGGGCGTCGAAGGAGCGCCGCAGCCGCGGGAACGGGCCGGGGCGCGCCGGGCGTGGGGGCCCGGTACCGGATGCGGCAGTGGACATGGCTCCGCGGCTTTCGTCGGTCGGGGGCGGGCTGCGCGGTTCGGGTCGGCGAGTGCGGTGGAACCGGCTCGGCGGGGCGGGCGCGTGGGAGCGTACGGGCCTGTCGGCCGTACTCCCCCCGACCGGCCGAGCCGGAGTCAACTGGGCGTGCTCGTCGGCTACCTCTGTATCTCGTAGTCTTTGAGCAGCGTGGTCCGCCACGCCTTCGCGGTGGCGTCGAGGCCCGCCTTCGGGCCCTCCTTGAGCGTCAGGATCTTCGTGTAGTGCTGTAGCCAGTCGGTGAACAGGTCGCCGCCCTGCGGGATCGCCGGGCGCGGGCGCGCCGTGGCCAGCGCGCGGTGGAAGGCGTCGCGCACCGGATCGGCCAGCACGCCCTCGGTGTACGCGGACTTGCGGGTCGGCAGCACGCCGACGGACGTGGCGGCGGTCTCCTGCTGGGCCGCGTCGGTCATGAACTTCACGAAGAGGTACGCGGCGTCGAAGTTCTTCGAACCGGCGTAGACGGCGAGGTTGTGGCCGCCCACGGGGGCGCCCGCGACGCCGGTCGACCCGGCCGGTACGGGCGCGATGCCGAGGTTCGCACGGTCCCGGTAGGCGGCGCCGCCGAAGATCTCCTTCGTCGCCCACGGGCCGTCGATCAGCATCGCCAGCTCGCCGTTCTTGAAGTCCGTCTTGAGGCTGTTGTAGCCGTCGGTGCCGGCGGGCTTCGGCGCGGCCCCGGACCTGACCAGGTCGACGGCGGTCTCGATGCCCTTGAGCGACGCCGCGTCGGCGATGGTGATCTTCTTGTCGGCGACGTCGACCAGATCGCTCTTCTCGCCGTAGAGGAACGGCAGCGCGTAGTAGCCGTCCGGGTTGAGCCCGATGCCGCCCGCACCCGTCCGCTCCTTGACCTTCGCGGCGGCGGCCTTGACCTCCGGCCAGTTCGCCGGCGGCTTCGCGACGCCCGCCCGCTTGAGGAGGCCCTTGTTGTACATGAGGCCGAGCGTGTCGGTGACCTGCGGGGCGCCGTAGGTCTTGCCCTGGTACGCCGCGTTCTTCAGCGGCCCTTCGAGGAAGTCGCCGCGGTTGCCCAGCGCCGGGGTGCCGGTCAGGTCCTTCAGATAGCCGAGCTGCGCGAACCCCGCCGTCCAGCCGACGTCGGAGCGCAGCACATCGGGCGCGCCCCGGCCGCTCTGCGCCGCCGTCTTGAACTTCTGCTGCGCCTGGTCGAACGGCACATTGACGTAGTCGACCTCGATCTTCGGGTACTTCTTCTCGAACGCCGAGACCAGCTTCCGGTACGTCGGCGCCTCATTGGTCGCGTCCGAGGTGTCCCACCAGGTGACGGTCCCCGAGACGCTGCCCGGCTCCTTCGCCGCCTTGGAGCCGCTCCCCTCGTCCGCCCCGCCGCCGTCCCCTCCGCACGCCGCCGCACCCAGCGCCAGCGCCCCCACGGCGATGACGGCGGAAATCCCTCTGCGCATGGGATCGATCCCCTCTCCCGAGGGCCGGCCCGTCCCTGGACGGTCCGGGCTGGGGAGGAAGCTAACAGGTCGCAATCCCTTGCGAAAGAGCTTGCAGCGTGGAGAACGGGCCAACTCCCGGTCCGTGACCGGGCCGTGTCCGCGACGGGGTCAGTTCGCGAGCGGCAGCGGCGCGAGCGCCGCGAGGCGGCCCAGGAGGTCCCCGAACGGGCCGTCGGCGGGCTCGTCCGCGAGCATGCGGCGCAGGACGCCCGCCATCTCCTCGTCGTACGCCGCGCTCACCGCCGCCAACGCGGCCAGATCGTGCACCAGTTGGAGCTCCACCTCGCGCCGTGCGAGCTGCCGGCCGTCGAGCCACAGCAGCGCCGTCGTCTCGGCGAGGGAGATCCAGGAGCGGACGACCAGCTCCATGCGCGGCCCCGGGTGCGTCAGGCCGAGATGGGCGACGATCTGCTCGTACGCGGCCTGCCGGACCCCGTCGATCATCGCTCCCGCCGCGGCCGCGCCGGCCGCCGGACCGCCGCGCAGCAGCGCGGTGAAACCGGGGTGGTCCTCGACGAAGTCGAAGAAGCGGTGCGTGACGCGCAGCAGCCGCGCGCCGAGCGGACCTTCGCGGGGCTCGGCGAAGAGCGCGGCGAGCTGGTCGCCCGCCCGGCGCAGCGCGGCCTCGTACAGGCTCTGCTTGCCGGGGAAGTAGTGGTAGACCAGCGGCCGCGATATCCCGGCGGTCTCGGCTATCTCGTCGATCGAGACGTCTTCGGGGGAGCGGCGGCTGAAGAGCCCGAGCGCCACCGAGATCAGCTGATCCCGGCGCTGCTCGACGCCCATCCTGCGGCGTACCCCGGTCGTCATGCGGACCACTCTAACGACCGGGTCGGGCGGAGGTCTTGGGCGGTGCCCAACCTGTGATCTTGTCGTGCCCCTCCGTGCGGGCGCCGTCTCTCTCCGCGCAGGCGTCGCACGCCGCCCGTGCGTTAGGGGTTGACCCTGACTCGGCCTTGTGGAAAGGGAGTTGAGTCGCTCCTTGTGGTCGGTCTCGTCAGTGCAGCGGGGCGAGCTTCTTGCCGTCCGTCAGCCGCGCGCTCAGCTTCGCCCGCGCGCCGTCCTTCGCCGGTACGGTCAGCAGGTTGCCCGGGGCGCTGCCGCGCACCCCGCCCGTGGCGGTGATGGAGGCGACCTGGCGGCTGCCCGCCGCGAGCAGGTACCACTGGCCGGCCGGCGACTTCCACAGCGCGCCCGCCAGTGCCTTCGGGTCGTGCGGGCCGCACGCCCGCGAACCCGCGGAGCGGGCGACGAGCGCGCCCGGCGCGCCCGGCTTCGCGCCCGGCGGCTGGAACTGGGCCAGCGCCTGACCGCCGCCGCCCCGCCAGGTCTCGGTCCGCGTGCAGACCCACTCGGCGCTCCCGGCGCCGGCGGGCAGCGGCTGCGTCGCGAACCGCCAGGAGTTCACGGTCCGCACCCCCTGTCCGCGCACGCTCGCCAGATGGCAGGCCGAATGCGCCCAACTGGCCCGCCCCTCCGTGGTGTTCACATCGCGGGCGCCGCCGCCCGCCGGGCTCCCGTAGGTGAGCCGGGCCGGGAACAGTTCGCCGAGGTCGGTCACCAGGCGACCGCCGAGCTGGAGCGCGGGCCAGCTTTCGCACCCCTGCGCCCCGCCGACCGGGCTCGGCACCGGGTCGGTCACGCCGTCGGCGGCGCGGTGCAGCGGGCGCGCGGCGGCGGCCGGCTTGAGCAGGTCGCGTACGGCCGTGTCCTTCACCCAGGGGGCCGTCAGGTAGCGGACGTTGCCGTCCACGCGCGCCACGACGAGGGCGGTCGCCGAGGCGGTGTCCGCGGCGTCGGCGCGCGCGAAGTCCAGGGCCACCAGCGACGCCTTGCCGCCCTTGGGCTCGGCGTAGCGCACCACGCGCAGCCCGTCGTGGAGGATCACCACGGCCACCGAGCCGACCTCGCCCGCGTACAGCAACTGGGGCGGGCCGGGCGGCGGGCCGGGGAGAGTGCCGGGCGTCGCCGACGCCCGCGTGTCGCGGCCGGGCCGCGCCCAGACGGCCAGCGCCCGGTGCAGCAGCTCCCGGTCGCCGAGCCGGTTGCCGCGCGCGGGCCAGGACGAGAAGTCGCCGCGGTCGGCGGTCTTCCACGCTGCGGGCGCGGCCCGCGTCAGGCTCGCCGGGTCCAGGGCCCGCTCGGCCGCCGAGTTGCGCGCGTACGGCGGGGCCGCCGCGCCGTCCGGGCCCCAGCCGGAGCCGGGCAGGCTCAGCAGCGTGCCGCACACGGCCGCGGCGGCCAGCGCCGCGAGCGCCGCGCGGGAGTGCTGGCGGCGGCGCAGCAGATCGGTCGGCCGCGCCTGGAGCGAACAGGGGTCGAACTCCGGGGCGGTCAGCAGCGACTCGGCCTCGATGCCGACGGGCAGCTCGACCGCGTCCGCCTCGTCGAGCGCCGCGTCCGGGTCGTCGGCCCCGGCGGCGTCCAGCGCCCGCAGCACGTCCAGCTCGCCCATCCGCTCCAGCGCGCGCAGCACGTACGCCGCCCGGCCCGGTACGGACAGCGCGGACAGCGCCTGCTCCACGGCGAGTTCCTCGGCCCCGCCCGAGCGCGGGAACAGCCGCAGCCCCCACACCCGCGGCAGCGGCGGCGGCAGCTGGCCGGGGCGCGGCAGCTCCCAGCGGCCGCGCGGCCGTCCCGCCACCAGCGCCGCGCGCAGCACCCGGGTCCGTACGTACGCGTAGCCGGGGTCGGTCCGCGAGCCGTCGGGCGTACGCGGCGCGGGCACTCCGTGGCCGGTGGCGGACGCGCGGTTGCGCGGCAGCGCCCGCTGGGCGACGGCGTGCGCGGTCAGCACCCGGCGCCTGCGGCCGAGGTCCGGCGGGAGGACGAGATATCCGAGCCGTACCAGGCGCGGATAGTGCTCCATGAGCGCGGCCTCGGCCTGCTCGACGTCGATGGGGGTGATGACCTCGGGACGGGGGGTTGTCGCCTGCTGTTCCACATTCGGAAGAACGAGTGAACGGTGCGGTGGTCACCGCACCCGTTCGTGGGTGCCGGCATCCCGGAGGCGCTCGTTCCGCGGCCTGTCCGCCGGTCGCCGCCTTGGTCAGTTGTCATCCGCCGTGGGTCGCCTCTGCCGACTGCCGTCCGGTACCGGACGTTTCAACCGTGGGTCGTTTCAGCCGCTGGTCACCCGACGCCGGCCGGTGCCCGGTGGGAGGGCGAGTCCAAGGGCGAGCGCGGCGAGGTGCCCGGCGTCGGTCGTTCGTGGGGGCCGGTATCCCGGAGGCGCTTGTTCCGTCGCCTGTCCGCCGGTCGCAGCCTTGGTCAGTTGTCACCCGCTGCGGGGCGCTTTCGCCGACTGCCATCCGGTACCGGTCGTTTCAACCGTCGGCCGCTTCAGCCGCCGGTCACCCGACGCCGGCCGGCGCCCGGTGGGAGGGCGAGTCCGAGGGTGAGCCCGAGGACGAGCGCGGCGAGGTGCCCGGCGTCGGTCGTTCGTGGGTGCCGGCATCCCGGAGGCGCTCGTTCCGTCGCCTGTCCGCCGGTCGCCGCCTTGGTCAGTTGTCATCTGCCGCGGGGCGCCTTCGCCGGCTGCCGTCCGGTACCGGTCGTTTCATCCGCCGGTCGCTTCAGCCGCTGGTCACCCGTCGCCGGCCGGCGCCCGGCGGGAGGGCGAGTCCGAGGACGAGCGCGGCGAGGTGCCCGGCGTCGGTGAACGTCCGCTCCCCGCGCAGCAGCGGGCGCATGCCGAGCGCGAGGAGGGCCCCGGTCGCGGCCGTACGTGCCGGGCCGCGCGGCAGCGTCCTCGCGAGCGCGCCGGCGACGGCGTTGAGCCCGTAGCTGGGGCCGACGTCGATCGCCGAGCGCGTGCGCGGGCTGGTGCCGGGGGCGGCGCGCAGCCCGGCGTACACCAGCAGGCTCGCGCCCGCGTGCCCGTACGCGAAGACGGCCGCCGCGCGCCACGCGCCGTGCGCGTGCTCGGCGTAACCGAGTACGGCCAGGAGCAGCAGCGCGTACGGGAGTTCCATCGGCTCCTCGACGAGCACGGCGCTGGTGGCGAGGGTGGCCCAGCGGCCACGGCGCAAGTTGTCGACGTTGGTCGAGCAGTCGCGCAGCAGCCGCTGACGGGCGGCGGGCGCGGCCCGGCGCAGGGCGTACGCGCCGAGCTGCACGCCGCCGACGTACGCGGGGGCGAGCCGGGGCAGCCGGGAGAGGGCGGTGATCATCCGCCCATGATCGGCGGCGGGCGGGGCGCGCGCCAGCCCCGGCGCCGGGGCGCCCCGGCCGCGCCCTCAGGCCAGCGCCCACCCGCTGAACTCCACCAGCCCCCGCTTCCCGCTCCCGTCATTGCCCGCCGTCATGAACAGCCCCACGTCCTGGACCGCCGCCGCGCCCGGCACCGTCACCGTCGCGATCGTCCGCCAGGTCGCGCCGCCGTCCGTCGAGCACTCGGCGGTGTACGCGCCGGCCGCGGTGCGCGTCAGGCGCAGCAGCACCGGGGCCTTGACCCCCGTGACGCGCTTGTAGGTGTCGACCGTGCCGTCGCCGTTGGTGTCGTAGGAGAGGACGATGCCCTGCTCCGGCGTGGCCGCCAGGTTCACGAAGCCCGCTGAGGTGGGGGCGGCCAGGGAGTTGCGGACGATGATGCCGGTACGCGCCCAGCCGCCGGTGTTCGTCTGGCTGTCCACCCGGACCGTGGCCGAGTGGCCCGCGCCGAGCGCGCCCTCGCGGTAGACCGCGCCGAACTCCGCCGTGCCCTTCCACAGGTCCATGCCGCCGCCCTCGATGGCGAACCGGTCGCCCAGCTGCCCGAAGACCGCCGCGTTGTTGGTGACGGTCTTCCAGCCCGGCTCCAGCGGGCCCGCCGCGTAGAGCGTGCCGGGCTGGACGGCCGTCACCCGCTCCTCGCCGCGCGGCCCGTACCGCGCCGTCAGCTCGTACGGCAGGGGTTTCAGCGGCCGGTCGAGCGGGCCGGCCGGGGCCGTGACCCGCCAGCGGACCGTGCCCGTGCCGCCCGGCGCGATGTGCGGCAGCGAGACCGGGCCCTGCGCGGCGGCGTCGAGGCCGGTCAGCTCGAAGTCGACGCGGCCGGTGGCGCGCAGGCCGTTGACGTTGCGCAGCGCGCCGGTGAGCGTGGCGCGGCCGCCGGGCGGTACGGCGGCGGGCTGGGCGGTCGCGGAGAGCGTGCCCTGGTACGGGGCGGCGGCCAGGGTGTCCCGGACGCGGCGCCCCGTGCGGTAGGCGTCGGAGACCGGGCGCACCGGGTACCGCTTGCGCTCGCGCGTCCACGGCTCCTCGAAGGCGAACCAGTCCACCGGCCGCGGTGCGCGCCCCTCGCGCAGCGCGTCCTCCAGCTCTCCGAGCCACTTCGCCCAGCGCGGCAGGTAGAAGTCGGCCATCAGGCCGTTCCAGTCGCGGTTGCCGTACTCGTGCAGCTTGCCGGGGTCGGAGGTGGCGCGGTCGCCCCAGACGGTGATCAGTACGCGGGCCGTGCGCTCCAGCTCCGCCGACTCGGCCGCGCTCGACCCCATGGCCCGCGCCGCCTCGTTCCACGGCCCGAGCAGGAACGCGCGGTGCGCGCCCGCGATGTCGTCGGCCAGCCGCATCAGCTTCAGCCACAGCGCGGACAGCGCACGGAAGGTCGACAGGTCCTTGCGGACGTAAGCGGTCTTCAGCTGCGGCAGCAACTGGCGGCTGCGGTGGGCGACGGCCTGCCGGGCGACGTCGACGAGGTCGGCCTTGTACGCGTCGCTGCGGCGCAGCTCGTCGTCGACCGCCAGCAGCCCGGCGAGCGCGGCGTCGAAGCGCGCCGGGTCGTAGGACAGGTCGCGGGGCGCGTACTCGGCGGCGCGGTTGGCGTCGAGGTCGGGGCGGGCGGCGAAGAGGGAGTCGTGCGGGTCGCTGCGCTCGGGCGCGTGCTGCTGGTAGGCGGTGTCGCGCAGCGCGGCCCAGGCGGTGCGCGCGCCCCGGTCCCGCTCCCCGTACCGGAACTCGCCGTAGTCGGCGAACCATTCGGCGCGGTCCACGGGCTGTTCGCGCCAGGCCAGTTCGGAGAAGAGCTCGAAGGCCGCCGGGTCGCGCTCGGTGGCCTCCGGCATGTACGCGGTGCCCGCCAACGAACTGTTCGACTTGTCGCGCCACCTGAAGAACCGGTCGTTCCAGGCGTGGGTCTTCGCGCCGAGCGTGGTGCGGCCGCCGTAGTTGGGGATGGTGCCGAAGCAGTACGGGGTGCCGGCCCAGTCCTTCTCGCGGTCCGGTTCGGCCGTGGTGCGGTCGGAGATGCCGTCGAAGATCACCATCTTCGACTTGTCGATGGCGGCGATCAGTTCGGGCAGCGGGTTGTTCTCCCAGCCCAGGATCGTCCAGACGCCGTCCGGGTGCGCGGCGCGCAGCGCCCGCTCGACGCCCTGCGCGGCCGCGCCGACCGGCACGTCGCCCGCCGTGCCGCCCTCGTGCAGCAGGTCCATCTTGAAGTGCGAGGCCGCACCGAGGAGATCGCGCTGGTGCCGGTAGAAGGAGGCGGCGACATCGCCGAAGACGGCCGTGCGGGGGTCGAGCCAGTCGGGGCGCTTGAAGCCGTGCCAGACGCCCTGCGGCACGACGCGCGCGCCGGGGTTGCGGGCGACGAAGCCGTCCGGCACGGTCCCGTAATAGCCGGGGAGGACGGGGTGCATGCCCAGCTCCCGGAGCCGGTCCGCGATCCGGCGGCCCAGTTCGGAACGTTTCGCCAGCAGTTCATGGGTGAGCGGGCCGCCGTACGAGCTGAGGTTCTGCAGCAGCCACCACGGCTGGTGGGAGGGGGCCGGCAGCCAGGCGCGGGCCTCGGCGTCGCTGTACCCGAAGTCCATCAGCACGCGGTGGTACACCTCGTCGTGCCCGGCGATCACCAGCACCTCGTTGCAGCCGTGCAGCGCGAGGAGGTCGATCCGCCGCTCCCAGAACGCCCAGTCGGCGTACGGGGCGGTGTAGCCGTCGTTGGTGTCGTTGAGCGCGAAGCGGTGCGCCAACGACGTGGATCTTTCCAACGGGCGCCCCGGCGCGGGCAGCCGGCGGGGGAGGTCGAGCTGGCTGCCGTTCCAGGTGAGGTGGGCCCCGCAGACGTACTTCAGATACCAGTGCACGCCGGTCAGCTGCACCGCCGGGCTGGTCCCGGCCACCTCCACGTCCCCCGTCCGGCCGGTGACCTCGAAGTGCTCCTCGCCGCCGTGCAGCACGGTGAGCCGGATCTGGTCCGCGTGCCGGGGAAGCAGCCGCCCCAGCGCTGCTCGCGCCGGGGCGGTGTCGAACGGGGCGGCGGCCGCGGTTCCGCCCGAGGCGGTATCCGCGGCCGCGGCGGGGGTGACGCCGCCGAGGGCGGCTCCGGCGCCGAGCGCGCCGGCGGTCCCCAGCAGCGTGCGTCTGGAAAGGCCGGACAGTCCGGGCAGGCTGGACAGGTCGGTCATGGCAACGCTCCCTGTGTGCAGCGGCAACAATGGACGCTTGCGCAGCGCACGTTAACCGTCGCCGCACACGGGGGCAATGAGGCGCTTCAGCCGCGGTCGAGGTAGGCGAGGACTGCCAGGACGCGGCGGTTGTCGTCGTCGGAGGGGGGCAGATCCAGCTTCCCGAAGATGTTCGAGGTGTGCTTTGCGACCGCACGCTCGGTAACGACCAGGTGGGCGGCGATCGCCGCGTTGGAGCGCCCCTGCGCCATCAGCTCCATCACGTCGCGCTCACGGGGCGTCAGCTTGGTCATCGGCTTGTCCTGGGACCGCCGGGACAGCAGCTGAGAGATCACTTGCGGGTCCATCGCCGTACCACCGCCGGCAACCCGCCGTACGGCGTCGATGAACTGCTCCGCGTCGAAGACCCGGTCCTTGAGCAGATAGCCGACGCCGCCGCTGCCGTCGGCCAGCAGCTCGCGCGCGTACAACTGCTCCACGTGCTGCGACAGCACCAGCACGGGCAGCCCGGGGGTGGCCCGCCGGGCCGCCAGCGCGCACTGGAGCCCCTCGTCGGAGAACGACGGCGGCAGCCGTACGTCCACGACCGCGACGTCCGGCTTCAGCTCGGCCAGCGCGCGGGTGAGCTCGGGGCCGCTCTCGACGGCGGCGGCGATCTCGAAGTCGTACGCCTCCAACATCCGGACCAGGCCGTCCCGGAGGAGGAAGAGGTCTTCGGCTAGGACAACGCGCACGGAATCTCCATGGTCGGAAAGGCGACGGGACCGGCCGGCGGCCGGTTCGGCGGCCGATCAGCGGACCGCGCCGATGCTGGACGGGCCATGCGGGGGAGGGCCCCGCGAGCATATGGTCTCACCGGCGCGGTGGACGGGTGGCGGGAAGTCCGTACGTCCCTGTGCCGCCGTGCACGTTTCCGCGACCGGCTCCGTGCGTGTCCTCGCACACGGCTCCGTACCTGGCTCCGCACCTGTCTCCGTGCGTGTCCCCGCACCCGTCCGCGTACGTGTGCCCGTACGCCGAAGAGCGCCCCCGGCCGGGCCGGGGGCGCTCTCGTGGCGGTGCTTTCATCAGCGGCGGACGGTCATCCGCCGTGGGGCGATCACCTGCCGCGGACGGTCATCCGCGGTGGACGGCCACCTGCTGTGGGCGGTCATCCGCCGTGGGGCGGTCACCCGCCTCGGACAGTCATCCGCGGCGGGCGGTCACCTGCCGTGGGCGGGGACGGCGCTCAGCGAGCACGGGATCTCCATCGTGACCATCGTGGGCCCGCCCACCGGGCTGCTCACGGCCAGCACACCGTCGAACGTCCCGAGCCGGCGCTCGACGCCGACGAGGCCCGAGCCGCCCGCGGTGCTCGCGCCGCCGCGGCCGTTGTCGGTCACGCTGATGCGGAGCATGCCCTGCGAGTGGTGGATGTCCAGCCAGACCCGCTCGGCGCCCGAGTGCTTGGCGGCGTTGGTGAGCACTTCGCTGACCGCGAAGTACGCGGCCGACTCGACCGGCTCCTCGGCCCGGCCGGACAGCTCGACGTCGACCTCCACCGGCATCGGCATGCGCAGCGCCAGGGCCCGTACGGCGTCGCCGAGACCGCGCTCGGCCAGCACCGGCGGGTGGATGCCGCGGACCAGGTCGCGCAGCTCGGTCAGGGCGTCGGCGGAGTCGGCGCGGGCCGCCGCCAGCAACTTCTTGGCCTGCTCCGGGTCCTTCTCGATGAGCGCCTCGATGGTGCCCAGGCTCATGCCCATGGCGACGATCCGGGCCTGCGCCCCGTCGTGCAGATCGCGCTCGATGCGGCGCAGCTCGGCGGCGGAGGTGTCGAGCGCGTCGTGGCGGGTCTCCGTCAGCCGGTCGACGCGCTGGGCGAGGGCCTTCTCCCGGGTGGCCGTGTCGGTCGGCGCGAGCAGCGACATGGCCAGCGTGAAGTGGGCGCGCAGCAGGGCCGGGTTGGCGAACAGGCTCAGCACGCCGAGGCAGATGCCGAGCCCGGCGGCCAGGTTGGCGCTGGTCTGGCCGGTGATGTGGATGAACGCGAACCACTCGTTGCCGCCGGCGTTCACGATCGGCCGCCAGACGCCGAAGGCCAGCACCGGGCCCCACAGCGCGTACCCGACGAGGACGAGCGGCAGGATCGCGAGGAAGAATCCCGCCGTCGCGTCGACGAGCAGCCAGGACAGGTCACGCCAGGTGGCCGGGTCCTTGAGCAGCGCCTTGCACTGCTCCATCTGCCCGATCACGCCGCCGGAGCCCGCGGGCAGCGGCCGGTACGGCTGGGGGATGTGCACGCCCGACCAGTTGTAGGCGTGGACCCGCCGCATATTGGCGAACCCGCGCATTCCCTTGATCACGGCGGGCGTGGTGAAAACGCCCAGGCCCAGCGGGATGAAGACGATCGAGACGATCGCGAGCGTGAAGATAATGATCGATCCGGCCATGCCGACGACGGACAGGTACAGCCCCCGTGCAGCGGCCAGCAGTGCGCTGCGGACCCTCATCTGTATTCTCCCTGCGCTTTCCCTGTCGCCCGGCGATCGGGCATGACTCCAGTCTGCTTATCGGCCCATTATCGGTCACTGGGTCCGGCACCCGGCTCGTGGTGTACCTAGCAACACCCCTCTGACCTCGCTATTCACCCCCCATGATCGGGGTGCTCGGCGGCTGGGTCGGCGGCGCGCGGATTTCTAGGTTCGAGCCATGACTTATTCGGGGCTCAGCCGTACGGATGCCGGGGGCGGATCGTGACGAACGCGATGAAGCGGAACAGCGGGAGATGGGGCGCGGGGGGCGGGGACACCGCGGGCCGGGACGCCATGGACCGGGACGGAACGGGCCCTGGCGGAACGGGCCAGGGCGCCGGGGGCCGGAATGGAGCGGGCCGGGGCGGAGCGGGCCAGGGCACCGGAGCGGGCCAGGGCGCCGGAGCGGGTCGGGGCGGAGCGAAGCGGAACCTCGCGGCCCGGCTCGGCGTCTGGAGCACCCGCCACCGCAGGACCGCCATCTTCGGCTGGCTGCTCTTCGTCGTACTGGCCTCCGCGGTCGGAGGCATGGTCGGCACCTCCGAGATGTCCGCGTCCGAACAGGGCGCGGGCGACTCGGCCCGCGCCGCCAAGATCCTCGACGACGCCGGCATCACCCACCCGGCCGCCGAATCGGTGATGGTCACCAGCGCCGCCCCCGACGGCTGGCGCGCCGCGGCCCGCGACCTGGCCCACGTGATCGAGGGCACCGGCGAGGTCACCGGCGTGGCGGCCCCGCTGCCCTCCGCCGACGGCAAGTCCGGGCTCGTCCGCTTCGAGATGAAGGGCGACGCCAAGACCGCCCCCGACCGGGTCCAGCCGGTGCTGGACGCCGTCGACAAGGCCAAGGCCGCCCACAGCGACGTCAAGGTCTACCAATACGGCGAGGCCAGCGGCGGCAAGTGGCTGAGCGACATGCTCGGCGACGACTTCGCCAAGGCCGAGTGGACGGCCGTACCGCTCGCGCTGGGCATCCTGCTCGTCGCCTTCGGCGCGCTGGTCGCCGCCCTGCTGCCGGTCGGCCTCGCCCTGACCGCCTTCATCGCCGCCAACGGCCTGCTGGCGCTGGCCAGCCACAAACTGCACATCTTCCAGACCACCAACTCCGTGATGCTGCTGATGGGACTCGCCGTCGGCGTCGACTACTGCCTCTTCTACCTGCGGCGCGAGCGCGACGAACGGGCCGCCGGCCGGGACGCCGAGACCGCGCTGCGCATCGCCGCCGCCACCAGCGGCCGGGCCGTGCTGGTCTCCGGGCTGACCGTGATGGTCGCGATGGCGGGCATGTTCCTGTCCGGGCTGATGCTCTTCGAGGGGTTCGCGCTCGCCACCATCCTCGTCGTCCTCATAGCGATGCTCGGCTCCGTGACCGTGCTGCCCGCGCTGCTCTCCTGGCTCGGCGACCGCGTCGACAAGGGCAAGGTGCCCTTCCTCAACCGCGGCCGGCGCTCCGCACGGCGCGGCGGCCGGGTCTCGGGCGCCGTCCTGGGACCCGTGCTCAAGCGGCCGAAGCTGATGGCGATCGGCGCCGCCGCCGTACTGCTCGTACTGGCCGCGCCCGCGCTCGGCATGAAGACCGAACAGCTCGGCCTGGACAAGCAGATGCCCGCCGGCGCCCCGCTGCGCACCTCGTACGAGCAGATCACCACCACCTTCCTGGGCGGCCCCGACCCGGCGCGCGTCGTCGTGACGGCCGACGACATCACCTCCGCGCGCTTCACGGACGCGGTCCAGGAGTTCAAGCGGCAGGCCGCCGCCACGGGCGAGTACGGCAAGGACATCACCGTCACCCCGCACCGGAGCGCGAACCTCGTCGACATCGAGGTGCCGCTGGCCGGGGACGGCACGGACAAGCGCTCCAAGCACGCGTTGTCCACACTGCGCGACGAGCTGATCCCGCACAATCTCGCCCCCGTCTCGCAGCACGCTTACGTCACCGGCGAGCTGGCCTCTTCCGTGGACTTCAACGACCAGCTGGCCGACGGCATCGTGCCGGTCTTCCTCTTCATCGTCGGCGTGACCTTCCTGCTGATGCTCGTCTCCTTCCGCTCGCTGCCGATCGCGGTGGTGTCCATCGTGCTCAACCTGCTCTCCGTGGCCGCCGCCTACGGCGTGATGGTCGCCGTCTTCCAGCACGGCTGGGGCGCGGGACTGATCGGCACGGAGGCGGTCGGCGCGATCGAGGGCTGGATGCCGCTGTTCGTCCTCGTCGTCCTGTTCGGCCTGTCGATGGACTACCACGTCTTCGTCGTCTCGCGGATCCGCGAGGCCCACGCGAGCGGCCGTACCACGCGGAACGCCATCAGCGAAGGAGTACGGGCCACAGCGGGCGCGGTGACGGGGGCCGCCGCCATCATGGTCGCCGTGTTCGCGGTCTTCGGGACGCTGTCCATGCAGGACATGAAGCAGATGGGCATCGGCCTCGCGGTCGCCGTGCTGCTGGACGCCACAGTCGTCCGGATGGTGCTGCTGCCCTCGGTCATGGCGCTGCTCGGCGAGCGCAACTGGTACCTGCCGCGCTGGCTCCGCCGCCTTCCGGACTTCGAGCACGGAGGGGAGCCGGAGGCCGCGCCGCTGCCCGCGCCCTTGACTATGACCACGCCCTCGACCTCGACCACGACCTCGGGCGAGGCCGTACCGCCGGTGGCGGCCGGTCCTCGCTGAGAGGGGCTCGTTGAGAGAGGGCGGGGGAGCGCGGGGCGGGCGGCCGACACGGGGGTGCGGCCGCCCGCCCCGCGGACTGTCCTGGCCGGACGGCCAGCAGGTTGACTGGACCAGCCAGCCAGCCAGCCAGCCGGTCAGATCAGCGGCGGCACGTACTTGTAGCCGACCCGCCGCACGGTCACGATCGACCCCCGGTGCTCCGCGCCCATCTTGCGGCGCAGCCGGGCGACGTGGACATCGACGGTCCGGCCGTCGCCCACGTGCCCGTACCCCCAGACCGTGGTCACCAGCTGGTCGCGGGTGTGCACCCGGTGCGGGTGCGCGACGAGGTGGGCGAGCAGCTCGAACTCCAGATACGTGAGGTCTAGGGGGAGCCCGCCGACGTGGACGGTGCGCTGTTCGGGGTCGATGCGCACCAGCTCGTCGCCCGCGGCCGGGACCGATGCGGCCTCGCCGGCCGCCGCGGACTGCTGCTCCGCCGGTACGAGCACCAGATAGCCGACCATCGGCGGCTGGCCCGGCAGGGTGGGCAGCGTGTGCGGGGGCGCGGGCAGCCACGTCGCGCCGGAGTGCAGCAGCTCGGCGACCGGCGGCACCTCGTCGGGGGCGACGGCTCGCAGCCGGTGGCGGTGCGGAGGCCCACCAGCGGCGGGGCCGGCGGGGGAGGGGGACAGGGTACGGAGATTCGTCATGGGGACTCAGCTCTTTCGCGCGAGATGCCGTCGAGGGGCGTTACGTGCGCGCTGGCCATTGGCCGGTACTGGCGACCGGCGGGCTGACTTCGACTGCGGGCGTCAGCGGGAGGAGCGGGCCTGCGCGGGGATCGCGCGGCAACACACTCGGTCGTAATCGTGATGCTGGCGTGACGGCCAGAACGGCTCAAGGTCGCTGCGACCTGTCGCGGTGTTCTTCTGAAGGCTGGCCATGCCCCCCATTGAAGCACGCGGGCCGCTTGAGCAGCAGACTCGGCGGCCGGGTTGCCGGGGCCGCCCGCGAGCGGCGGGTCCCCGGCCGCCCGGTGCGGCCCCGCGCCGGCTATCCGCCGTGGGCGGTCAGCGGATAGTGATCGGAGAGGTTGGTGTACGTGTAGTCCTTGCCCCAACTGCTCACCGTCCAGGGCGCGGATGTCTCCTTGACGACCGTGTTCCGCCAGCCGCCGGGCGGCCGGGCGTGCCCCTTGCGGTGCAGCACGTAGTCGAGGTCCTCGCGGGGGTCGGTGGGGTAGCGGTAGGCCGCGATCGAGTTCTCCTCGGTGTCGAAGGAGTACGGGTGGCCGGTACGGGCGTCGGCGGGCGCGAGGCCGGCGTTCGCGAGCATCGACTGGTACTCCGGGCCGTGGGAGTCGACGTTCATATCGCCCGCGACCAGTACCTCTTCGCCGGCCGGAATGCGCTTGGCGTCGAGGAAGGCGGCTATCTGCCGGAACTGCGCGGCGCGGTCGGCGACCGCCTCGCCCGCCGCGCACCCGGAGTCGGTGGACTGGGTGTGCGTACCGACGATGTGCACCCTGGCGCCGTTCACGTTCAACTCCGCATAGGCGAAGCCCTTGTTGGACCACGAGTCGGAGCCGCAGGCGTCCTTGTACACGACCTGCTCCTTGCGGACGATCGGCCACTTGCTGAGCACGGTGACGCCGCCGTCCTCCGGCGTGGTGGCGGAGTAGCTGCCGCCGGTGGCGTCCCAGCCGCTCCTGCTCCGGCCGACGACGGGCGTCTGGTACGGGTACTGGCCCGAGGCGGCACGCTTGAGCGCGTCCGAGGCGGAGTTGTCGAATGCTTCCTGGAGCACGACGACGTCGTTGCCCTGGAAGAAGCCGGCGGCGGGGATGGCTTTGGCGCGGTGCTCCTGACCCCAATTGGGGTAAAGGTTTTGACTCATGAGAAACGTGTTGAAAGTGAGCACTTTGAGCGCGGGCGCGGTGGTGGGGCCGGTGGTGGGGCCCGCCACCGCCTGCGGGGCGGTGGTGAGGGCGGCAGCGGCGAGGGCGGGCGCGAGGACCGCGAGCCGGGTGAGCTTTCTGGGCGGCACTGGGACTCCCTGGGTGGGTGGGGGATGAGCCGCGGTACATCAAAGCAGTGGCAGTTACCACCAGGTAACCCCTAGATGGACAACACCAGACGGAAGCGAAGCGTGCTCCCCTGCCTATTCCGCTCGCCTACTCGCGCCCCCGCCTACTCCGTTCCCTACTCCGCTCCCTGCTCAGAGAGATGACCGGCGTACTCCTCGGCGCTGAGCAGCCCGCTGTACGCGCCGGGCGACGGCACCTGGATGAAGATCACCCAGCCCTCGCCGTACGGATCGTCGTTGATCTGCTCCGGGCTGTCGTTGGTGGTCTCGTTGACCGCGATGACGGTGCCGGTCACCGGCATATAGATCTCGGTCACGGCCTTGACCGACTCCACCGACCCGAACGGCTCGGACGCCTCGAACCGCTCGCCCGGCTTGGGAAGTTCGACGTAGACGATGCTGCCCAGTTGCCGCTGCGCGAAGTCGGTGATGCCGACGGTCGCCTGGTCGCCCTTGATCCGCAGCCACTCGTGGTCCCTGGTGTACGAGAGGCCCTCGGGGATGTTCGCCATGACGTACGTGCCTCCTAGGCGGCGTCTGCGACGGACCGCGCGTGTGGGGCGTGCGGGATGTACACGGCGTGCGTAAGACCTGCTCTGCTCGACGGTGCCACCGCGCGCCGTGCCCGCCAAGAGCGCGCGCGGCCCGGAGGCGCGTCAAGGAGCCGTGCCTGGCCACGCGGCGGCAGCGGCGGGAGGCCCTGGCGGGTCCTGGCGGACCCTGGCGGGCCTTGGTGGGGTTATCCCCCGGCTCCGCCGGCGACGGCCCCCCGATCCACAAGGGCGGGCGACCCCACCCGCGTTGGGGCCCTGCCCTCACTGACCGGCACGGCGATCCGGCGGAGCATTGAGGCACTCCACCATCACGCTGTTGGCCGAACAAAGGACCCGTCATGCCGTTTCCCAGGAGAAAACCGGATCTTGACGGAGCGCGGGACGCGGGCAGGGGCGCGCACGCATGAGCATCGCCGAGCGCCCCCGTACGTACACACCGCGCGTGGAGAGCGTCGAGGCGCCGCCGCAGCGCGACCGGGCCATCGACGCGCTGCGGGCGCTGGCGCTGCTCGCCGTGCCGACCGGCCACTGGCTCATCGGCGGCCTGAGCCTCGACGGGAACGGCGCGCTGCACAACGCCAGCCCGCTGTCCTCCTTCGCCCCGCTGGCCCCCATCACCTGGGTGCTCCAGATGCTGGGCATCTTCTTCCTGGTCGGCGGCTACGCCTCCGTACTCTCCTACCGGCGCTCCGCCGCGCGCGGCGAGACGCGCGGCACCTGGATACGCGGCCGCCTCGCCCGCCTGCTGCGGCCCGCCGTGGGCGTGACGGCGGTCTGGGCGCTGCTCGCCCCGCTGCTGTACGTGCTCGGGGTCCCCGAAACGACCCTGCGCACCGCCGCCACCCTGGTCGTGCAGCCGCTGTGGTTCGTCCTGGTATACGCGGTGGTCACCGCGCTGACGCCGTACTGCGTGACGGCGACCCGACGGCTCGGCGGCTGGGCGGCGGCCCCGCTGGTGCTGACCGTGGCCGTGGTGGACTTCCTGCGCTACGGCCCGTACGCCGCGTCCATACCCGAGTGGGTGGGGCTGATCAGCCTCTTCCCCGGTTGGCTCTTCGGCTACCAACTCGGCGTCTCCTGGGGCGAGAAGCGCCTCGGCAGGCCCGGCGCCCGGCTGCTGTGCGTGGGCGGCGTGACGCTGTTCGTACTGTTGCTGCTGGTGTTCCACTATCCGATGAGCATGGTGGGCGTCCCCGGCCAGGACCGTACGAACTCCCACCCGCCGTCCCTCCTGGTCATCGCCCTGGCCGCGGCGCAGTGCGGCGCCGCGATCCTGCTCCGCGACCGCATAGCGGCCCTGATGCGCAAGCCGGCGCTGTGGGCCCCGGTATCGGCCGTCAACGCCTCGGCGATGACCAGCCTGTGCTGGCACCAGACCGCCATGCTCGCCGCCGCCGTCCCCGCCGCCTTCCTGGGCGCGGTCGACGGCCTCACCACCGCCCCGGGCTTCCCGACCTGGATGCTGACCCGCCTCCCCTGGCTCCCCCTCTTCGCCATCCTCCTCATCGCCATCGCCCGCACCACCCGCCACCTCGAATCCCCCTGGACCGGCCTCCCCCGGGGCCCCCGCCTCCTGGCGGGCGCCTTGGCCGTCGGCTTCTCGGCTTTCGCGCTGGGGCTGGCCTGAGGACCAGATGCCGCGCCCGCCGCAGTGCTGGGCTCCGTAGCGCCACGGGGGCGACGGAGCCCAGCAGGGGGCTGTCAGCGGCCCCTTGTTCAGATTTCGTTGTCCTCCTGAGGAGAGTCGATACCCGCTTCCAGGTCGACCGAGTACACCGGTCGTTCCTCGATCCCAGCCAGACGCATCAGGGGTGTGGTGGGAATCCGGTAGCGTCCCCCGACGCGCAACACCGGGCACGGAAAGCCATCACGGTGGACCAGGCTGTACGCGGTCCCCGCGCAGATCCCCAGGATCCTGGCGGCGGTGCGCAGGTCCACCATCACGGGCAGCTCGAACACTTCGGCGAAGGTCATCGGGCCGCGAGGAGGATGGCTCATCGACGCTTCCTACGGGGACGCAGGGAGACGGTTCCGATGCGCTGCCTGCGAGCGCCCTGCCCGGACCGGCGGACGACAGCGTGCAGGCCGAGCCGAGCGGCCAGCGAGCCCAGCCGTTCGCCCTCCACCTGCGCTGCCGAGACAGGGAAACGCAACGGGGCGCGGAGACCCTCCGGTCCGTCGGGACGAGCGATATGCATCTCCCAGTCCGGCGATTCGCCGGGCTGCCCGTCGGCTCCCGGGTGGTCGTCGTTCCTGGCGATGGCCTCGATGTGGTCGACGGGAGTCATGGGCTGTAGCGCACGCCGGTAGCGCCCCGCTCGCCTGCGCGCTGCTGTGAGCAGAGCGTCGGGCGCCTGAGGGGAGTCGGGGTCGATGGCCGGCACTGCCTCCAGTAGCCCGAGCACCATTTCCGACTCGATGTCCCGCTGGCTGTCCCGCAGTCCCCTTGAGATCTTGCGGACCGCACTGTACAGCCGGGGCTGGGCGAGCCAGATCAGCAGCAACCTCCGCGGTCCGTAGGGCTCTTCTTCGTCTTTCGCCGCGCGAATGGCCTCGCGCCAGACTTCAGCGCCCAGCGCCGGATCCGCCGTGGGGCCGTACAGCGTGTCGTACGCCTCGACGGCGGTGAGCGACATAGTCCTGTCTTCCGTGTCGAAGTGCAGGAGGATGTGCTGTGAGGCCCTCGGTTCGGCGAAGTACCTCCTGACTGCGACGAACACTCCGCTCGGGTGAAGCAACGTCATGAGATGCCCTCTTTCGTCATGCCTGTGTCGAAGGATCTGCGGAGATGTGTTCTGCGGTGGGGCCCGGCCATCATCAGCAACCGGATAAATCGGTCACCTGCCCCGTGCGCCTCACTTTTGCGGGATTTCGGGGCGCGGTGGCGCGTCCTGAAATTCATCGAGGACGGCGTAATGGGACCGGTGTGGTGAGGTCTGCGGGTGCCGGACGAGCGGCGACGCCCGCAGACCTCAGTGAGTGAGTGGTGCGGAGCTACGCCTGCTCGACCGTCGGGTTCTCGGGGGTGGCGGCAGGCGGGGCTTCGGGGCTCTGCGGGCGGGGCCGCTTGGTCGCCGCCTTGTTGGGGCGGAACGAGGACGACCGCCTGATGCGGGCGTTCCGTCGGTTGCGCTGTCGGCTGTTCACTGACTTCTCCCTGAGGTTGATTCCTGTGTCCCGCGGCATGCTGCTGTCGGGTGTGCGATGCCAACTGCGTTGCAGATGCGGGTACTTGCGTAACCGCTCGGCGTGAGCGGTGAGGGAATCGTGCCCGACGACGCCGGGTTGTGGGGGCCGGAATCTGAGGGGAATCTGAGGATTCCATGAGATGGGGGAGCGGTCGGTGTGAGAGGGGGCGGGGGTGCGTATTGATCTGTCTGCGACGCCCTGGAGGTGGCCGATGTCGCCCGCCACGCGAGGAGGTAGCCATGGAAGTACGTGCGCTCGGCCCGGTCAGCGCCACCATTGCTGGTCAGCGGGTTGTGGGGGGATGTAACCAGTTGACGGCGCTGCTCGGGCTGTTCGCCGTGTCGCCCGACTGTCGCGTAATGGTGGAGGACATCGCGTGCTTCTTGTGGGGCAAGGAGGTGCCCCAGAACCGCATCAGTAAGTGCATCAGTGAACTTCGCAGAGAGCTCAGAGGTGCGATTGGGCGTACCAACTCGCGCGAATGTTCGCTTCTTGTGTCGCGGGAGAACGTGGATTGTTTACGGTTTGAAGACCTCAGGCATCAGGCGGACGGACTACGCGGGTGCGAACGCTTCGACCTGTTGGGCGTCGCGTTGAGCGAGTGGAGGGGAGTCCCGCTCCAGGGGCTGAAGGGGGACCGCTTCAATTTGCGACGGGCCGAGCTGCGTACGGAGTGGGAGGCGGCCATGGTTGATCAACTGGATGCGGCCTTGGAGGCTGAAAAGTTCGAATGGGTTCTTGAGAAGACAGAAACGCTCCTGGAGCTACTCCCTGGAAGGCAGAAATTTTTCCGTGCCCGATTGCTTGCCCTAGCACAGGATCCTCCGTCAGTGGTGCGCCGGAGAGCCATGGTCAATGGGTGGAAAGCAGATTTCGGCCAGCCAACGGATTCAGGGTTGAAGCAGGCGATCGATATGCTGTTGAAATGTCGGGTTCGGCAGTCTCGGCCTCTGTTAGGGGCTGATCTCCAGTGCCCTCGGCAACTTCCCTCGGTGGGAGAGCCTTTGGTTGGACGCGTGGATCAGCTCGATTCGCTTGAAAAGGTCTTCGTCGAAGGGCGCCGCGAGGGGCGCGGAGTACTGGCCGTGATCAGCGGTATGCCCGGCGTGGGGAAGACTGCCCTGGCCGACCATCTCGCAGCACGAATCGCGAATCTCTTTCCTGACGGCGCTCTCTATGCCGACTTACAGGGCTTCTCCGACGGAGCGGCTCCGGTGAAGCCGGAACAGATTCTCGATCGCCTCTTGGCCGACCTTGGCGTCCATACGGAGGCGGCAGGTCTCGAAGGCAAGAGTGTCGCGCTCCGCACGGTGCTCGCCGCACGCTCGGTGCTCATGGTTCTGGACAACGCCGCCCACAGCGACCAGGTGTTGCCGCTTCTGCCTGGCGGCGGTTCCTGCGCCGTGATCGTCACCAGCCGTAACGCCCTCATCGGCTTGCACGTCAAGAAGGAGGTGCACACCACGCAGCTTGAACTGCTAGATCGCGCCTCCGCGGAAGCGGTCCTGGACGACGCGTTGAGCCCGCTTCAGCGACACAAGAGTGTGCACCACGTCGCCCGACTGGCGGAACTCTGTGGGCGTCTTCCACTCGCCCTGATAGTGGTCGCGAAACAGATCAAGCTGCGTCCACCGGAGGCCGTCGATGCGCTCGTCAAACAACTCAGCGGAGAGCGGACGCGGCTGCAGGCGATGCGAGTGCCGGACCATGAACTCTCCGTACGGCCTGCCCTGGATTGCTCTCTCAAGGCCCTCTCGCCCGAGGCCGCGCTGCTGTTGTGGCAGGCGGCTATCCATCCGGGGCCGATCGTCAGCTGGTCAGCCTTAATGGATTTGGGTCGTGCCGGCGGGGCAGAGGACGTGGCCCGAGCAATCGACGAACTCGCGAGTGCACACCTCGTGGAGCTCGTTAACGGTCACTATCGGATTCATGACCTCATTCGCGTCTATGCCCGCTATCACGCCGGGGAGCATATCGACGGAGCGGGGAGCGCCCTTGCGGAGAGGACAGTCAGGCTGGTCCTGGAACACCAGCTCCATCACGTATGGGCCTGCGACCAGGTGCTTGACCCAAGTAGGAAACTCCCCATCGGCGATCCTGTAGATGTCGAGGTGGTCACGCCTTCGGGTGAGGAGGAAGCCATGAAGTTGCTCGACGCGGAATACCTGACGGCGATGAAGGTGTTTGACCTGGCGGTGGCCCACGGGGACAGCCGACACATGTGGCTGCTCCCCATGGCACTGGTGACGTACCAATGGCGGCGCAATCTTCACGCCGACGCACAGGAGAATCTGAAGGTCGCTCTCTTCGCGGCGGAAGGAATCGCTTCTCCGGCCGAGAAAGCCATGATCAACCGCATGCTGGCCGGCAGCCTGCGGGGGCGGAATGCCAACGACTCGGCAGAGGCCTATCTGCTCCGAGCCGTGTCTCTGAGCGAACAGGAGGACGGCGCAGCCGGGCAACTCAGCTTGGCCAACTCCTTGCATGCTCTCGCCATCGTCTGTCGTCTTTTGGGGAAGCCTGGTGAGGCGGCGGAGCGCTGCGAATGGGCCCTGGAGATCTTTCGAGGTCTGGGCGAGAAGACGGGCGAGGCCGCCGTACTGAATGGCATCGGCACCCTTAGCCATGACGACGGTGAGTATGACGAGGCTCTGCAGGCATGCACGGAGGCGCTTCGGATCTTCGAGACCACGACAGATCTGAATGGCACTGCCAATGTCCTGACCACGCTCGGGAAGATTCACATCTCACGGTCGGAGCGGAAGTCGGCCTTGGCGGTGTACCAGAGGGCAATCGAAATCTATCGAGAACTGGATTACTGGCGGAATGAGAGCAAGGCACTTCGTCGCTATGCCGACGTGCTGGTGAGCGCCGGGGATGTACCGAAGGCCGTGGAAGCGCTGGAGCGGACCCTGATCCTGCTGGAGCAACTGGGAGGCGAAGGGGCGCAGGAGGTGGTCGATCTGCTGGACGGTCTCCGATGATCTACGCCGGCGCGGCCTTGTCAGAGCGCCGGGGCGTGGCGGCGGTAGTACTCAGTGGGATCGGGGCATAGAGGCTTTGCCGGTGGCTTCGATCCCACCGTGGGCAAGAGGGGACGCAGGCAGTCGAAGACCTCGCTGACATCGGGCCGCTGCGCAGGCTCGCGGTGCACCATGCGAAGAGCGAGCGGACGAAATGCGCTCGGCACGAGCCGGAACATTGCGGGCGGAATCACCAGGCTGTCCGTATCGAACCGTTCGTCCGTGTCGGCGTAAGGCAGATGCATGATGGTCATCTCCAGCAGCATGCAGCCGAGCGGAAAGACGTCCGCACGGGGTGTCACCCCCTGCTCTCGCGGTACGTGCTGCTCCGGCGGCGCGTAGCCGTTCGTTCCGCACGGTCGATCGGTGGCATCACCCGCCTTGATGGCGAAGCCGAGGTCCAGTAGCCACAGACGCCCGTCCGGGGCCAGCATGATGTTCGCCGGTTTCACGTCCCGGTGGACCAGATCCTGACTGTGCACCTTGTGCAGGATTTCGCACAGCTGGCCGATGATCGCGGCCACGGTCGCGTGGTCCTTCAACGGACGTGCCTCCAGCACGGCGTCTTCGAGGAGTACGCCGTCCACGAACTCCATGACGATGCAGTACTGGTTCCGGTGCCAACCGCGACCGAGGATCGTCGGGATCCTCGAAATGCCTGAAAGAAGCTTCGCGCTGTCCGCCTCTGAGACAAGATCGCGGGCCATCTCGCCGTATGTGCTGGGGGTTTCGAATGTTCGCCGCCGATTGAACTTGATGGTGACCGTATCGCCCGTTCGGATGTCCAGGCCGGCGAAGACCTCCCCCTGTGCGCCGGACCCCAGCGCTTCCAGTACCTCATAGCGCTCCAGAACCCGTTCTCCGATCAATGGCATCGATGGACCTCCAGAAGTTGACATACGGGTCTCCGTGTGACCCGTAATCGAATGAGAAAGCGAGTGGACATGGCAGAAATCTGGGCACCACCCGATGGGCTGCGCCGGAAGACCGACATCATCACCGTGCCTTTGGGCATGTTCAAAGGCAGCACATACCGCTGCCCCGCTGCTGATGCGCTGAAAGCCCGGGGCTATTGCCTGCAGCGGCCCGTCGCCCGAAGCCGGGAGCTACTGGACCACTTCGCCTTCGGCCCCTTCATGAGCGCCCTCGGCGGCAGCCGGGGGGCGTCCCCGGCCCATGACGGCCTGCAACAGTGGACCGAGCACGCCGTGGCGATGTATCACCAGGCATTTCCGTCGGATCCGGCCGAGCCGATGACCGAGGTGCCCGAGCCGTGGATCTACCAGCATTCTCTGCCGGCTCCGGACCACCGGGGAGCTCGTGAATACCGGCTCACTGTGTGGGGCCGCTGCCTCCAGTCAGCGGATGGGGTCTTGCGTGAACTCCGACTGCCAGTAAATCGGTTGAGCAGTGAGTGTTCGGACCAGGCACGCACCGCGGC
Organism: Streptomyces sp. NPDC050610; assembly: GCF_040654875.1. Classification (NCBI taxonomy): domain Bacteria; kingdom Bacillati; phylum Actinomycetota; class Actinomycetes; order Kitasatosporales; family Streptomycetaceae; genus Streptomyces; species Streptomyces sp. NPDC050610. Next base: position 1,685 of record NZ_JBFAIV010000019.1, on the reverse strand, counting down.
AGCGGCACTGGTGCTCGCCGAAGGCGGTCCGGGACCACTGCCCGAGCGTGTGCGCGTCGTGGAGTTCGCATTGTTCGACGGCTGTGTCCGTCTGCTGTTCGAGGGCACGCGAACCGAGGCCGTCGAGTCGTATCGAACCCACGGCTCCCAAGCCCTGGCCGCCCTGCTGGACAGTCAGGAGTACCGGCCCGGCACAGCTTGCGGCGGCTGCGCTTATGTTTCCGTCTGCCCGGCGCTGCGCAAGGCGCCGGGTCTGTTGGGCGTCGATACCCCCGGTCGGCCCCGGCGTACCTGGTCAGTCACCAACGGACGCAACTACCGCGTCTGTCCGGCCCGCGACCACCTGCGGCGCCTGCACCTTCCCGCTGCCGACGCGATCGAGCGCGGTCCGTTCGCCGAACGTGGCCGGGCCCTGCACGCCTATCTCGCAGAGCGTCACGGCCATGGTTCCCTCCGTCCGTGCACAGCCGATGTGCCCTCCCAATGGGTACCGGACGCCTTCACTCTGTCCGAGGAGGAGCGGAGGCTCGGTGCGCTGTTGCTGCGCCGACATGCCGCAGTTTGCCCATTGCGGTGCGTACGGGACAGGAGTGACCTACGTGCCGAGCCGCGCGTGGTGCGTCACGACACCACCGCTGACGTGATCGTGGTTGCCGCACCCGACCTTCTCTACCGGGACGACGAATCGTGGGTGTGGCGCGAGACCAAGACCTCGATGCGAGATCGCCGTACGCATCGCGAATTGCTCGATGAATACCCTCAGCTGGCGCTGGCCGTGCTGCTGGTCGGCCGTGGCTACCTGGGCGGATCGCCGTCGCGGGCCCGGATCGAGTTGGAGGTGCTTCGTCCGGCCGGGGCCGATCTGGAAACCGTCGACCCTTTCGCTCCAGCTGTTCGAGCTGCCGCTCAGCGGGTGGTGGGCGAGCTGACGGGCAACTGGCACCGCGACGACCGCTATGCGGCGACACCGGGATCCGTCTGCGCCCGGTGCGAAATGGCGCGATGGTGCTCTGTAGGCGGCGCGGAGAAGGCTGCCGCATGACGCGTCGGAAGAGGACGGCACGGTCCCGTGCGGGTATGGAAGACCATGACGGTACCGCCATCTTCGTCGAACTGGCACGAGTGGTGGCCGGCCTGGCGGCACAGGAGCGAATGAGGACGTTCTCACTTCCCTATCCGCACGATGCCCAACTCGCACTGGACCGCATGGTGTCGTACTGCCTGGGCCAGGGCTGGACGCCACCGAAGAGCCTGCCGGAGCTTATGTCCTGGTGCCGGGAGCACACTGCGGGCGGCTTGCCGTTCCAGGTGCCGCCCAGCTTCGTCGCCCCGGAAACGAGACTGATCGATCGGGTCGGGCTGATGCCCACCAGAAGCTGCCTGGAACTGGCCTCGTACGGTCCGCGGGGGGAGTTGGAGCAGGAGGCGGTGGGCCTGCTGTCAGGGCTGGAGGCGAGATGTGACTCCACCGAGGACTACAACCGCTGCCGTCGGTTCCTGATGGAGCAACCAGTGATCGTTCAGCGGGACCGCATCAACCCGCGATCCCGCTGGAACAGAGAGCTCTGGAACAGAATCAAAGGCCTGTACGGGCGTGCAGATCTTTAACTCACCATCTTGATCTTGCTTTGGTTGGGGCCGGAAGCGAGGAATGCTGCGATGTCGGCTGGTGTGCGAAACCGGGC
>NZ_JBFAIV010000018.1:0-195316 GCF_040654875.1 Streptomyces sp. NPDC050610 | reverse complement strand
GGATCGCGAAATTCTGTTTCATCTCCGCCGCGACGGCCGTCTGACCAACGTCGAGCTGGCCAAGCGGGTGCGGCCGTCTTCACGGCCGCACCCCTGTGGTTTTCTGCCGTACGGTCAGCGCTTCGGCGCCCCGGCGGAGCCGTACCCCGTGTCCGACCCGTTCGCGGCGCCCGCCGGCAGTTTCGGCGGCTTGTAGCCCTTCACCGGCTCCTTGCCCTGGTCCGGGCGTACCGCGCCGAGCAGCGGGTTCGCCGCTATGGGCGACACCTTCACCTTCGCGCCGGGCCGCGGCGCCTGCACCACCAGCCCGTCCCCTATGTACATCGCGACGTGGGTCGCCCCCTTGAAGTAGACGACCAGGTCGCCGGGGCGCAGCTCGTTCAGCGGCACCCGCGGCAGCGACTTCCACTGCTCCTGGCTGGTCCGCGGGATCGGGTCGCCCGCGTGCGCCCACGCCTGCGAGGTGAGGCCCGAGCAGTCGAAGGAGTCCGGCCCGGTCGCGCCCCAGACGTAGGGCTTGCCGAGCTGCTTGAACGCGTACGCGACGGCGGCCTCGCCGTCCTTCGAGGGGGCCCGCGACGACCCGCCCAGCGAGCCGGACGCCAGCAGCTTGTCCTGGGCGGCGCCGATGTCCTTCTGCTCCAGCCGCTGGAGCTCGGCGAGCTGATCGCCGGTCAGCGACGCGAGCATCTGCTCGACCTCGTCGAGCCGCTGCTTGACCGTGTCGCGCTGCTTCTTCTGGGTGGCGGCGAGCGTCTCCTGGACGTCGAGGGCGGCCAGCGCGTCGGTCGCCAGCTGGTCGGCCTGCTGCTCGCCGCCGGTCAGCCGCTCTATCATCGCGGCCCGCCGGCCGGCCTCGCGCTTGAGCTGGTGGCCCTGGTCCAGGGCCTCCTGCGGGTCGCGGCTGAGCAGGAACCGCACGTACGGGGAGAGGGCGCCGGTGCCGCCGCGGTACTGCTCGCGGGCGAGCCGGCCGGCGTCGTTCTTGCTGTTGGCGAGCGCGACCCGGACGTCGGCGAGCTCGCTGTCGAGCTTGTCGACCCGGGCCCGCTGCTTCTTGAGCTTCTCCTCGGTCCCGTTGTACTTCTCCGTGGCCTCCTCGGCCTTCTGATACAGCGTCTGGAGCTGGGTGAGGAGCTCGCTGACCGGGGCGTCCGGCGGGGCCTTCGGTGACGCGAAGGCCATGGGCGCGGGCAGAGCGAACGCCGCCGTGGCGACCACCGCCGCCGTGCACACCGACCGTACGAACCGTCCGGACACGATTACCTCCATGAGTGGGCTAGATCAATGGCCTAGATCATTTGGCCCAGGAAGGGATCGTGCCATGACCAATGCTATTAATGGCAGTGGTACGGGCGATTCCGCCCGACCTCGCCACTGAATGGCCGCCTTCGCGTCACCTGACCAGCGGTAGCCGTGGGGCGTCAGCGCCGGTAGTACGTGTCGAAATTCTTGGAGAACTCCCGCTTGTTGAAGGAGTCCCAGTTCACCGACCAGGCCATCAGCCCGCGCAGCGCGGGCCAGGTCCCGTGCGTGGCGTAGCCGCCGCACGAGGTCTTCTTGGTCAGGCAGTCGAGCGCTTTGTTCACCTCGCCGGGCGCGGTGTGGCCGTTGCCCGCGTTCGGGCTGGCGGGCAGGCCGATGGCGACCTGGGAGGGCTTCAGGGCCGGGAAGACGTTGTTCTTGTCGCCCGCGACGGGGAAGCCGGTGAGCAGCATGTCGGTCATCGCGATGTGGAAGTCCGCGCCGCCCATGGAGTGGTACTGGTTGTCGAGCCCGGTGATCGGGCCGGAGTTGTAGTCCTGTACGTGCAGCAGCGTGAGGTCGTCGCGCAGGGCGTGGATGACCGGCAGGTACGCGCCCGCGCGCGGGTCCTGGCCGCCCCATTTGCCCGAGCCGTAGTACTGGTAGCCGAGCTGCACGAAGAAGGTCTCCGGCGCCATGGTGAGCGTGAAGCCCGCGCCGTACTTCGCCTTCAGGGTCCGGACCGCCGAGATCAGGTTCACGATGACGGGGGTCTTGGGGTTCTTGAAGTCCGTGTCGCCGTTGTCGAGGGAGAGCGAGTGCCCCTCGAAGTCGATGTCCAGACCGTCGAGCCCGTACCGGTCGATGATCGAGCCGACGGACCTGACGAAGGCGTCGCGGGCGGCGGCGGTGGTCAGCCGGACCTGGCCGTTCTGGCCGCCGATGGAGATGAGCACCTTCTTGCCCGCCGCCTGCTTGGCCTTGATGGCGGCCTTGAACTCGTCCTCGGACTCCACGTTCGGACACTCGCTCTTGGGGCAGCGGTTGAAGCGGATGTCGCCTGAGGTGGTGGAGGTCGGCTCGCCGAAGGCGAGGTCGATGACGTCCCAGCTGTTCGGGACGTCGGCCATCCGCACATAGCCGGAACCGTTGGCGAAACTGGCGTGCAGATAGCCCACGAGCGCGTGCTCGGGGAGGGCGGTCGCGGCCGTCGTACGGGCGTCGGGGCGGGGGGCCGCGTGGGCCGTGGGGAGGTACGCGGCGGTGGACAGCAGGGCGGTGGCGGCGACGGCCGCCAGCGAGGCGGACAGCGTTCTCTCGCGCAGGGGCATGGGGGGTGCTCCTTGGTGTCGACGGCGGTACGGGTGGTGGGGGCGTGCCGGTCGAGCGTTCGGGAGAGGGGACCGCCCTCGCAGGGGAGGGACCGGCCCCGGTCCGGCCCCGGGCGCGGCAGGTACGGAGCCTTCGGACACGGAGCCAGGGAGTTCGCCAAGGCGGACCCCTCTGGTCAAGCAATAAACCGGTCTGGACCACTGGTGTCAATGGTCCGGACCAAACCTGGGGCGGCTCGGCCGCCTGCCGTCAGCCGCTTCCCCGGGGGCGCGGTGGCCGGGCGTCAGCCGCTCGGTCGGGAGGCATTTTGGGAGGCCCGCCGTCAGCCGCTCGCTCGGAATGCCGGGCGGCCCGGCGTCAGCCGCTCTTCGTCCACGGCCACTTCAGGTTGCGCGGCGGCCGGCCCTGCGGCGCGTACTCGTACCGCCAGCCGCGCGGCAGCCCCAGCCGCTTCGTCGTACCGGCCGGCGCCCGCAGATAGACGTGCACGGTCGGCGGCCGTCCGTCGTCGTTCGGCACCGGGATCTCGTACGACTTCGGCGGCTGCCCGGTGGCTCCCACCAGCACCGGCAGCACGCGCCCGTCCAACGGCCCGCCCACGAACAGGGTGTCTTCGCTTCTCACCGCACCAGTCTCCGTCAGCCCCGCTCGTTCCCGGGGTCCTCCCCGGGGATGAGATGTGCGGGGACGGCGGTCGCGGTAGCTGTGCCGGCCACGGATAGAATGGCGCTCATGCTGGCCCAGCTGATGTCCGAGGCGACAGGCCGCGCCGAGCGCGCGGTCCGCTCCGGCACGGCCGGGTACTCGCGCGGCCGCCGCGCCATCGACCGCCGTCCGGCCGGCCTGGTGTGGATCTCCAGTCGTCGGCCCGTGATGGCTTCCGGCGTCTGACGCACGCGTCTGTCCGCGGTCCTGTGGTCCTGCGGTTCTGTGGTCCCGCGGTTCTGTGGTTCCGCGCGTCCGGACTCTCGTCTCCATCACCTCCGCGTCCTCCGCACACCTTGCCGTGGCGGCCGCCGCGCGCGCCGCCATGCCGATGGAACGAAGATCCATGCACTCCCTCAGCACACGATCCCCCCTGCCCGAACGCCGCCGCAGGTGGCTCGGCGTCGCCGTCATCTGCCTCGCGCAACTGCTCGTCGTCCTCGACGCCTCGATCATGAACGTCGCCATGCCGTCCGTGCAGCGCGCCCTGCACATCTCCGAGTCGACCCGCCAGTGGGGCGTGACCAGCTACATGCTGGCCTTCGGCGCGCTCCTGCTGCTCGGCGGCCGGGTCGCGGACCACACCGGGCGCCGCCGGGCGTTCATCGTCGGACTGGCCGGGTTCGCCGCCTGCTCCACGGTGGGCGGGCTGGCCGCGAACGGCCTGATGTTCTTCGCCACGCGCGCGGGACAGGGGGCCTTCGCCGCTCTGCTCGCCCCGGCAGCGCTGGCCCTGCTGTCCACCGCCTTCAGCGACCCGGCCGACCGGGCGAAGGCGTTCGGCTGCTACGGAGCGGTCTTCGGCGCCGGTTCCGCGGCGGGGCTGATCGCGGGCGGCGCCCTGACCGCGCTGGCCTCCTGGCGCTGGTGCATGTTCATCGCGGCGCCGTTCGCGCTGTGCGCGGCGGTGGCCGCCCCGCGCGTACTGGAGGAGAGCCGCACCGACGGCGCCCGCCGCTACGACCTGCCCGGCGCGCTCACCGCCGCGCTCGGCCTGGGCGGCCTCGTGTACGGAGTGAGCGCCGCCCAGGAACACGGCTGGAGTTCGGCGTGGGCGTGGGGCAGCTTCACGGCCGCGCTCGTCCTGCTCGCGACGTTCGCGCAGCTGCAACGGCGGGGCGGTGATCCGCTGCTGCCGCCGCGCGTCCTCGCCGACCGGCGGCGCGTGGCGGGGATGCTCGCGGTGGGCCTCGGCGGGCTGGCCGTCACCGGGATCTTCCTGCTCCTGAGCTACTACCTCCAGCGCGACCTGGGCATGTCCGCCCTGGCCACGGGGGTGTCCTCGCTGCCGTACTCGGCCGGCATGGCCGTCTCCGCCGCCCTCGGCGGACGCCTGCTGCCGCGCACCGGCCCGCTTCCGCTGATAGCCGGCGGGCTCACCGTCGCCGCCCTCGGCGTGCTGCTGCTCGCGCGGGTGAGCGGCGCGGACGACTACCTGACCGCCGTGCTGCCCGGCCTGCTGGTGCTCAGCCTGGGCGTCGGCGCGATGTTCTCCGCCGCCTCGGCCACCGCGCTGGACCGGGTGCCCGAACGGGACAGCGGCACGGCGGGGGCGGTGCTCAACTCCTTCAGCGAGATCGCCGGAGCCCTCGGCTCCGCCATCCTGGCCACTCTCGTGACCGCCGCCGGAACCGGCCCTTCGGCGGCCGTCCACGGCTACCGCACGGCGTTCGTGTTCAGCGCCGCGGTGCTCGTCGTGGGAGCGGTCGCGGTCGCGCTGCTGCTGCGGGAGCGGCGCGCAGCCGGTTAGCCGGGGCGAGCGGTTCGGGCTCGTGCGCTCGTACGGCCGGGGCGGCTCGTGCTCGTACCGTCCTGGCCGCTCGCGCCCGTACAGCGGGCCGCTCGCGTCAGAGCAGGTGCGCGGCCTCGGCCACCACCGGTATGACGGCCCGCGCGAGCCGGCCCGCCGCCCCGTCCGGCAGTTCCAGGGCGAGGGCGGCCCGCGTCACGCGGGCCGTCTGCTCGTCGCTCGCCGAGGTCGCCGTCAGCTGTGCGACGAAATGGTCCACGAGCCAGTCGCGCAACTCGCCCACCGGCGGCTGCTTCTCCTCGTCCAGCCAGATCAGGGAGGCCGCCTCGACGGCCGTTATCCACGTCCGCACCATCATCCGCAGCCGCGGGCCCGGCTCGGGGACCTGCAAGTGGGTGAGGATCTGGTCGGCGGCGGACCGCCGCACCTCGTCGACGATCGCGCCCGTACGGGACGTCTCCGCCACGCTCCCGCCCTGGAGCAGCGCGCTGAACCCCGCGTCATGCTCGTCGACGAACGCGAGGTAGCGGTCCAGGGCGGCGGCGAGCCGGTGGGTGAGGGGGCCGGTCTGCGGTACGGCGAAGCACAGTTCCAGCTCGTCGGCCGCGCTGCGCAGCGCGGCCTCGTACAACTGCTGCTTGCCGCCCGGGAAGTAGCGGTAGACCAGCGGCCGGGAGACCTCGGCCGCGGCGGCGACGTCGTCCAACGAGATGTCCTCGGGGGCGCGGTGGGCGAAGAGCCCCAGCGCGGCCGTGATCAGCTGCGCCCGGCGCTCCTCGACGCTGAGCCTGCGGTACGAGCCGCGCGCGACCGGACCTCGCCGCGTACCGCCTGATCTCGGGTCCAGTTCTTGGGAGGCGCGGCTGTTGCTCATACTCCGCAGCGTAACCGCCATGTCGGGACCGCGGTCGGGGCGGTGGGGCCGCGGGTGCGGGCCGGGGTCCGGGTATGCGGGCGGGCCGGACCAGGGGTCAGGCCAGCAGGCCCGAGCTGCGCCACAGCCGGCGGCCGAGGCCGCGCATGACGCCGATCTCGTCCAGGAAGTCGGTGAGCCGCTGCGCGCCCGCCTGCATCACCTCGCGGCGGTGGCCGCTCTCCTTCACCTGCCGGACGGCTTCGCGCCGGTCGAGTCCGACGTTGGTGTAGACGTCGGGGTTGACGAAGGCGATGGAGAAGATCCGGGCCGCCTCGCCGGAGCTGACGCGGGTCAACTCGGCCTCCCAGCGCGGGCAGGAGACCATCTGGCGGCGCAACTCCTCGCGCGCGTACCGGACATGCCGGGCCTCTTCCACGACGTGTATGCGGGTGACGCCGCGGACGATGGTCTGCACGCGCTCGTCGGGGAAGGTGAGCCGCTGCATGTAGTCGAGGATCTCCTCGCCGAGCAGCGTGCACGCGAACGAACCGGGCGTGGTGGAGACGGTCTTCAGGACGCGCGCCAGGTTGTGGTGGACGCGGGAGACCGGGTAGGTGGGCGCGCCGCCCTTGTCGATCATGCGGGCGAACATCTTGGAGTGCCGGCACTCGTCGGCTATCTCGGTGAGCGCGTAGCGGACGTGTGAGCTGGTCACGGGCTTGTCGTAGATGTGCCGGATCAGCAGCTGCATCAGGATGATCTCGAACCAGATGCCGAGGGAGGCGAGCGACGCGGCCTCGTGGCGGGAGAGTTCGAGGCGCTGCTCCCGCGACATCCGGTGCCACATCGGGGTGTCGTAGAGGGAGAGCAGCTCCGGCGGCCAGTACCACTTGCCGTCCTCGACGGGGGAGTCCCAGTCGAGTTCGGTGTCCGGGTCGAAGGAGTGCTTGGCGGAGGAGGCGAGCAGCCGCTCGGCGACCTGCTCGCGGTCCTTGAGGAGGCCGAGCGCGTCCCGCAGGACGGTGACATCGTGCTCGGACGCCGCCTCGGATGCGTTTTTTTCGGGAGCGGTGGTCATGGCTGAGGACACCTCATTGTCGGGTTACCCGCGGTCACCCTCTTATGAGACTGCTTGTCAGCAAGGCCGTCAATCCCTCTCGCGCAACTTGTTGACCCAGCGGTAACGGGCGTGTGAGCCTGCCAACGACCCTTGGTGCACGGGACGGGAGGCGTCGCATGCCGACACGGAAGCCGCTGCCACAGGAGTTCGGAGAGCGGAGCTGGGAGGTGCCCGCGAGCGGCGCGGCACGTTTCAGCTGGGAGGCGATGTACCCGGGCCGGCAGGACGGCTCCGGCCGGGAACGGCTCCTCGCCCTCTACCAGAAGGGCAAGGACAAGCAGTGGGACTCGGTCCGGCGCATCGACTGGGACCTGGAAGTGAACCCGTACGACCCGCTCGGCGTCCCCGACGAGAACATGACCATCTACGGCAGCCCGTACTGGGACCGGATGAGCGAGGCGAACAGGGCCGACCTGCGACGCCACTTCGGCTCCTGGCAGTTCAGCCAGTTCCTCCACGGCGAGCAGGGCGCGATGGTGTGCGCGGCCCGGATCGTGGAGTCCGCCCCGGACCTCGACGCGAAGTTCTACTCCGCCACCCAGACCATGGACGAGGCGCGGCACGCGGAGATCTACGGCCGGTTCCTGCACGACAAGGTCGGCATGGTCTATCCCATCAACGACAACCTCCAGGCGCTGCTGGGCGACACCCTCCGGGACTCCCGCTGGGACATGCCGTACCTGGGCATGCAGGTGCTGATCGAGGGGCTCGCGCTCGCCGCCTTCGGCATGCTCCGCGACACCACGGACAAGCCGCTGCCCCGGCAGATCCTCGCCTACGTGATGCAGGACGAGGCGCGGCACGTCGCCTTCGGGCGGATGGCGCTGCGCGACTACTACCGGCAGTTGAGCGACGCGGAGCTGCGCGAGCGCGAGGAGTTCGTCATCGAGGGCTGCTACCTGATGCGGGACCGGCTGCGCGGGGAGGAGGTCCTCACCAACTTCGGGATCCCCGAGCGGGAGGCCGCCGAACTGAGCGAGCGGTCGGAGTATCTCCAGCTCTTCCGGAAGCTCCTCTTCAGCCGCATCGTGCCGTGCGTCAAGGACATCGGCCTGTGGGGCGAGCGGCTCCAGCGCGCCTACGCCGACATGGGCGTCTTCGAGCTGGGCGACTCCAACCTGGACCTGCTCATGGCGCAGGACGAGGAGATCGCGGAACGGCTGGACACGCAGCGCTTCGAGGCGGAGGAGGCGGCGCGTACGGCGGAGGTGGCCGACGCGATCGCGCGCGGCGCGGCGGAAGCGTGATCACTGGATGACGAAAGGGGAGTGGTGACAGGGGAGTGACGGCCGGGGCGGAGGGCCCGGATGGGTGCCGAGGGGGTGACGTACCGTGCTCCTGCACGGGGATGAGCACTGAGGGGGACGCACCGATGTCGACACCGCCGCCACCGCCACCGCCGCCGCCCGGGCCTGGGCAGCAGGGACCGTACGGGCCGGAGGGGCAGCCGGCGCAGGGGCCGTACGGGCAACAGGCGCCGGGGCCGTACGGGCAGCAGCCGCCGCCACCTGCGGGCCCGCCGGCGCCTCCGGCGGGGGGCGGGCCGGGGTACGGCCAGGCTCCGTACCCGCAATATCCCCAGTACCCCCAGTACTCCCAATACCCTCAGCATCCCCAACAGGTCCCGCAGCAGGGGTATCCGCAGGGGTACCCGGCGGGGTGGGGGCAGCCGCCGATGCCGCCGCCGCGGCGCGGCATGGGCCCGGGCAAGATCGTCGCGATCGTCGCGGGGGCGCTGGCCGGGGTCGTGGTCCTGGGCGGCGTGGTGATCGCGCTGGCGTCGAACGGCGGCTCGTCGACGTCGTCGTCCTCCTCCCCGACGTCCTCTTCGTCTCCGTCACCGTCACTGTCTTCGTCTCCGTCGGGGTCCTCGGACTCGTCCTCGACCTCGGCGGAGTACCGGCTGACCGTCCCCAAGTCCCTGGCGGACGGCCAGTACACCCTGGCCAAGGACCTGACCAGCACGCTCGACGGCAAGCTGGGCGACCGCAACTCGGGCCCCAACGAGCGCGGCATGCGCAACGCCGGGGGCCAGTACATGTCCGCGTCCGGCAAGACGCCGACCACCCTGGTCTTCTCGGGCATGTACGGGGACATCTCCGACCCGGACGTGGCCGTGGAGAGCATGCTCAAGGGGGTCGGCGAGGCGGACGGGACCGAGGTCACCACGCCCGCCCGCGACATCACCCCGCCGGGCGCGGACGAGCCCGTGCGCTGCCAGGTGGTCAGCCTCAGCCGCGCCGGCCGGTCCGGCACCATGCCCGTATGCGCGTGGAGCGACCACAGCACCGTGGCCACGGTCCTGGAGACCGGCGGAGAGGCGAACGGCGCCGGCGCTCCGGACCTGAACACGTTGGCGAAGCGGGCGGCGGCGGTCCGGGACGAGGTCCGCGTCAAGGCTTCCTGAGCCGGACGGCGCGGGCCGCGCCCCGGGGGACGTACGGGCGGTACGGGCCACCGGAGCGGGAGGCCCGTACCCGGTGGGCGTTCTCGCTCAGGAGCCGAGCGGGAACCAGACGGCTCGCGACTTCTTCCACTCGGCGTGCGGCAGCTCCTTCGCCTCGGTGCCGTCGCCGTACAGGTCGGCGGAGCCGGCGTCCGTGATCACCTGCACCTTGGCGCCGGGCGCGGAGAGGTCGGGGACGTCGACGACGGCCTCCCAGCCGCCCGGGTCGGTGGTCGGCAGGTCGAGCCGCTTGACCGGCTTGTGCCCGGCGACGCCGTCCCAGGCGTACAGCGCGTACGGCTCGCTGTTGTCCTCCGCCGCCCAGGAACCGGCGACGATCAGGTACTGACCGGCGGCGTTGCGCCGGATGTCGCGGACGCTCAGGCCGCCGAGGTCGAGGGTGACGGGTTCGCCGAAGGTCGCGTGCACGGCGGCGGCGCCCTTGCCGGCCTTGGTGAGCTTGTCCATGTTGGTGACCGGTACGAGCAGCGCCTTGCCGCCCTTCTTCGGCGGCACCAGGGGCGCCCGGAAGCCGACGTAGGCGGTGCTGGAGCTGCCCGGCGCGAACTCCAGCCCCTCCACGTTGAAGCCGTCGATCTGCTTGGGCGCCTGGCCGTCGGCGGTGCCGTCGGCGAATCCGAAGCGGTCCCCGTGGTCCTGGTCCCACTTGACGAGGTCGTCGCGCAGCCCGTGGTACGAGCCGCCGAGCTTCAGCTCGGTGTCCGCGCCGGAGCCGGTGACGGTGGTGGTGAACAGCGTGGAGCGGTCCGGCTTCGGCTTGCCCTTCTTGCTGTTGCCCATGGACCCGGTCCAGTAGACGGTGTCCCCGACGCGGGTCGCGGCCTCGATGTCGATCTCCGATTCGACGCCGAGCTTCGAGCTGAAGTCCCAGGTCCTGACCGGCCCGCCGGAGGCGTCGCGGCGGTACAGCCGCAGGGTGTTGTTCTCGTCGTCCGCGACGACCATGTACCCGCCGCCGACGTCCACCGCGGCCGAGGAGTCGCTGGTCCCGGTGAGGTAGCGGGTGTCGGCGGCGGCGTCGTGCACCGCGCTGGAGGCGGCGTAGTGCAGGGTGGCGGTGGCGCTCTTCCCGCCCGCTCCCTCCACCTTCAGGGTCAGGTCGGCGTATCCCTGCCCGCGCGCCTTGACGGCCACCTGCCTGCTGCCGCCGCTGCCGGTGATCTGTACGTCCCCGGCCTTGGCGACCGAGTCGCGGGAACTGGCGGTGGCGCTGACCTTGAGCGCGTCACCGCCCGCGCCGCTCTGGGCCACGGTGGCCGTGACGGTGGGGTCGCCCGTGGCGCCGACCGCGCCGGACAGATAGCCGGTGGACAGCTTGATCGTCGGTTTCCCGGGGCCGGCCGCCGCGGAGGCCGGCAGCGTCAGAACGGCGGACCCGGCGGCGAGCGCCAGAGCGATGCCGCAGCCGAGGAACCGGTTGCGGCGCGAGGAGCGCGGGGTGGGGGAGAGCGCGGTGGGGGATGGCACGGTGGTCGACAACCCTTCGCCTGAACGGACGCCGGCGCCGGGCCCGACGAGCGTCGGACGTACCCGGCATCGGCTTGAGATCGAACCATGGGCCACGCCGCTCTCAACTGGCAAGACCATCACGGGAATTGGTCATTGCGTAACCTGCGGGCCACCTCCGGGCCACCGCTGCGGGCGCAGCCGCGGCTCCGGCATTTCCGGTGTTTTCGGTGCCCGCCATATCCCTATCCCGACCGCGACGGCCGCCCGAAAAGAGTGACGGGGATTACGCGCATTGCGTGCCGAATCGGGAACGGGGCGCCTTTCCCGCGGGCCGGCGGCAGGTGCGTACGGGCTGAACTCCGGGTTACCGTACAGGCGCGGACGTCCGCCGGGCTCATGGCTGGTGAACGGACGCTTGCACAGCGTGATCTGAACGGGGGAACGATGTCTTTTGACGATGAATGGGCTCAGCTCAAGGCCAATGCACAGGCCGAGCAGGCCACCGGTATGCGGCTCAATGGCGCGGGCGGCGGCGGACATGGAGCAAAAGGAAAGCTTCACGTGACGCCGTCCCTTCTGCGCGGCCGGGCGGACAAGGCCGAGAACGACGCGTCGAAGGAGTTCAAGGACGCCCACAAGGACGTTCTGGCCAAGACGGCGGAGATCCCCGGATCGCTGAAGGGATTCTCCTGCGACGGCGCATTCTCGGACTTCATCGAATCCTGGGAAAAGGGCGCGAAGTACGTGGCCGGGCAGATCGGCAAAGAGGGGCTGGGCGGGGCGTTGCGCTCGGCCGCGGATTCCTTCGAGACCGAGGACCACGAGCGGAAGCGAAGTTTCGAGAAGAAGTACACATACAAGCCGGGCGACGTCATCTAAGGGGGCGACATGTCAGTGAGTTATACGGACCTCAAGTCCGTGAACCTGGAGAAGCTCTCCTCGGCCGTCGACGCCTGGTCGCACCTGCCCAAGCGCGTGCACAAGGCCGCGAGGACCTTCGACACCCAGGTGGCGAAGGGGCTGGAGCGGTCGGACTGGGAAGGGGACACGGCGCAGGCCGCCTTCACGACCATCCGGGGGCTCGGGTACCAGCTCGACAACGCGGAGAACGAAGCCGGCAGCGTCCACAAATTCCTGAACAGCTGCCTCAAGTCGTTCCGCGCGGCGAAGAAGGGGCTGACCGACATCACGGAGGAGCTCGCGGGCCACGAGCACCTTTCGGTCAAGTCGAGCGACGGCTCCGTCTACGTGGACGAGGGCAAGGTGAAACCGGGTGAGCTCGCCGAGCTCAAAAAGGCCTACCAGCCCACCATCGAGGCCTACAAGAACCGGACCCGGCAGGCCCTTGAGGACGCCGACAAGACCGACTCCACCCTGCGGTGGGCGCTCCGGGACATGAAGCACAGCTACGACATCGGGTTTCTCCCCACGGCCCCGGTCAGCCTCGCCGAGGCGCGCAGCATGCGGAAGGAGCGCGGGCAGCAGAGCGACAAGAAGATCTCGCTCAAGGAACTCTCCGACGCCGAGATCCAGTCGAAGATCGACCACGCGGCGGACGGCAAGTTCGGCAATTCCACCATCAAGCCGGTAGCCGAATTCCTCAGCTACCGGGCATGGCTCAACAGCGCCGACAGCGTCCAGAAGCGCGACTGGGCCAGCGCCAAGTCGTACTTCATCGACGGCACACCGGCCTACGCGGCCGGCATGGAAGCCTCCCTCGTGGAAACCTCCGGCGGCCCGGGCCGCCACCGCAAACCGACCTTCATGAACAAGGCGGGCAAGTTCGGCGGCAAGGTCTTCGGCGTCCCCGCCGGCATCGTCGCCACCGGCCTGGACTTCTACTACACCCCGGCCCAGCACGCCTCCGAACGCCCCGACGCCAAGATCATGGCCCCCAAGGACCCGGGGAGAGTGCACTGGAAGTGAACGACCACCGCAAGGAACCGAGAGGGAGAGCCGCGCCCCGGCAGAGCCGGAGCACCCTGTCCGATGGACTGCTCGGAAACCACAGAACTCTCGTCCTGGGAATCCTGGCAGCCGTCGGAGGAATCACGGGCGCCATTGGCGCGGCGTCCTCGGGTACGGGAATCCTCAAGGTCCTGGGCCTCGCCGCGATCGGAATCGCGGGCCTGGCCCTGGCGGTGGGCTGGGTAGTCGCCTACTCGAAACGGTCCCCCGGAGCCCCGCCCCCTCGCCGCTGACGCCCGTACGGCCACCGGGCCGTGTGAGAGCGCCGCCGCACATGACGAAGCGTCGGCTCACCCGCCCCGGCTGCCGGTTCCCTCCCGTACCCCCAGCTCGAACCAGGTCGCTTTCCCCCTGCCCGGCCTGTGGCTGCACACGCCCCACGCGTCCGCGCTCCGCGAGATGAGCATCATGCCGCGCCCGTGCTCGTTCTCGACGGACGGCAGCTGACAGACGGGCAGCCCCGGTGCTTCGTCGTGTACGAGGACGCGGAGGCGGTGCGGGTCGTTCCACTCGTACCGCGACGTGCTGGCGCCCGCCGGGGCCGATCTCGCGGAGCTGGAGTCGCGGTCCAGTGTCCTTCGGACGCACGAGCCGCTCTTCGTGCCGGGGATGCTTCAGACGGAGGACTATGCGCGGGCGGTCATCTCGGTGTCCGAGCCCGACCCTCAACGGGTCGACCGGTTCGTAGCGTTCAGGTTGGCGCGACAGCGCGTGTTGGAGGGCGAGTCGTCCGTGTCCTATCGCGTGGTCATCCACGAAGGCGCGTTGCACACGCACATCGGCGGGCCGAAGACGATGCGTCGGCAGTTGCTCCGGCTGATCGAGGTGTCGCGACTGCCGAACGTATCCGTGCAGGTCTTCCCGTTCGAGTCCGGGGCGTACTCGGCGTACAGCCGGTCCTTCGCCATCTTCGGCGGCGGCACGCCCGAACTCAACACGGTCTACCTGGAACACCCGCAGAACTCGGTATTCCTGAGGGATGGAGAGGCTATCCGCGAGTACGCCATGATGTTCGAGACGCTGTCCGGTCTGGCGCTCGGCCCGGTGGACCCGGAGTCGACACCGGAATCACATGGGTCCCGCGATTCGCTGAGCCTCATCCAGCACGTGATGTACAGCCTGTAGAAGGAGACCGATGTCCGAGCTTGTTTGGCGCAAGTCCTCATTCAGCGGTGGAGGGAACGGCGAGTGCGTCGAGGTCGCCGCCGCCCCGAACGGACTGGCGCTCCTGCGGGAGAGTGACCAGCCCGGTGTCGTCATCGCTGTGCCGGTCGCCGGCTTGCGGGGACTGGTGCGGCGAATCAAAGGCGCTGAGTTCGACCACGGAATGGACGAACGGTAGGGGAGAGCCCGATGCCTGACCTGACCTGGCAGAAGTCGTCATTCAGCACTGGCGACCACGGCGAATGCGTCGAGGTCGCCGCCGCCCCCGGCGGGCTGGTGTTCCTGCGGGAGAGCGACCGCCCCGGCGATGTCTTGAGCGTCGCCCCCGTGGCGATGCGGATGCTGATGGCGCGCATCAAGGCCGGAGCCCTCGGCGGAGGCCGGGTCGGCTGATGGTTCGTTGAGTTCGTTGCCTGTGAGGCAATGTGAGGTGGAGGCCGCCAATTGGCGGCCTCCACGTATGTGGGAGGCAACTCCCGCCAGGTGACTCGTCACACACGCGAATTATTGGAACCAATGTCACCGCCCAGGGCATCTTGGGGAGAAGTAATGGGGAGCCGTACCGCGTTCAGTCCTGCCGTACTGAGACGCACAGAGGGAGTGGGACGTTCTCATGGCACGACTGACCGCCGGCCGGCGGCGTATGGCGATGGCGGTTGCCGCGGCTGTGGTCGCTACTGCGGGGATCACCGGGACGGTGGCTGTGGTCACGCACAGCTCCGGGGGTGACAAGGGACAGCAGCAGGTGCGGCAGGATGAGCCGGCGGCGCGGCCCGCGCCGCCGAAGAAGATTCCGCTCGATATCGTGCACGCCACCGAGAGCGGCGGGAAGGCCGTCAACATCACCATTGACGACGGGCCCGACCCCGTGTGGACGCCCAAGGTGCTCGAACTGCTCAAGCAGAACGGCGTGAAGGCCACGTTCTGCATGATCGGGCCGCAGGCCAAGGAGCACCCGGAGCTCGTCAAGAGGGTCGTGGCGGCGGGGCACCGGCTCTGTGACCACACCATCGACCACAACATAGCCATGGACCACCGCTCCGTCGGCTATCAGAAGCAGCAGATCCTGGACGCCCAGCAGATGATCGAGGGCGCGGCGGGCGGCGCGAAGGTGCAGTACTACCGGGCGCCCGGCGGGGCCTTCACCCCCGACAGTCGGAAGATCGCGGCAGCGCACGGCATGCGGCCCCTCGGCTGGAACATCGACACCAAGGACTTCGAGCACCCCGGCGTGCAGGGGATCATCAACACCGTCAAGCAGGAGCTGTCGAACGGGCCCACGATCCTCTTCCACGACGGCGGCGGGGAGCGCAGCGAGACCGTGGCCGCGCTCAACGAGCTGCTGCCGTGGCTCAAGGAGCAGGGGTACGGGTTCAGTTTCCCCCAGGTTCACTAAGATCTGATCATGGAGACCCACCGCATCCGGCCGTGCGCCGCCGACGAGTTGTCCGTTCTCCAGGACATCGAACGGGCCGGTGGGCTCGCCTTCCATGACATCGGCATGCCCGAGATCGCCGACGACGCGCCGCCCTCCCTCACCGACCTCGCCGGCTATCAAGAGGGCGGCCGGGCCTGGGTCGCGCTCGACGCCGACGGCAGGCCCCGCGCCTATCTCCTCGCCGATGTCGTCGACGGCGCCGCCCACATCGAGCAGGTGACGGTCCATCCGGACCTCGCCCGCCGCGGCGTCGGGCGCGCTCTGATCGAGCACCTGGCCCAGTGGGCGGTCGGGCGCGGGCTCCGCGCGCTGACCCTGACCACCTTCACCGAGGTGCCCTGGAACGCGCCGTACTACGAGCGGTGCGGCTTCCGGGCCCTCGCGGACGGCGAGCTGACGCCCGGTCTGCGCGAGATCCGGCGCCACGAGGCCGAGCACGGGCTCGACCGGTGGCCCCGGGTCTGCATGCGCCGCGAGCTGTAGCGACCGGCTAGCGCACCGCCGCACCCGACCTCGCCAGCCAGCGGCCCTCGTGCCGCGTCACCTCGATCGACCGGCCGAAGCAGCCCGTCATCCGCTCCGCCGTCAGCACCTCCTCCACCGGGCCCCGCGCCTGCACCCGCCCCTCCCGGAGCAGCAGCGCGTGGCCGATGCTCGGCGACAGCTCCTCCAGGTGGTGGGTGACCGTGACCGTCGCCAGTTCGGGGCGGCTCGCGGCCAGGCGGTGCATGGTGTCGATGAGGTCTTCGCGGGACGGCAGGTCGAGCGCGTTGAACGGCTCGTCGAGCAGGAGCAGCGCCGGGTCCGCCATCAGCGCGCGGGCGATGAGGATACGGGCGCGCTGGCCGCCGGAGCAGACGCCGTACGGGCGGTCGGCCAGCTCCTTGCAGTCCAGCTCGGCCAGCAGTTCGTGGGCGCGCTCGCGCACCGCGTCGTCGTACTTCCCCCACAGCGGCTGCACGGTCCCGGTCGCGCCCGTCAGCGCCACCGTGTGCCCGGTCGCGTCCAGCGGGACCTTCTGGGCGGAGGAGACCAGGCCGATCAGGGCCCGCAGCTCGCGCATGTCGACGCGGCCGAGCCGGTGGCCGAGGACCTCCACAGAACCCGTCGTGGGGTGCATGGTCGCGCCGATGAGCTTGAGGATGGTGGTCTTCCCGGCGCCGTTCGCGCCGAGGAGCGCCCAGTGCTCCCCGGACCGTACGGTCCAGTCGATCTCGTCGAGGATGATCTGGCCCGTGGTGTAGCGCCGGACGCCTACGTCGTCGAGGGCCGCCACCACGCGGCCGGTCTCCTCGGGCCGGCTGCTCTGGCCACTGTTCGTATCCTCCGGCGCACTCACCGCTCTGCCTCCTCGTGCCTACGCTGCTGTGCCACCGGAGGTTAGCTTCATGCTGCACCTTTTCGTCGGGTCGTCCGCTACGTGGACCCGGCGGCCGCACTCGGGCAGCCCCAGCCCCAGCGGCCCGACCCCAGCGGCCCCCGGCACTCAGCGCTTCAGCACCGCCTCCATCACCGACCTCGCGATCGGCGCCGCGCTCCCGCCCCCGCTGATGTCGGCGCGGTTCGCCGCCGCGTCCTCGACCACGACCGCCACGGCCACCCCCGGATCGTCCCCTTCTGCCTTGGCCCAGGAGATGAACCAGGCGTACGGGGTCCCCTTGTTGTCCACGCCGTGCTGCGCGGTGCCCGTCTTGCCGCCGACGGTCACGCCGTCGATCGCCGCGTTGGTGCCGGTGCCCTTGGTGACGACGTTCACCATCAGCTTCTGGAGGGTCTCGGCGGTGCCGGTGCTCATCGCCCGGCGCAGCGTCTGCGGGCTGGTGGTGGAGACGGTGTCGCCGTCCTTCGCGGTGATCTTGTCTACCAGGTACGGCTCCTTGATCTCGCCCCCGGAGGCGACCGCCGCCGAGACCATCGCCATCTGGAGCGGGGTCGCGGCGGTGTTGTACTGGCCGATGGCGGAGAGCGCGACCTGCGAGTCGTTCATCTCGCTGTCGAAGGTGCTCCGCACCACGGCCGACGGGATGCGCAGCCCGCCGTCGTTGAAGCCGAAGTTCCGGGCGGTGTCCACCATGCCGCCGAGCCCGACGTCCACGCCGAGGTGGGCGAAGACGGTGTTGCAGGAGACCTCGAAGGCATGGGTCAGCGTCGCGTTCTCGCAGCCGCCCGCCTCGTTCGTCAGCTTGGTGGTGGTGCCGGGCAGGGTGTACGGGCTCGGGGTGTCCGTCGCCGCGTCCGGGTCCTCGACCACGCCGTGCTCCAGGGCCGCGGCGGCGGTGACGACCTTGAAGGTGGAGCCGGGCGGGTAGACCTGCTTGAGCGCCCGGTTCAGCATCGGCTGGGAGTCGGCCCCGTTGAGCAGCGACCAGTCGCGCGTCACCGACGAGCCGGTGCCGGCGATCACGTTCGGGTCGTACGAGGGGGTGGAGGCCAGCGCCAGCACCTTGCCGGTCCTCGGTTCGATGGCGGCGACCGCGCCCCGCTTGCCGCCCAGCCCCTCGAACGCGGCCTGCTGCGCGGCGGCGTTGATCGTGGTGTGCACGTTGCCGCTGGGCTGCTGTCCGCGTGTGACCTCGTTCCAGAACGGCAGCGGCGCGAGGCGGGAGTCGGTGCCGGAGAGCACGCCGTCCTCCGCGTTCTCGATGAGCGAGGTGCCGTACGTCTGCGAGGCGTACCCGGTGACCGGCGCGTACAACGGGCCCTGGCGGTACGTGCGTTCGTAGCGCAACTGCTGGCCGCTGTCCTTGGAGCCGGTCACCGGCTTCCCGCCGACGAGGATGTCGCCGCGCGACTGGCTGTAACGGGCGATGGTCTGGCGGCGGTTGGCCTGGTTCTTGTCGTAGTCGTCGGCCTTGAAGACCTGGATGCGGCCGGCGTTGAGGAGCAGTGCCACCAGCAGGAGCAGGCAGAAGGCCGCGGCGCGCCGGATGTAGCGGATCACAGCTCGTCCTCCTCGAATCCGTACGGATCGTCCAGTGGCTCCGAGCCGGGCGCGCCGGCCGCGACGACGCCCGGCGCGGCCGGCGGGGGCGGTCTGCGCGCGCTGTCGCTGATCTTGATGAGCAGCGCGATGATGATCCAGTTCGTGACGACGGAGGACCCGCCCTGCGCGAGGAACGGCATCGCCATCCCCGTGAGCGGGATCAGGTCCATCACGCCGCCCGCGATCACGAAGACCTGGAGCGCGAGGATGGAGGCCAGGCCGATGGCGAGCAGCCGGCCGAAGGGGTCGCGCAGCGCCAGCCCGGCCCGGTAGCCGCGGGCCACCAGGAACGCGTACAGCAGGAAGACGACGGTCAGCCCGGTCAGCCCCAACTCCTCGCCGACCGTGGCCAGGATGAAGTCCGACTTCATCGCGAAGCCGATCAGATACGAGTGGCCCAGGCCCAGGCCCGTACCGAGGATGCCGCCCGCGCCGAAGGAGAAGAGCGACTGGGCGAGCTGGGAGGCGCCCCGGCCCGCGTCGATGGAGGCGAAGGGGTGCAGCCAGTCCTCCACGCGGCTGTGCACATGCGGCTCCAGCGAGCCGACGGCCACCGCGCCGACCGCGCAGAGCAGCAGGCCCACCGCGATCCAGCCGGTACGGCCGGTGGCCACGTACAGCATCACGACGAAGAGGCCGAAGAAGAGCAGCGAGGTGCCCAGGTCCCGCTCCAGTACGAGCACGCCGACGCTGGCCAGCCAGATAGCGACGACGGGGCCGAGCACCCGGCCGGTGGGCAGTTGCAGGCGGCGGATCTTGCGGCCGGTGTAGGCGAGGGCGTGCCGGTTGGCCGAGAGGTAGGCGGCGAAGAAGACCGCGAGCAGGATCTTGGCGAACTCGCCGGGCTGGATCGAGAACGCGCCTATCCGGATCCAGATCTTGGCGCCGTTGATGGCCGGGAAGCCGATCGGCACGACCATCAGGACGAGCGCGGCGACGACGAAGATATAGGCGTAGCGCTGGAGCAGCCGGTGGTCGCGGAGGAAGAGGACGACCGTGATGAACAGGGCGACGCCCAGCGTGGACCAGATGAGCTGGGTGGGTGCGGCCTTGTCGTGGGGGGTCCGGAGGTCGAGCCGGTAGATGAGGACCAGGCCGATGCCGTTGAGCAGGACGGCGATGGGCAGCAGCAGCGGATCGGCGTACGGGGCGCGGAACCGGACCACGAGATGCGCGAGGAGGGCGAGGACGCCGAGCCCCGCGCCGTAGCTCGCGGCGTCCTTGGGGACGGTGTCCTCGGCCGCCAGTCCTACGGCGATGTAGCCGTAGACCGAGATCAGCACGGCCACGACGAGGAGGACCAGTTCGGTGCCCCGGCGTTTGGGGAGCCGGAGCAAGGGAGGGGGAGCGTCTGCCGGCGTTGCGCTCATGGGCTGCAACCTAGCAAGTTATGCGACTTATGTCCCTTATGGATGTTGTTAATCGGCCCGCATGTTCCCTAGCGGGCGGGGGCCGGTGTCGCCGTGTCGTCGGGGTCCGAGGCGGGCTCGCCCAGGCCCGTACGCTCGCCGGTCCCGGTGCGGTCCCCTGCGTCCGCACGTCCGTCCACGGCTGTACCTTCGCCTGTGCCCGTACGCTCGCCTGTGCCCGTACGTCCGTCAGCGCCCGTACGGTCGTCCGCGCCGGAGTCCCCGCTCCGGGCCACCCCCGTCGCCACCGCCCGGTTGAAGGCCCGTACCCGCTCGGTCTCCGCGTGGCGGGGCCACACCACGCACAGCGTCGAGGGCGGCAGCCCCGTGACCGGCACGAAGACGATGTCGCGCCGCCCGTAGTACGCGGCCGTCGGCGCGCAGAAGACCATGGCGCCGCGCTCCGCCGCGACCGCCAGCAGCGCCTCCTGGTTCGTGCGCACCAGCGGGCCGCGCGGGATGGGGAGGCCGCCCGGGGTGGTCGGGGGCGCCATGAATTCGAGCCAGTACGCGGGGGCGGGGCCCGCGAAGCCGATGAGCGGGCCGCCCGCCAGCTCCTCCGCGCCGATGGACGCCCGGCGCGCGAACGGGTGCCGCACGGACACCGCCAGCGTCTGCGGCTGCGAGGGGAACACCGCGCCGACGACCAGATCCGGTTCCGCGACCGGCATCAGCACGATCGCCGCGTCCACCTCGCCGCGCCGCACCGCCCCGAACGGGTCGCCCAGGTCCACCTCGACGATCTCCACCTCGCAGTCGGGGTGCAGCGCGCGGAACGCCCGTACGGCCCCCGTGACCTGCTCGTCCACGTTGCCCTGGAAGCCGACGCGCACGACGCCCGCAAGGCCCCGGGCCGCCGCGCGGGCGCTCTCGACGGCGGTGTGCAGCGTGTCGTACGCGGGGCGCAGCTCCGCCAGGAAGCGGGCGCCGAGCGGCGTCAGCGCGACCCGGCGGCTGGTACGGTCCAGCAGCCGCGCCCCGATCCGGCTCTCCAGTGACCGCAGCAGCTGGCTCACCCGGCCCTGGGACACGTACAGCCGCTCCGCCGCGCGCCCGAAGTGCAGCTCCTCGCTCAGCGCGAGGAAGCACTCCAACTCCCGTATCTCCAGTCCGCCCACGCGCTACCGCCCCGTCGGTCCCATCGATTAGCCCACCTCATCCAAGGATGAGCCCTTCACTGTTGTTCCCGCCGCCGCGCGGGAAAAGGCTTGGGACATGTCACGCACCACCGAAGAACTCCCCACCGCACCGGCCGCGGCCACCCGCCGCGGCTGGCTCGCGGTCTTCGCTGTCGCCGTCGCCACCTTCGCGGACGTCACGAGCGAGATGCTGCCCATCGGGCTGCTCACCCCCATCGGCGAGGCGATGCACGTCACGGACGGAGTGGCCGGGCTGGTCGTGACCGTGCCCGGCATCGTGGCTGCGGTCTCGGCCCCCGCCGTCACCCTCGGCTGCGCCCGCGTCGACCGGCGGCTGCTGCTGTGCGCGCTCATCGCGCTGCTGCTCGCCGCCAACGCGGTCTCCGCCCTCGCCCCGAACTTCGCGGTGCTGCTCGCCGCCCGCGTCCTGGTCGGCGTCAGCATCGGCGGCGTCTGGTCGATCGTGGCGAGCCTCGTCGTACGGCTGGTGCCGGAGCGGAACGCGGGCACCGCCACCTCGCTCGCGTTCAGCGGCATCGCCGTCGCCTCCGTGCTCGGCGTCCCGGCCGGCACCCAGCTCGGCGAACTCGCCGACTGGCGCGCCGGGTTCACCGCCATGGCCGCCCTCTCGGCGGTGGTGCTGGCGGCGCTCTGGCTGACCATGACCCCGCTCCCGGTCATCCGGCCCGCGCGCCTGGACGACGTGCCCGCGCTGCTGCGCGACACCCGGGTACGCGGCACGATCATCGTCACGCTCCTCCTCGTGACCGGCCACTTCGCCGCCTACACCTATATCCGGCCGGTGCTGGAAGAGGTCTCCGGCATCACCCCGACCCTCATCAGCGGGCTCCTCCTCGGGTACGGGCTGGCCGGGGTCGCCAGCAACTTCCTGGCCGGCGCCCGGGCGATCCGCGACCCGCGCCGGACGCTGCTGGTCCTCACCGGGCTGCTGGCCGCGTCCGTCCTGCTCGCGCCCGTACTCGGCCGTACGCTGCCGGGGGCGATCGTCCTCGTGGTGGCGTGGGGCCTCGGCTACGGCGGGGTCTCCGTGACGGCCCAGACCTGGCTGCTGGCCCTCGCCCCGCAGGCCCGCGAATCGGCGTCGTCCCTCTTCGTCGCCGCCTTCAACGCGGCCATCGCGCTCGGCGCGCTCATCGGCGGCCGGGTGCTCGACGCCTTCTCGCTCACCGCCGTGCTGTGGTGCGGCGGCGCACTCGCGGCCTCCGCCCTCCTGGCGATGAGCCTGTCCGCCGGGGCGCGAAGGGGGCGGGACCGTGCAGTATTGCGCGCATGATGAACATTCGTACGCGTGTCAGCGCCTGGCTGACTCGTCGTTTTCTGGCAAATGTCCGCAAGGGTGGTTTTGATCTGTCCAAAGCGGGGCTCCTCCCCGAGTCCACGCTGATGCCGCTCCGCCGCACCGGCGTGGACCCGGTGCCCGAGCTGGGCGCTATGCGGGAAAAGTCCCCGATCACCAAGCTCTCCGTGCCGCTCAACATGAATGTGTGGCTCGTCACGGGATACGACGAGGCGCGCACGGTGCTCGGCCAGACCAATGGCTTCAGCAACGACTTCTCCAACCTCGTCGGCAACGCCGGCGTCACCGAGAACCACAACCCCGGCGGGCTCGGCTTCAGCGACCCGCCCGTCCACTCCCGGCTGCGCCGCCTGCTGACGCCCGAATTCACCATGCGGCGGCTCAGCAGGCTCACCCCGCGCATCCACGACCTCGTCGAGGAGCGGCTGGACGAGATGGAGGAGCTGGGCAAGGCGGGCGACCCGGTCGACCTCGTCCAGGCGTTCGCGATGCCGATCCCCTCGCTGGTCATCTGCGAACTGCTCGGCGTCCCGTACGAGGACCGCGAGGAGTTCCAGCGGCTGGGCACCACCCGCTTCGACCTCTTCGCCGGGGCGGACGCCTCGCTGGGCGCGATATCCGAATCGCTCTCCTACCTGCGTGACATAGTCAAGAAGCAGCGCGAGAACCCCGGCGACGGCCTGCTCGGCATGCTGGTGAAGGAGCACGGCGACGACATCGACGACGAGGAGCTCGCGGGCCTCGCCGACGGCGTGCTGACCGGCGGCCTGGAGACCACCGCCAGCATGCTCGCCCTCGGCACCCTCGTCTTCCTCAAGAACCCGGACCACCTCACCGCCCTCCGCGACGAGGACGCGGCCGTCGACCCCTTCGTCGAGGAGCTGCTGCGGTACCTGACGGTTGTTCAGGTCGCCTTCCCGCGCTTCGCCCGCGAGGACATGGAGATCGCGGGCGAGCAGGTCTCCGCCGGGGACGTGGTGCTCTGCTCCCTCAGCGGCGCCGACCGGGACTCCTCCCTCGGGTCCCACATGGACACCTTCGACCCCACCCGCCCCGCCGCCTCCTCGCACCTGGCCTTCGGCCACGGCATCCACCGCTGCATCGGCGCCGAACTGGCCCGCATGGAGCTGCGCGCCGCCTACCCCGCCCTGCTGCGCCGCTTCCCGGAGCTGCGGCTGGCCGTACCGGAGGAGGAACTCTCCTTCCGCAAGTACTCCGCCGTCTTCGGCCTCGACTCGCTGCCGGTCCACCTGCGCTGACGGGCGGGTCGGGCGGCTCCGCGAGCGGAGCCGGGCCGCCGACGGACGGCCTGTCAGCGGGGGCGGGCCGTACGGAACGGAGCGAGCGGAGCGGTACGGAGCGGAGCGGGACCGAGGCGGGAGCGTGCGGTGCCAGGTGCCGGAGGGGCCTCGGAGGCCGGAGGGAGCGCCGAGGCCCGGGGGAGGGCGGAACGGCGGAGTCCCGACGGCCTCGGGGCGTCCTGCTGTGGGCTCAGCGCTCTGCTACGGGCTCAGCGGGCCTCGCCCTCGGGCTGCCTTCTCCGGACTCTTTGGACTCTCCGGTCGCTGCGGCCTCACCGGCCCCCGCGACCTCTGCGGCCTCTGCGGCTTCTCCGGTTCCTCCGACGAGGAACGGCGCCATCAGGCCCGCCACGGCCTCCTCCGCGAGCCGTACGGCCTCCTCGGCGCCGATGTCCTGCATCGCGTACCCCTTGCGCCCCGCCGCCGTGGTCGCGGTCAGCGTCAGCACGCCCGCCCGGCGCTGGAACAGCGACCGGCGTACGTTCCAGCCGATGATCCCCTCACGGGCGAGCGCCACCCGCCGCCGGGCCCCGGCTCCCTCCCCGTGCCCGATGACCAGATAGCGGCCGGACAGCGTGTGGCCGAGGGAGCGGTAGCGGTCGCGGGCGAGCAGCGCGCCGGCCGGCAGCAGGAGCGCCGAGGCGAGCCAGGCCAGGAGCGGGACGTCGCCGTCCCACCACAGCGCGCCGAGCACCAGGACGGCCAGGGCGCACGGCCAGAGGGTCCGGACGTACCGGCGGCGGAGCGCCGCCGCGCCGTGCGGCACCAGCGGGCCGGTCAGCGCGTCCGGGGCGCGGAGTACGGCGCCCGCCGCCCGTACGACCTCGTCGCGCGGCCCCGGCGGCACGAGCATCGCGTTGTGCTGCGGGCCGCGCACCCCGGTGGCTATCGCGAAGCAGTGGGCCCCGCCGAGCAGGCGCACCGGAAGCGACGCGCCGATCTCCACGCCGTGCACCCGCCGCTCCTCCAGCGTGATGGCGCGGGTGGTGAGGAGCCCGTGCGTGGTCTCCAGGTTGCCGCCGCGACGGCGGTGGAGGGTGAAGTTCCAGTGCTTCATCACGGACTGGGACACGTTGAGGAGCGTCCCCAGGACCAGCACGGCCAGCACCGCCTCGATGACCGGACCCGGGCCGTGCCCGCCGCCGAGCCCGCTGACCACGCTGTCGACGGGGCCCAAGTGGCGCACGTCGAGGCCGGCTTCCATCAGTACGCACACGAGGACGACGAGGACGACGAAACCCGAGTACGAGAACGGGCTGAAGCGCAGCCAGCCGGGGCGCATCCGGGCCAGCGGCGGGTCGGCCGGTGCGACGGAGCCGATAGGGCCGATGGGGTCGGAGGAACCGACAGCGGCCCGCGCCGATTCGGGGGAGCGTGCCGGTTCCGCCGGAGCGTCGGCGGCCTCCGCCGCGCCCAGCAGCTGCTCCCGCAGCAGCACGGCCTCGTCCCGCGTCAGCGCGTCGAGCTTCAGCTCGTCCTCTTCCGACTCGGCGGCGTGCCCGGTGCCCACGGTGAGGCGGGTGAGGCCGAGCACGCGGTGCGCCACGTGCGCGGTGAGGTCGACCGCGCGCACCCGGTCCAGGGGGACGGAGCTGATTTGGCGGCGCAGCAGCCCCTTGCGCAGTTCGACGAGTTCGGGGGAGACGCGGTAGGTGGTGGTGTACCAGCGGAGCAGCGCGAGGACGACGGTCAGCACGCCGGCGCCGAGGGCGTAGATGTGGCGGTGGCCGGAGCCCGACCCGGCGACGAGGGCGACGATCAGCGCCGGGGCGGTCTTGCCCAGTTCCTGGACCGGGTGGACGAACAGCATGCGCGGGCTCAGCCGCTTCCAGGGGGCGTCGGCGGACCGGGCGGCGGGGCCGCCCGTACCATCCGTGTCGCCCACCTCGCGCCCGTCGCCCACCTGGTGTCCGTCGTCCGCCTTGTGCTCGTCGTGAGCCTCGCGCCGCCCGTCGCCCGCCTCGTGCAGGTGGCCCATGCCGCTCAGGTCGCTCATGCCGCTCACGTCGCGTCCCCGCGAGAGGCCTGCGCCGCGGCGGTGATGTCGGCGACGAGCCGCAGCCCGGTGGTGTGGTCGAGCCCGTGGATCTTGATCGGGCCGGCGGCCGACGCCGTGGTGGCGGTGACGTTGGTCAGCTTGAACAGCCTTTCCAGCGGCCCGCGTTCGCTGTCGACGGTCTGCACCCGCGATACGGGCGCGATCCGGCGCTCCTCCACGAACCACCCGGTCTGGGTGTAGATCGCCTCGGGCGTCGTCTCCCAGCGGTGCACGCGGTAGCGCCAGGGCGGCATCACCACGACGTGCGCCGCTCCCAGCACGGCGGTGAGGACCAGCCCCGCCTGGTGCCACTCCACCGGCCCGTCGTCCCGTAGCAGCATCCACACCGTCTGGGCCGCCGCGAACGCCAGCCAGCCGAGCAGGGAGTGGACCGCCCAGTACCAGACGACCCTGCGTTCCAGCCGGTGCTCCGGCGCCCTCAGCCGGAGGCTGCCGTCGCCGACGGCAGCCGCCTTGTCCGTTGAAGTAGTCACGGGGTCAGGGTGTCATGAGGATTATCGGCTTATGCGAGATGCGTGGAGGCGTGTGCGAGGACTCGTCGGTTCCTCCGGAGCGTGACCGCCACAGCGAGCGTCCCCAGCGCGGCGGCCATCATCAGGGCGCTGACCCAGACCGGGGACCGGTAGCCGAGGCCCGCGTCGATGGCGAGGCCGCCGAACCACGGACCGGCCGTGTTGCCGATGTTGAAGGCCGCGGTCGTGAAGCCGCCCGCGAGGGTGGGCGCGTGGTCGGCCAGGTAGAAGGTGCGGGAGGTCAGCACGGGCGCGATGCCGAAGGCGAGGAGGCCCTGGAGGAAGACCAGCGCGACGGCCGCCGCCGCGCTCTGGGCCGTCAGAGCGAGCGTCGCCCAGCCGACGGCGAGCGCCGTCATGCCGTACGCCAGGACCGTGAACGGCCGCGCGTCCGCGATCCGGCCGCCGACCACGATGCCGACGACCGCGCCCGCGCCGAAGAGCACCAGCATCATCGGGACCCGGCCCGCGCCGAACCCGGTGACGCCCGTGAGCAGCGGTGCGAGATAGGTGAAGGTGCAGAAGGTGGCGCCCTGGACCAGGGCGTTCATGCCGTACGCGACGAGCAGTTCCCCCCTGACCAGGGACCGCAGTTCGGTGCGGAGGCCCGTACGGACCGGCTCGGCGGGGGCGGCCGGGACCGTGAGCACGACGGCGGCGACGGCGAGCGCCGACATCGCGGCCACCGCCCAGAACGCGGACCGCCACCCCCACTGCTGGCCGAGCAGCGCGCCGCCCGGCACGCCCGCGACGCAGGCGAGCGTGACCCCGCCGAGCACGATGGACATCGCGCGCCCCTTGGCGTCGGCGGCGGCCAGGCTGATGGCGGTGCCGGTGGCCACCGCCCAGAAGCCCGCGTTGGCGAGGGCGCTGACGACGCGCGTCAGCAGGAGCACCCCGTAGCTCGGCGTGAGGGCGCCGACGACATGGGCCGCGGCGAAGACGACGAGGCACGCGATCAGCGTGCCCCGCCGGGGGCGGCGCAGGGCGAGCACGGCCAGCAGCGGCGCACCGACGATCATGCCGATGGCGAAGGCCGAGGTCAGCAACCCGGCCTGGGAGATGGACACATGGAGATCGGCGGCGATATCCGGCACCAGGCCGGACAGCATGAACTCCGACGTGCTCTGGGCGAAGATGGCCAGCCCGAGCACGTAGACGACGAATGGCATGAGGGAACTTCCCGAGCGCGTAGGCGAGATCGACCGCAGGACAGTGCGTACGCGGGAGGCCGGCGGCGGGAGCGCGACGCGGAAGGCGTCGGTCCGCTGCGGCGCGGCGGCCCGCGCTGCGGTGATCCGGGGAAGGGCCGCGCGCTGATGGCAGGCCCGAAGGCCCTGCTGTCCCGTGCCTGTTACGGGCGGGGGCTCAGCATCAGCGGCGCGGCGGCGACCACCGGAACACCGGCGGTCAGGCTCTGTCGGACTCGGGGCTGGTCATGGCGGAGGAGGCTAGCAGGCCGGGAGCGGGCGGCTCCACGCCTTTTCGGTCCGGGCCGATTGTTCAACAGACCGCTTGCTCAACGGGTCCGCTGACTCGCCCACCGCGCGGTCGGCTTTCCGGCGGCCCGTCTTCCGGCGATCCGCCCTCCGGGGCCCACCCGCCAACTGCCCGGCCCCGGGCGGTCCGCCGGAGCGCCCGAGCCCCTCGCAAAATCCCATCTCTGTTTTCTCCCCCGTCATTTCGGCTTCGTACCGCCTTAACGGCGAGGCCCCGGCAAAGGGTCCGCCTATTCAATGCGGGGAGTCAAGAGGTGTGCCGGCGCACTCGCCGTGTCAGCGAAGTGTCAGCGAAGTGTCCGAGGTTTGTCAGCGCATCGGCATAGGGCTTTTCAAGGAATGAGGGCGCCCTGTCGGTGAATCGGACGTAGCGGGTCCAAAGCGACGTGGCGGCACCATTCGTTAATGCTCCCGGCGCGCATCGGGCCGGGAGGAGTTTTGCATTTTCTTTGCCTTTTCCATTCCGTCGCCCGGTAGCTCAAGAGCGCCTGGGATGTATCGACTTGGGTGGCTTGACCTGTGGAAACGACGATTGACCTCAGGCATGGGTGTATGTACGGTGCAGTGGCGATTCGGGGGCGATCTGGTCGTACTGGCTGATTAGGCGTGGCCTATGCGGTCCAGTCGGCGCGCGGGGCAGGGATGGTTCAGACCTGCCGTGCGCAGCCGTGGTCGACGCCCCATTGATTGAAGCGTAAAGTAATGGGGGCTGGTTTGTGCGCTGCGGTTCGATTCTCTGTGCTGGGCCTGATGAGTATTTCCGACGGGGAAAGCACCGTCGCCCTCCCACCCTCTAAACCGACCACCCTGCTCGCCGCAATGCTGCTGAGGCCCGGCGCCGTGGTCTCGACGGAGTTCCTGCAACGCGCCGTCTGGGGCGAGAATCCGCCCGCCACCGCCAAGGCCACCCTGCATACGTACGTCATGCGGCTGCGCCGCCTCTTCGCGAAGTTCGGCATCTCCAACGACGCCATCGAGACCATGCCCGGCGGATACCGGCTGCCGGTCGACGGCGACACCCTCGACCTCGCGCGGTTCCGCGAACTCCTGCGCTCCTCCGAGCGCGCCGAGGCCCCCGAGGACGAGTCCCGGCTGCTGGCCGAGGCCCTCGCCCTGTGGGAGGGCCCGCCGATCTCGAACGTGCAGTCCGAAGTGCTGCACCGGGACGAGGTGCCCGCGCTCCGCGAGGAGTGGCTGCGCGCGGCTGAGCGCCGCTTCGATGTCGAGCTCTCCCTGGGCAGATGTCGCCAGGCGCTCCCCGAACTCCGTTCGGTGGCCCGCGCCCACCCCGGTCACGAGCGGTTCTGGGAGCGGCTGATCGAGGCCCTCTACCGCACCGGGCGGCAGTCCGACGCCCTCGCCGAGTACCGCACCGTCAAGGAATACCTGAGCACGGAACTCGGCGTGGACCCCGGACCGTCGCTCCGCAGGCTGGAGATGACCATCCTGCGCGGCGAGTCCATGGGTTCCGACGCGCCCGAAGCCCCCGCCGCACCCGAAGCGGCCCGCGGCGCGGACCTCGTCCCGCCGTACGACCCCGGCCTCGCGCTCCCCGCCGACCTGCCCGACTTCACCGGCCGCGAGCGCGAGAGCGCCGAGCTGGTGGAGCAGCTCACCGCCGACCGCGGCGGCCCGGCCCTCGCGGTCGTCTCCGGCCCGCCCGGCATCGGCAAGACCGCCTTCGCGGTGCACATCGCCCAGCAGGTGCGCGAAGCCTTCCCCGACGGCCAGTACTTCGTACGCGTCGGCCCCGAGGACGGCGACGGGGACGCGGCGGGCGCGGCGGGCGGGGCGCGACCGCCCGCCGGGGCGGACCGCGGCGACGGCGAGCGGCGCACCCTCGTCGTGTTCGACGACGTCTACAGCATGGAGCAGATACAGGCGGCCCTGCCCACCGCCAAGGGCAGCGCCGCCGTCATCACCAGCCGGATGAGCCTGGCCGGGCTCGCCGCGAGCCGCGGCGCCGGCGTCTACCGGCTCGGCGCGCTGGCCGCCGACGAGTCGCGCGCCCTGCTCTCCTCGGTGCTCGGCCACCGCCGGGTCGCCGCCGAACCCGGACCGACGGACGAACTGGCCGATCTGTGCGGCCACTTCCCCCTGTCCCTGCGCATCGCCGCCACCCGGCTGCTGCTCCGCCCGCGCCACCAGATCGCCGACGACGTGGAGTGGCTGCGCGACGACCCGGTGGGACGGCTCTCCGTCGTCGGCACTCCCGCCATGTCGCTCGCCCAGACCTTCGGCACCTTTCTCGGCCGGCTCAGCCTCCCGGCGATCAGGGCCTGCCAGACCCTCGGGAACAGCCCGCAGCAGCGCCTGTCGCTGGACGAGTGCGCCGCCGCGCTGCGGCTGTCGCGGGTCGACGCCTCGGCGGTGCTGGACCAACTGATCGACGCGAGCCTGCTGGAGGGCGACGCGCCGGGTCAGTACCGGATGCCCGCGCTGCTACGGGCCTTCGTGCGCCGTGACGCGGGCGTCGCGCTCTCCAACTGAGCCCCGCGAGGCCCCGCCGCCTTCTTCCTCCTTCTTCCTTCTTCGCCGCCGAAAACAACCTGACTTCCTCGACGCCGCCGCTCCGGCCCCGCCGGACCGACGCCGAGCACACGGCTGCCCGCTCACCCGCGGCCGTCCGACCACGCGCGGTCCGTCTGCGGCCGGGCACCCCCACCTGACAAGGGTTCTGAGAATGACTGCTGAGACCTCCGAGATCACCGCGACCGCCACGGCGACCGGGTCCGCCGACCCCACCGAGCCCACCGAGCCCACCGAGTACGAGAAGCTCGCCGGCACCCGGCCCCGGATCGGCCGGGACGTCCTGTTCACCGAGACGAGCGAGGGCGTGCTCTTCCACAACGCGCACGGCGGCTTCCACCTCGCCGCGAAGTCCGCCTACCGGTTCGCCTCGCTGATCGTCCCCCACCTCAACGGCAGGCACCGGGTCAGCGACCTGTGCGCCGGGCTCCCCGCCGACCGGCGCACCATGGTGACCGACCTCGTCGGGACGCTGTACGAGCGCGGCTTCGCCCGCCCCGCGCCCGCCGAGGAGAGCGGGCAGGCGCTCCCGGCCGAGGTGACCGAGGAGTTCGCGGCGCAGATCAACTACATCGACCACTTCGAGGACGGCGCGGCCGAGCGCTTCGCCCGCTTCCGCACCAGCCGCGTCGCGGTCCTCGGCGACGGCCCCGTCGCCCGCTGGTGCGCCCTGAGCATCGTGCGCAACGGCGGCGCCAAGGTCGACGTGGTGTCCGGCACCGACAGCGCCGCGCACGGCCTCGACGCCGTACGGGCCGAGGCCGAGCGGCTCACCGGGCGCGGCGCGGCGGTGGAGCTGGGCCGGCTGCCCGAGGGCGGCGGCGAGCCGCTCGGCTGGGCCGACCTCGGCGCGTACGACGTCGTCGTCTGCACCGGCCCCGACGCCCCGCGCCAGATCCACCGGCTGCTCACCGAGGGCATCCCGGTCGGCCGCGGCGTGCTGCCGCTGACGGTCCTCGGCGACCGCGCCGTCGCCGGGCCCTCGATGTCCGCCGGGCGGCCCGGCTGCTGGGCGTGCGCCATGCTCCGGCTCGCGGCCAACGAGGAGGGCACGACCGCCGCCGCCGACGTCTGGAACCGGGTCACCCTCCCCGGCCCCCGCGCCGCCGACGCCGCCCTCGGCCAGAACCCGGCGGCCCAGCTCGGCAACCTCCTCGGCTACGAGGTGTTCCGGATGACCGCCCAGGCCCCGCCCGCCGAGACCGAGGGCCGGATCATCGTCCAGGAGCTCGACTCCATGGACACGCTCACCGAGCGCGTACTGCCGCACCCCGACTGCTCG
Source organism: Streptomyces sp. NPDC050610 (assembly GCF_040654875.1). Classification (NCBI taxonomy): domain Bacteria; kingdom Bacillati; phylum Actinomycetota; class Actinomycetes; order Kitasatosporales; family Streptomycetaceae; genus Streptomyces; species Streptomyces sp. NPDC050610. The sequence goes on along the minus strand of NZ_JBFAIV010000018.1, from coordinate 163,791 downwards.
TTCTGCCGCGCCGCCGACGGCCGCCCCGCCGCGCCCGCCATAGCCGGGACGCTGCCCGCCGCGCCGCACGTCGCCACCGCACCGACCGCCGACGACGCCGAGGCGGTGCTGGAGCAGCTGAACGCCGAGAGCGAGCTGGTCGGCGCGGCCGCCGGGGTCTTCACCCGGTTCGCCGACGACGACCTGACGCAGACACCGCTGAAGGCCGGCCGGCTCGTGCTCGGCACCGGCGGCGGGCGGCGGCGCACGGTCGCGGCGTTCGACGTGCACCACGCCGCGGGCGCCCGGCTGCGCGCCCTGCGCACCGCCGTCGACGTCTACGTGGAACACGCGGTGCCGCTGCCCGGCGTGCTGCGCGGCACGGCGCTCGCCGACGCCCGCGCCGTGCTGCCCACCGTCGACCCCGCCTCCCTCTCCACCGTCAGCGGCCTGCCCGTGACGGCCGACTCCGTCGAGGAGTGGGTGACGGCGACGTCGCTCTCCTGCGGTGAGCGGGCCCTCGTCCCGGCGGCGGCGGTCCGTACGTTCGGCGCGCACAACGCCGCCCGCGCGTACGTGCCGACCAGCGCGGGCGCCGGAGCGGGCGGCTCGCTGCCCGAGGCGCTGCACCACGCGCTGATGTCCGCGCTCGCCTACGACGCGCTCGAAGCGGCAGCGCGCGGCACGCGCGACGTCGCCGAGGTGCCGCCGACCGCGCTGGAGGACGACGCCGAACTCCGGTTCCTGCTGCGGTCCGCCGCCAACCTGGAGACCGGGATCGACCTCCTCGACCTCGGAGAATCCTCGGAGTCCGGCGCGTACGTGCTGCTCGCGCGGGCCGCCGGGGGCCGCTGGGCGATCGGCGCGGACGTCACCTGGCAGGGCGCGGCGATGACCGCGCTGCGCGACCTCGCGGGCCGCGTCCAGCTGACGCGGGAGCACCCCGAGGGCGAGGCGCCGGACACCGGGGACGCGCTGCTCGCCGCGTTCGAACCGGCGGCCGTGACCGTCTCCGGCACGGCCGCGCCGGACCTGAGCGCCGCCACCACCACCGAGGCGGTCCTGGAGCGGCTGCGGTCGGCAGGCCGCGACGTGCTGGTCGTCCAGACCGCCTCCGACGACCTGCTGCTCGGCGGCATGCACTCCGTACGCGCCCTGCTGACCGGCCGGAAGTCCGCATGACCGGCCTCATGGAAGGCGCCCGAACGGCTGCCACCGAGCCCGTGGAGCCCCCGGAGACGACCGAGCCCTGGGCCGCGGCCGCCGAACAAGCCCTGCACGGAAGGCTGTCGGGCCGTACGGACCGCGAGCTGAGGATCGTCGTGCTGCCGCTCGGCGTCCGGGACGAGCTGTCCGCCGCGCCGCCCGCCGCCCTCGGAGCGGGCCCGGCGGACCGGCCCGTCGTCCCCGTCTACGTGTACGGGCACACCGCCGTCCTCGGACCCGTACCGCCGCCCGGCGCGGAGAGCCGGCCGTGCGGCCACTGCCTGGCCCGGCGCTGGCAGGCCGTGCGCCACAAGCCGCTGCGCGACGCGCTCGAACTCGGCGGCCCCACCCGGGCCGCCGGGGACCCGCCGCACCTCACGCCGTTCGCGCTCGACGCGCTGGCCGCGCTCATCGCCTCCCAGGCCGCCGGGTCCACGCCCGGCGAGGGCAGCTATCCGCTGGTCCACCGGCTGAACCTGGAGAACCTGCGGGTCCGGTCCTTCCCCCTGGTGCCCGACCCGCAGTGCCCGGCCTGCGACCGCCGCCCGGCGGACGCGCCCGCGCCGCTCGCCCTCGACCCGTCGCCGAAGACCGCCCCCGGCTCGTTCCGGGTACGCGACCTCGACGACCTGGACATCCCGCTGACGGCGTTCGCCAACCCCGTCTGCGGCACGCTCGGCGCGGGCGTCGCGCGGGAGCTCGACGCGCCGACGACGGCCTCCACGGTCGGCAACTTCGGCCTGCGGACCGGCCATTACCTGCACGAGACGTTCTGGGGCGGGCACTCCTACCGCTACGGCGACAGCGTCCGCATCGGCGTCCTGGAGGGGCTGGAGCGGTACGCGGGCATGCGCTCCCGCGCCAAGGCCACCAGCGTCGTCGCCTCCCTCGCCGAACTGCGCGAGGGGCCCGACCGGGTCCTGGACCCGCGCGAGTGCGGCGTGTACCCGGACGCGTTCTACGCCGCCCAGTCGCGCGTACGGCCGTTCAGCGAGGACGCCCGCATCCCCTGGGTGTGGGGCCACTCGCTCCGCGACGAACGGCCCGTGCTCGTACCGGAGATCCTGACGTACTACCACTCGGCCCCGCTGGAGCAGCGGTTCGTCCAGGAGTGCTCCAACGGCTGCGCCTCCGGCGGCTCGCTGTCCGAGGCCGTCTACTACGGACTGATGGAGGTCGTGGAGCGCGACGCGTTCCTCCTGACCTGGTACGGCCGGCCCGCGCTGCCCGAACTCGACCCGCACAGCAGCCGGGACGCCGCCACCCGCGAAATGGTCGACCGGCTCGCGATGTACGGCTACGAAGCGCGGTTCTTCGACGCCCGGATGACCCTGCCCATCCCCGTCGTCGTCGCCACCGCCACCCGCGTGGACGGCGGCGAGGGCGCCCTGTGCTTCGGCGCGGGCGCGAGCCTCGACCCGGAGGCCGCGCTGCGGGCCGGACTGGCGGAGATCGCCACCGACTCGCTGCACCTGCGCCGCCGCACGGAATGGAACCGCGCCGAACTCAAGGCCATGGCCGCCGACTTCGGCAAGGTCCGCGCCCTGCACGACCACCCGCTGGTGTACGGGCTGCCCGAGATGGCCCGGCACGCCGCGTTCCTGCTCGGCGAGGCGGGCGCGGACCGCGCCCCGCGCCGGCCGCTCGACGAGGCGTACCGCGACCCGGACCGCGCCCTGCGCCCCTCCGACGACCTGAGCCAGGACGTGCGCGGCTGCGTGGCCGCGCTGGCCGCCGAGGGCCTCGACACCATCGCCGTCGACCAGACCCTGCCGGAGCAGCGGGCCATCGGCCTCCACACGGTCAGCGTGATCGTGCCCGGCCTGCTGCCCATCGACTTCGGCTGGGACCGGCAGCGCGCCCCGCACCTGCCCCGGATGCGGACGGCGCTGCGCCGGGCCGGCCTCGCCGACCGCGACCTGGACCCCGCCGACCTCAACCCCGCGCCGCACCCCTTCCCCTGAAGCCCCGAGCGCCGGCCCACGGCCCGGCGCCCCACCAGACCTCCGTGAACCGGCGCCCAGGCGGGCCGGGCCCGCGGCCGAAAGGACCTGTGAGATGGGTACGACAGCCCACGACTACCTCAGCGCGGTGATGCAGCGCAGCCGGGTCGGAATGCCCCCGATCGGCTACGTGCCGAACTGGGCCGACAAGCCCCGGCTGGGCAAGTTCTACCCCGACGCCGAGAGCTTCCCGCTGCCCCAGGGCGACGACCCCGAGGCCGCGACCCTCGACGCCGGACTGCTGCCGCCCCCGGCCGACGCCGCCCCCTTCGACCTGGCGGCGCTCGGCGGGATGCTCCGCGACTCGTACGGGCTGCTGTCCCGGCGGCTCGCCATCCACGCCAACGACGACCTCGCCTCCCTGCCGTTCTACGCGGGCGCCAACTGGGCGCGCGGCACGGCCTCCGGCGGCGGGCTCTACCCCGTCAGCGTCTACTGGGTCAACGGCCCCAGCGGCCCGCTCACGCCCGGCGTGCACTACTACGACACCTCGCACCACGCGCTGCGCCGCCTGCTCACCGGCGACGTCACCCCGGACGTACGCGCCGCCCTGGACCTGCCCGAACTGCCCGAGGACGTCGACCAGTTCCTCGTGCTCGGCATCAAGTTCTGGCAGAACGCCTTCAAATACAACAGCTTCAGCTACCACGCCACCACGATGGACATCGGGACCATCACCCAGAGCTGGCGGATGTGGGCCCGCGCCCGCGGGCTGAGCGTCGAGCCCGCGTTCTGGTTCGACGAGGAGCGGCTGAACCGGCTGCTCGGGGCCGATCCCGCCGACGAGGGCTTCTTCGCGGTGATCCCGCTGCGCTGGGACGCCGCCGCGAACGGCGCTCCCGGCCGCCCGGCGAAGGCGCCCGCCGAGGGCCCCCGCGTGCGCTACGCGGAGCAGGAGAAGTCCCGTGAGCTGCGGACCTTCGAGACCCTGGAGGCCATGCACGCGGCCACCCGGCTCGGCGCGACGGACCGGCCGGACCGTACGGCCCTCGCCGCCGCCCGCCCCTTCCCGCCGCGCGCGGGGGAGGCCGTCGCGCTGCCCGAGCCCGCGCCGCTCGACGCCACCGTGCGCGGCGCGCTGCGGGACCGCCGCAGCAGCTTCGGCCGCTTCACCGCCGAACAGCCGCTCAGCGAGGCCCAGTTGAGCGCCGTGCTGCACGCTGCGGTGGCCGGGTCGGAGCTGCCCTGCGACGTCGGCCCGGCGGGCGAGGGGCTGTCGCTGGTGAAGATGTACGCCTTCGTCAACCACGTCGAGGGCGTCGAGCCCGGCGTCTACGAGTACGCGCCCGACGACAACGTCCTGCGCCGGGTGGCGGCCGGGCCACAGGGCACCTTCCTCCAGCAGAACTACTTCCTGTCCAACTACAACGTGGAGCAGGCCGGCGTCGTCCTGGTGCCCACGGTCCGCGCCTCCGCCGTCCTCGACGCCGTCGGGGACCGCGGCTACCGGCTGGTCAACGCCGTCGTCGGGGCGATGGCGCAGGCGACGTACTCGGCGTGCGGCGCCCTGGGCGTCGGCTGCGGCGCGGCGCTCGGCTTCGACAACATCTCGTACATCGAGCGCATGGGCCTGACCGGCACGGACGAGGTGCCGCTGCTGATCACCCTGATCGGCAACGAACGGTCCGACGGCGCCGACTTCCGCTACGAGATCGCCTGAGCCGCGCGGGATGCCGGACGGGACGACGCAGGAGCTCCCGTACGAGACGCCGTACGGGACGACAGAGCACGAGATACGGGGACATGCGATGACTACTGACTCCCGGCCCGCAGCGGCCGGAAGCGCGCCGTCCTGGGCGCTCGGCGAGCGGTTCATGATCCGCGTCGCCGGACTCCCGGTCGAGTCGGTGCGCGCCCTGCGCACACCGGACACCCGCCGCTGGGCGGACGACGTCTGCGCCGCCGAGGCGCGGCTGGCACGGAGCGCCGGCGACCTCAGCGACCGGCTGTACGAGGCGGTCAACGCCAACACGGACGACGGCCTCCGGCGCACCCTCGTCAACATCCGCAGGCAGGTGTTCAACAACAAGCTGCCCCGCGACACGGCCGCCGCCCTCGCCGCCGCCGACGCCGTCGGCGGCGACACCGGCGCCCGGCTCGCCGAGTGGCTGCGCGACCGGCAGGCCCTGGCCGGCCTGGTCGGCGGCGGCCCCGCGATCCTCGCGGCCGAACTCGCCGAAGGGCGCGGCAAGCTGCGCGAGCTGGCCGTGGAGCCCCGGCTGCGGCAGGGCCTCGTACTGGCCTCGTCGTCGCTGGACCGCTACCTCGGTACGTACCTGGGCGCGGGCGCCGCCGCGCTCACCAAGCGGCAGCGCCGGATCGAGCGCTCGCTGCTGGAGTACGTCTACCGGACCGCGTGCAAGACCAGCCCGTTCTCCACCTTCACCGGCCTGGCCCTGGGCGAGTTCCGCGACGGCGACGGCTCCGGAGCGTTCGGCGGCGAGATCGACGCGGAGTGGAGCGACTGCCCCCGGCTCAACGTCGCGGTGATCGGCCGCCTCGCCGACCTCGTCGTCGACAACGACGGATACCGCGCCGACCTGCCCGTCACCCTGGTCACCGGCTGGCGGATGGAGGCCGACCGCATCCGCTACGTGCGGCGCAAGGTCACCGCCGGGGACGACGAGGCGACGGTCAGCTTCGACGCCGTCAAGGAGAGCCTGTTCTTCCTCAAGCAGGGCGGCACCCTGGAGCGGCTGTTCGCCCTGTTCGGGCAGCACCCCACCATCCGCTACGGGGATCTGGTCACCGAGCTGAGCGCGGACGGCGAGGCTTCGGAGGCCGACTACGACCGCTTCCTGTCCGTCCTGCTGCGGCTCGGCCTCCTCCAGGTGCCCGGCCTGAGCGTGACCAACCACAGCCCCGACCCGCTCGGCGGCTTCCGCGACGCGGTCCGCGGCCTCGGCACGGACTGGGCGCTGCGGCTGGCCGACCGGCTCGACAGCCCCGCCGGGCTCCTCGACCGCTACCCGAACGCCGAACTGGACGAGCGCAGGCGGCTGCTGACCGGACTGCGCGAGGAACTCGGCGCGATCCAGGAGGAGCTGGGCGCGACCGCCCCGGCGCTGCCCCAGACCCTCGTCTACGAGGACTCGCGCGCCGCCGCCGAGCCGCTGGTGTGGGAGCGCCAGGGGTGGGAGAAGACGGTGGGGGAGTCGCTGCGGACACTGAGCCGCGTGCTGCCGGTCTTCGATGTCACGCTGCCGCAGCGGCTGCTGCTCAAGGCGTTCTTCCTGGCCCGCTTCGGCCCCGGCGGCCGCTGCGACGACGTGCTGAAGCTCGTCTACGACTTCCACGAGGACATCTTCGACCAGTACGCGCGCATCAGCGCGCAGCGCCGCCCGTTCAACGACGCGGGCGACTACGTCGAGCTGGACAACTGGCTCGACTCGCCGGGCATCACCGCCGTCGACCGCGCGCGGCGCGAACTAATCGCCCGCATGCGGGAGTTGTGGGAGACGCGGCAGGAGGGCGCCGAGGAGCTGGTGCTCGACGACGCCTCCCTCGCCGCCGTGGCGGGCGAGCTGGGCCCGGCCGGTACCGGGTTCCAGCCGCTGAGCCACTTCCTCCAGCCCGCGCGGCGCGACGGCGAGGACCTGGCCGTGCTCAACCGCTCCTGGGGCGGCATCGGCTTCCCCTTCTCGCGGTTCACGCACTGCTTCGAGGACTCACCGGAATCGGAGGACGGCGGCCTGGCCGGCCGGGTCCGCCGCGACCTGCGCGCCGCCCACCCGCGCGGCGCGGTCTTCGCCGAGGTCACCGGCGGCCACGCCACGACCAACCTGAACCTGCACGGCCGGCTCACCGATTACGAGGTGGTCTGCCCCGGCGAGACCAGCTCCGCGCCGCCCGCCGAACAGCTCCCGCTCGACGACCTGTACGTCGTGCACGACGCCGCCGAGGACCGGCTCGTCCTGCGCTCCGAGCGGCTGGACCGCGAGGTCGTCCCCGTCTACCTCGGCTACCTCGTCGCGATGGCCCTGCCGGACGTGCCGCGCGCCCTGCTCCTGCTGTCGCCCGCCTCCGTGCCCGCCGTCGACTTCTGGGGCGGCGTGCCGGAGGAGGAGGTTCACGAAGGGGCCGCCGAGGTGACCACGCGGCCCCGCGTCCGCTACGGCAGCGTCGTGGTCAGCCGCCGCAGCTGGTCGGCGTCGGCCGCGTCCCTCCCCGCCCGTACGCCCGAGACCTCCGACGCCGAGTGGTATCTGTCCTGGCAGCGCTGGCGGCAGCAACACGGCGTCCCCGCGCAGGTCTTCGCGACCGTACGGGCCCCCGCCGCCGAGGAGGGCGAGGAGGGCCCCGGCCCGCTCGCCAACGACAAGCCGCAGTACGTCGACTTCGACAGCTACCTCTCGCTGACGGTCTTCGAGACCCGGCTGAAGGACGCCGGGGCCCGCGTCGTGCTGCGGGAGGCGCTGCCCGGCGAGGAGGACGCCCGCGTGACGTCGCCGGACGGCCGGCACGTAGCGGAAATGGTGGTGGAGACCCGCACCGCGCCGCGGCGGCCGGCCGCGGAACCCGCCCCCCGAGAGACGGACCGAGTCAAGGACCAGGTGAGCTGACGTGACCGAGAGCGTAGAGACCCAGATTCCCGGCGGGCGGCCCGGCCTCGGCGAAGAAGCCGGCGAGTGGCAGGCGCTGCACATCTTCTACACCGGCTCCACCCGGCCGATCCTCACCCAGGCGATCCGCCCGCTGCTCGACCGGCTGACCGAGGAAGGGCTGGTCAACGGCTACTTCTTCCTCAACTACTGGCTGGAGGGCCCGCACATCCGGGTCCGCTTCAAGCCGGTGTCGAAGGCCGCCGAGGCCGAGGTGCGGGCCCGCGCCGAGGAGGCCGTGGGCGCGTTCCTGCGGGAGCGGCCCGCGCTGTACGAGGTGAAGTCCGACTTCTACCGCGAGCTGTACAACTCCCTGTTCGACCTGGAGTTCAGCGACGAGGACCGGAAGCCGTACCTCGGCGAGGACGGCCGGATGCGGCTGCGCCCGATCAACACGTTCAGCTGGGAGCCGTACGCCCCGGAGTACGGCAAGTACGGCGGCCCGGCCGGCGTCGAGCTGGCGGAGTGGCACTTCAAGCACTCGGCGGACCTCGTCATGGACGCGATGCGGACCACGAACGTCCATGTGCGCACGGTGCTCTTCGGCTTCGCCTCGCAGCTGATGATGGTGATGACCACGGGGTTCCTGCACGAGCGGGAGGCCATGGCCGACTACCTGTGGCGCTACCACCAGTTCTGGTACCGCTCGTTCTCCGGCACCGACCTGATCTCCGGCGGCGTCTACGACCGTACGTACGAGTCCGTGGCCGAGAGCGTGCGCAGCCGGTTCGACACGGTCCGGGGCGCGTACGAGGCCGGGGCGACGGACCGGCTCCCGGGCTTCATGCGCACCTGGGCCGACCACTGCGCCGAGCTGCGGGAGAAGGCGGTGCGGCTGGCGGTCAACGGCGACCTGACGTTCCGCGCCTGGGGCGGGGAGCGGCAGGAGACGGTCACCGACCCGGACCAGGCCCTCCAGATCCTGCTGTCGCCGTACATGCACATGACCAACAACCGGCTGCACGTCACCATCCGCGACGAGGCGTATCTGTCGTACGTCCTCGCCCGGTCGCTGCGGGACACCGCGCCGCAGCCGGAGTTCGGGCCGCCGCGGGGCTCCGGGCCGGCGCACGAGTCCGGGACGCCGCGGGACACCGCCGAGGCGGCCTCCTGATGACCGCGCGCCCCTCGGAGTCCGCGCCGCCGCTGCTGGAGCTGCGGCCGGCCCGGCATCCGGAGATCGTGGTCGGACCGGGGCTGGCGCGCGGCCCGCGCGTACTGCACCTGATCAAGGACCGCCGGGTGAACCGGAGTTACGAGGTCGGGGCCAAGGAGCACTTCGTCATCTCCCGGCTGGACGGCGAGCGGACGCTCGGCGAGATCGGCGCGCAGTACGCGAGCCGGTTCGGGCGCCGGCTGGGGGAGCCGGGGTGGCGGCAGTTGCTCGGGCTGCTCTCCGCCCGGCGCCTGCTCGTCGGCAACCCGCCGCCCGAGCCCGCCCCCGAGCCGGAGCCGGAGCCGGCCGGGCCCGCGAAGCGGCGGGGGTACCGGCCGATGGGCGCCGACCTCGTGTTCGGCGATCCCTCGGCGCTGCTGGGCCGGATGTACCGGTGGCTGCGATACCTGTACGCGCCGTACGTGCTGATCCCGCTGCTCGCCGTGGTCATCGCGATGGAGGCGGTACTCGCCGCCCGCGTACCCGAACTGCTCCACCAGGCGCACACGCTGTGGCGCCACCCGGACCTCGCGATGATCGTGGTCGGGCTGCTCTGGCTCAGCTCCGGACTGCACGAGCTGGCACACGGCCTGACGTCGTATCACTTCGGTGGCGGGGCCTCGGAGGTGGGCCTGCGCTGGCGGCCCCCGATGGCCTACCTCTACTGCAAGACCGAGGACACGATGCTCTTCGGGCCGCGCCGCCACCGCGTCGCGACGGCGGCGGCGGGGGTGGTGGCGAACCTGGTGTTCCTGCTGCCGTTCTTCCCGCTGTGGATGTGGTTCCCGCCCGACGACGTCACCCGCGACAGCCTCGCCGCGCTACTGCTCTTCGGCAGCCTGCGCGGGCTGGTGAACTACCTGCCGGTGCCGAACCTCGACGGCTACGTCATGCTCAGCCACGCCCTGAACGTCACCGACCTGTCCACCGAGAGCTACCGCTACGCGCGGCTGTTCGGCAGGCGGCTGTTGGGGCGCGGCGACGAGACGGGCCCGTACCCGAGGCGGATGCGGATCATCCACCTCTGCTACGCCGTCGGCTCCGTGCTCCTCGCGGCGGCCCTGACGGCGGCGGTGCTGTGGCTGATCGTCCTGTGGACCCCCGAGCCCTACGGCCGCTACGTCGCGGGCGGGCTGCTCGCCCTGGTCCTCGTGGGCGCGCTGGGCCGCGCGGTCGGCACGCGGGTGCTGGCGGGGCGGGCCCGCCGGGTCGCCGCGGACGGATGAGGGGGGCGTGTGTGACATGAGGGAACGGATGAGGTCAGGGGGTACTCTGTCGCACCAGGAACTTTGCATCACAAAGTGGAGTGCACGTGAGCGACGACGACCCCAGCACCCCTCGGGAGTCGGCATCCGCCGTGGAGGCACCGGACGGCGGCAGTCCACTGTCCCCGGCGGCCTCCACGGAAGGAATGGACGGCGGCAGCCCGCTGTCCCCGGCGGCCTCCCTGGCGCTGATCGAGAGCGAACGGGGCCGCCTGCTCCGGCGCAGGGGTGTGAACCCGGCCCCGATCTTCGGCAGTTGGGGCATCGCCTGGCTCATCGGCTTCGGCCTGTGCTACCTCGCCGCCCCCGGCGGCCCCTCCGCCCCGCTGCCCATGTGGGCGGCGGCCACCGTCCTGGTCGCGCTCTGCCTGGCCGCGATGGTGGTGCCCGTGGTGCAGGGGGTACGGGCCGGGCGCGGGGTGCGCGGCCCGTCCCGTACGACCGGCGCGATGTACGGGGCCTGCTGGGCCCTCGCCTTCCTGGCGCTCGCGACCGTCAACCTCACCCTGGCCCGCGGCGGGCTCGACGCCGACCTCACCACCCTGCTGTGGACCGGCTCTTCACTGACCGTGGCGGGCGTCCTCTACCTGGCCGGCGGCATGCTCTGGCAGGACCGCGCCCAGTACCTGCTGGGCGTCTGGCTGCTGGTCAGCGCCGTGGTCGGAGTGCTCGCCGGGGTGCCGGGGAACTTCCTCGTGCTGTCCCTGGCGGGCGGCGGCGGACTCCTCGCCCTCGCCCTCTACTACGCGCTGCGCCGGCCGGCCGGTGGTGCGCGGCCATGAACGAGGGCTGGCCCGAACTCGACCCGGTGATCCACGCCCAGGCCCGGCTGCGCGTCATGGTCACGCTCTCCGGCCTCGCCGACGGCGACCGGCTGACCTTCCCCCGGCTCCAGGAACTGCTGGAGATGACCGCGGGCAACCTCTCCACCCATCTCCGCAAGCTCGAAGACGCCGGCTACACGCACGTCGAGAAGACCCACCGGCGGCGCACCCCGGTCACGTACGTCTCGCTGACCCAGCGCGGCCGCCGCGCCTTCGAGGACTACACGGCGCGCCTTGAGGCGCTGCTGACGAACCGCCCCGACGGCGGAACCCACTGATGAACCCCACTGGCCGGCCCCACTGACAAGCCCTACCGGCCAGCCACACCGACCAGCCCCATTGACCAGCCCCACTGACCCACACCGAAAAGGAGGGAGTTCCATGAAGGAGGACTCCGGCCCCGCCGCCGGACCCGCGATAGCCGTCGAGGGACTGCACAAGTCGTACGGCGATGTCCACGCGGTCAACGGCGTCTCTTTCACCGTCGAGCGAGGGGAGTTCTTCGGCGTCCTCGGCCCGAACGGCGCCGGCAAGACCACCCTGATCGAGATCATGGAGGGCCTCCGCAGCGCCGACTCCGGCTCGGTGTCGGTCCTCGGCCGCTCGCCCTGGCCGCGCGACACGTCCCTGCTGCCGCGCATCGGCGTGCAGACGCAGGCGTCCGCGTTCTTCGTCCGGCTCACCGCCGCCGAGCACCTGGAGACGGTCGCCGCGCTGTACGGCCGCGACCGCAAGCGGGCCCGCGAGACGCTGGAGATGGTCGGGCTCACCGACAAGGCCAAGACCCTCGTCGACGACCTCTCCGGCGGTCAGCGCCAGCGGCTCGCCATCGCCTCCGCGCTCACCCACGAGCCCGAGCTGATCTTCCTCGACGAGCCGACCGCCGCCCTCGACCCGCAGGCGCGCCGCAACCTGTGGGAGGTGCTGCGGGAGATCAGGACCGAGGGCCGGACCATCATCTGCACCACCCACCACATGGAGGAGGCCGAGTCGCTCTGCGACCGCGTCGCCTTCGTCCGCTCCGGGGAGGTGATCGCCCTGGACACCCCGGCCAACCTCGTACGCGGCCTCAACGCGCCCACCCGCGTCCTGATCCCCACCGCCCAGCTCGCCCCCGAGCAGGCCAAGGGCCTCGACGGGGCGGACGAGGTGGCCACGGAGGGCCTCTCGACCGTCATCACCACCCGCGCCGTCGGCCGGGTGCTCGCCGCCGTCGGCGGTCTCACCGAACTCCAGGACGTCCAGACCCGGACGGCGACCCTGGAGGACGTCTACCTCGAACTGACCGGGACGGAGTACCAGGCATGAGCGGCTACACGGCGCTGACCCAGGCGCACTACCGGGCGTTCGTACGCGACAAGACGTCCCTCTTCTTCACCTTCGCGTTCCCGCTGATCTTCATCGTGGTGTTCGGACTGCTCTTCGGCGGCCAGTCCGTGCCCGGCGGCCGGCACGTCATCGACTTCATGGCCCCCGGCGTGATGGCCTGGGGCGTGGGCAACGGCGCGCTGTTCGGCGTCGCCTACACGCTGATGCACTGGCGGCGCAGCGACGTGCTGAGGCTCGTCCGGCTGACGCCGACCAGCGTCTTCACCGTGATGGCGTCCCGCTTCGTGGTCGTCCTCGGCATCGGCGTCGTCCAGGCCGCCCTGTTCATCGCCATCGCGACGCTGCCGGTCTTCGGCCTGACGGTCACGGCCCAGGGCGTCGTCCTGGCGCTGCCGGTCCTGCTGCTGGGCATCCTCGCGTTCTTCAGCATCGGGCTCATCGTCGGTACGTACGCCAACTCGCCGGACGCGGTGGCCGCCATCGCCAACTGCGTGATGATCCCCATGGCGTTCCTGTCCGGCTCCTTCTTCCCGATGAGCTCCTCGCCGGGCTGGCTCCAGGGCTTCTCCCGCATCCTCCCGCTGCGCTACATGAACGAGGGCGTCACCAACGTCCTCTCCGGCACCCATGGCGCCTCGTCCCTCCTCGTGCCGTGCGCGGGGCTGCTGGTGTTCGCGGCGGTCTTCGCGCTGCTGGCGACGAAGACGTTCAAGTGGAGCAAGGAATCATGACGGTGGCCGAGGCAGGAACGGAACCGCTGGTGGGCCCCGCCGCCGTGGCGGCCGAGCTCCGCGCGATGCTGGCACGGCGGTCGCGGGGGACCGCTGGGACCGGCGTATCCGATGTACTCGATGCGTCCGATGTATTCGGTGTATCCGATGGGCCGACTGTCGTGCCGATCGGCACGGCCGACGCGCTGGACCCGAGCCGGGACCCCTTCGCCGCCGACCGCGCCCGAGCGACGGTGCACGTGACACCGCAGGCTGTCCTCGTCGGCCCGTGGGGTGCGGACGGAGCCGGGGCCCCCGGCTGCGGGCACTGCCTCGCGATGCGCTGGCAGCGGCTGCGGCCCAAGTACGAGCGCGAGGCACTGGAATTCGGCGCGCCCCCGCACGCCGACGGCGCCTGGCCGGTGCTCACGCAGTACCTCGTGGACGCGGTATGGCTGGCGCACCGGGCGACGGTGGATTCACCGACGCGCGGTGGGGGCCCACAGGTCACACGGGTCGACCTCCGCACCCTGGAGACACGCACGTTCCCGCTCCTCCCCGACCCGCTCTGCCCCAGCTGCGCGGACCACGGCACCCGCGACGACAGCCCGCGCGACCTGGCCCTGACCTCCCGTACGAAGCCGTCCCCGGCCGCGTACCGGCTGCGCCGCCCCGAGTCGTACGGGCTGCCCGCCGACGCGCTGGCCAACCCGGTCTGCGGGGTCCTCGGCACCGGCACCGCCATGAATGTCATGTCGCCGACGACCGCCCCCGTCTCCGGCCGGGTCATGATGCGCGGCCACGCCGGGCTGACCGACCTGACGTGGAGCGGGCAGGCCAACTCGTACGGCGAGAGCCGGAACCTGGCGTTCCTGGAAGGGCTGGAACGGTACGCGGGCACCCGCCGCCGGCACCGCGAGGACGTGCTCGTAGAGGCGTACGAGACGGTCGCGGACCGTGCGCTGGACCCGCGCGACGTCGGGATGTACGGCCCGCGCACGTACGAGCACGACCCCATGCTCACCCCCTTCGACCCCACCCGCCCCATCCCATGGGTGTGGGGGTACTCGCTGCGCGACGAACGCCCCATCCTGGTGCCCTCCCGGCTCGCCTACTACAGCTCCGGCGCCGAGGGCGACAACTTCGTCTTCGAGTGTTCCAACGGCTGCGCGAGCGGCGGCAGTCTGGAGGAGGCCGTCCTCTTCGGCATGCTCGAACTCATCGAGCGGGACGCGTTCCTGCTCGGCTGGTACGGCGGCGCCGAACTCCCCGGCATCGACATCTCGCACACCGCCGACACCGAGCTGCGCACCATGGTGGACCGCGCGGACCTGCACGGATACGACGTAAGGGCCTTCGACAACCGCGTCGATCTGCGCATTCCCGTGGCTACGGCGGTGGCGGTGCGGCGCGACGGCGGGGACGGCGCACTGTCCTTCGCGGCCGGAGCCAGCATGGACCCGGCGACGGCCGTGCGCGCCGCCGTCTCGGAGACGCTGACCTACATCCCGGAACTCCCGCTGCGCGTCAGCACGCGCCGCGAGGAGACCGTCGCCATGACCCGCGACTACCACAAGGTGCTCCAACTGCGGGACCACGCCGCGCTGTTCGCCATCCCGGAGATGACCGAGCACGCCGCCCGCTACCTGCGGCCCATGACCGCGCGGCCGGAGGAGGAGGTCTACCGCTCCTGGCGGGAGGAGGGCCCTCGCTCGACCGAGCTGCTGGACGACGTGCGGTACTGCCGCGACGAGCTGGTACGCGCCGGGTTCGACGTGATCGTCGTGGATCAGACGTCGCCGGAGCAGGAGGCGCTGGGGCTGCGCACGGTGTGCGTGATCGTGCCGGGGCTGCTGCCCATCGACTTCGGCTGGTCGCGGCAGCGAGCGCTGCACATGCCGAGGACGCGGACGGCGTTCCGGCGGGCGGGCTGGCGCGCGGACGACCTCACGGAGGCGGAACTGCACAAGGTGCCGCACCCGTTCCCGTGACCGTTCCCGTGCCGGGGCCCGCTGCCGTACGCACGACAGCGGGCCGCCGGAGAACCCGGCGGCCCGCTGGGACCTGCTGAAGCCGAAGCGCCGAAGCGGTCAGGCGCAGCAGCTGGTGCAGCTGGTGGTGCTGGACGTCGTGCTGCAGCTGGTGCAGCTGGTCGAGTCGAACAGCGTCTCGGTGACGTCGACGTGGTCCTGGATCTCGAAGGTCTCGGACTCCAGCGTCAGCATCTCTTCGGCAAGGGAAGCCAGCTCGGACTGCGCGGCCATGATCACTCACTCTCCTGGGGAAGGGCCTCCCGGCAGCCGGGGGCCACGGCAACTGGGCACGCATCGTGCCCGCACACCGTTATCCCCGGCTCCGCTGGCAAACGCCCCGGCGTCCCGCTGACACACTTCTGACACCTCTCGGCGCGCGACCGCACCCGTCCGCCCCGGGAAAGGAAGCACCTGTGCAAGAAGCCCCTATGCAAGAAGCCGCCGCGCAAGAAGCCGCCGCGCAAGAAGCCGCCGCGCAAGAAGCCTCCGCGCGAGAGGCCGCTGTGCGAGAAGCCGTGCGCGAAGCCTCCGGGCAAGAAGGCGGCCCGGCGCGCGGCGCACTCACCGACGCCCTCTCCGCCGAACTCGGCGCGGCGGCGGCCGACACCCTCGCCCCGGCCTTGAAGCTCTACCTGGATCTGCACGCCCACCCGGAACTGTCGGGCCAGGAGGAACGTACGGCCGCGCGGTTCGCGGCCGCGCTCACCGCCGCCGGCTGCGCGACCACGACGGGCGTGGGCGGCCACGGAGTGGTCGGCGTCCTGCGCAACGGCCCCGGCCCCACGGTCCTCCTCCGCACCGAACTGGACGCCCTGCCCGTACAGGAGGACACCGGCCTCCCGTACGCCAGCGAGGCCCGCGCGCCGGGCCCGGACGGGGCCGACGTACCGGTGATGCACGCGTGCGGCCACGACGCGCACGCGGCGGCGCTGACCGGCGCGGCACTGGTCCTGGCCGGGCTGCGCGAAGCGTGGTCCGGCACTGTCGTGATCGTCGGCCAGCCCGCGGAGGAGACGCTGCGCGGGGCGCGCGAGATGCTCGCGGACGGCCTGTACTCCCGTTTCCCGAAGCCGGACGTGGTGCTGGCTCAGCACGTGGCCCCGTTCCCGGCGGGCCTGGTCGCGCACGGCACGGGTTCGATGACGGCGGCGTCCGCCACGATCGAGGCCGTCGTGCACGGCCGCGGCGGGCACGCGGGGATGCCGCACCTCGCCGTCAACGCCGCGGAGACCGCCGCGCTGGCGGTGGCCCGTATGAAGGCCCGTACGCCCCCCGGCACCGTA
Organism: Streptomyces sp. NPDC050610; assembly: GCF_040654875.1. Taxonomy (NCBI): domain Bacteria; kingdom Bacillati; phylum Actinomycetota; class Actinomycetes; order Kitasatosporales; family Streptomycetaceae; genus Streptomyces; species Streptomyces sp. NPDC050610. The sequence continues at coordinate 147,402 of NZ_JBFAIV010000018.1, read as the reverse complement.
CTGACGGTCGGCGCCCTGCACGCCGGAACCCGCGCCAACGTCGTACCGGACCGGGCCACCCTCGGCATCACCGTACGGGCCGCCGACGACGCGGCGGTGACGGCGGCCGTGGAGCTGGTGCGCGAGTCCCTGCGCGCGGAGAGCGAGACGGCCGGCAGCCCCCGCCCCCCGGAGACCGAGGTAACCGCCCGCGCCCCCGGCAACGTGAACGACGCACGGTACGGGGCCGTGGTGCGCTCCGCCCACGAGGCGGCGCTGGGCGCGGGCCACGTCGTGGTGTGGCCGTCGTCGACGGCGTCGGAGGACTTTCCCTGGTACGGGCCCGCGGGCGCGGAGGAGGGCCTGTACGAGGGCGCGGCCGTGCCGACGGTCTACTGGATGACGGGCGGGGTCGGGGCGGAACAGTGGTCGGCGGCGGCAGGCTCCGCCGAGGCGCCGACGGGCGAGAAGCTGGCCACCCTCCCGCCCAACCACTCTCCGAAGTTCGCGCCGGAGGCGGTCCCGACGCTGCGCGGGGCGGTGCACGCGATGGCGGCCGGGGCACTGGCGTGCCTGGGACCGGGCGCCGCATAGCCGACCGCACAGCCAGGTGTCAGAAGGGTGTCAGCGGTACGCCGCTCCGTATGCCAGCGAGGCCGGGGATAACGGTGTGCGGGCACGATGCGTGCCCAGTTGCCGTGGCCCCCGGCTGTCGGGAGGCCCTTTCCCAGGAGAGAGAGTGATCATGGCGATGCAGTCCGATCTGGCTTCCCTTGCCGAAGAGATGCTGGCGCTGGAGTCCGAGACCTTCGAGATCAACGACTACGCGGACGTGAGCGAGACGCTGCTCGGCGGCAGCTCGACCAGCTGTGACAGCAGCAGCTGCTCGTCCTCTACGACCAGCACGACCAGCACCTGCGCGTGATCCCGACGCGGCGGTAGTGGCCGCACGGCATCGGCTTGTCCGATGCCCTGCGGCCATCACCGCCGAAGGACGCGCTGACGCGCTGACGCGCGTACGAAGGCAAACGTGGCTAGGAAAGGAACGAACAACGCCATGCGGCACGGTATTTCACTTCTCCCCGACTGTCGTCCCGACCGGCGTTCGGCGGTGGAGTACTACCGGGATGCCCTGGCGCTGACCCGGTTCGCGGACCAGGCCGGACTCGACTACGTCAAGATGACGGAGCACTACATAGGCGAGTACGGCGGCTACTGCCCGAGCCCGCTGACGTTCCTTTCCACGGTCGCCGCGCAGACCGAGCGCATAAGGCTGATGACGGGCGCGGTGCTGCCCGCTTTCCATCACCCGATTCAGATCGCCGCGCATGCCGCGATGGTCGACGCGATCAGCGACGGCCGGCTCGACCTCGGCTTCGGAAGGGCCTGGCTGCCCTACGAGTTCGAGGCGTTCGGCGTCCCCATGGACGAGAGCCGCGCCCGCTACGAGGCGACGATCAACGCGGTACTCCGGCTGTGGACGGAGGAGAAGGTCACCGAGGACACCCCCTTCTTCTCCTTCACCGACGCGACTTCCCTGCCACGCGTCGTACAGGACCCGCACCCGCCCGTCTGGGGCGCCGCCGTCCGCTCCCCGGAAAGCTTCACCTGGCTGGGCGAGCACGGCTTCGGCGTCATGCTGGCACTGGCCCCCCTCAAGCAGGACGTGGGCCTGAGCAAGTACGTCATCGACCTGTACCGCAACGCGTTCACCGCGAAGCACGGCGCCGACCGCGAACTCCCCGGAATCGCCCTGAGCACCCCGCTCTACGTAGCGGAAACGGACGAAGAGGCGTACCGAATAGCGGAGCCGCTGTACCGCGAGTACATGTCGGTGTGGTCCGAGGCGGCCTCGTCGTGGGAAACGACGAAGTCGGGCTCGTACGTGGGCTACGACAGCATGGGCAAACACGCCAAGAACCTGCGCGACTTCGACGTCCGCAAGCACGGCACGGCCGTGATCGGCTCGCCGGAGACAGTGGTGGAGCGCATCCACGAATTCCGCGAGGCGTATGGCGTGGACACCCTGCTGTGGCAGGTGGATTTCGGCGGCCAGAATCTCGACCAGATGATGTCGAGTTTGAAGCTGTACGTCGAAAAGGTGATCCCGAACCTGTAAGGCCGGGACCACCGACCGAGGACCACAACCAAATAACGAGTCATTTCCCCCCACGAGAACGAGGAGACTCTAATGAAGCTCAACACGACCGTTGCCAGGACGGGTGCCTCCCTGCTCCTCGCCGCCGCCGCGGTAGCGGGCGGAGCCGGCGCCGCCTTCGCGGCCCCGGCCGCCCACACGGCCGCCGTCACCGCGGCCCCGTCGAAGGCCACCCCGCCGGACTGCAAGGTCCTCAAGAGCATCTTCGACGTCCTGGCCACCAGCAACGACCCGGCCAAGGTCAAGCCCCAGCTCGACCGCTGGATCGGCCTCCTCGACGCCGCCGCCAAGGACGTCCCGGCGGACCACCAGGCCGAGTACAAGAAGTACGTCGCCCACATCAAGGACATCCGCAAGGGCCTCGACGCCAAGGACCCGAGCAAGGCCATGAAGGAAATCCACGACATCGCCGTCCCGCTCGACAAGCAGCTGGGCGACTGCTCCAAGTAGTCTTCGGCTCCAGCAGATGTGTGGCCCCCGGCGCTCAGCGCCGGGGGCCACATTCATGGGTGCGGGGATAGCTGGTCAGACCTTGATGACGGCGACGCGCCCACCCTGCTCGGCCCGTGCGTGGTGGAGCTGGTCACGGAGGGACTGGATCTCCTCGTCCGGGATGGCACCGTGCTCGGCTTCGGCGGCCTGGATGAGTGCATTGAGATTGTCGCGTTCGACCTGGCGGGTCACGGCCGCCGCCACGTAGGCGGACCGGCCGGAAGGTCCACTGCGGGTTTCGGCGGCTTCAGCGATGTCGCGCGGCATAGTGATCGAGTACTTACCGGTGGGCTCGCTCATGCCACCAATCCTGCCGCGCATCCGCACGCGGCTGTCAGAGCTCCCGACACTCAGGATGCCCCCAGCTACGAGCCCCCTTGGCGACCTGAGTCCCCGCCTCATAGGACCGCCCGCAACCGCCGCACTGCCCGGCGAACTTTGCCTTGATGGTCCTGCTGCCCCCCGACCGAGGCCGGCCGGCAGTCTTCTTAGCGGTCTTCTGCCCCTGAGCGGAGGCGGGACGCGGCACCGGAAACTCCTGAGCACCCTGTGACGTACCGGCGGCGACCTGACTCTCGGCGACATCACTGGCGGCCTGGTCGGCGATGGCGTTGAGATGGTCACCGTCGGCACGGTGGGCGGGCACGTAAACGAATTCCACGGCACGTCCGCTGAGCAGCGAGTCGATACGCTCCACAAGCTCCCGGTTGGCGACGGGCTTCTTCGAGGCGGTCATCCACCCATTGCGCTTCCAGCCGGGGAGCCATTTGGTCACGGCGTTCATCGCGTACTGGGAATCCATCCGGACCTCAATCCGGACAGCCGGGTCCGTGGCCTCCAGCAATTCGGCGAGGGCCGTCAATTCAGCGATATTATTGGTCGCCGTACCCAGCGGCCCCGCTTCCCAACGCTGCGGACGCCCCTCGGCATCGGCAGAGACCCAGCCCCAGGCGGCTCGGCCCGGATTTCCTTTGGACGCCCCGTCGCAGGCGGCGATGATGTGCTCGGCAGACATTCCTGAATCATGCCAGCGCCTGACGCCCTCCGGCGAATCACTCATCTCGCGGTGGCAAGCACCCCCGGACACGGCCGCCAGGAGGTCCCGTCGACCCGTGTATAACCAAGGTAGAGAGCCCGGCGCTGAGCGGTGATGAGGGCGAGCACCTACAGGTTGTCGAAGTCTCCGGCGGCTATGCCGGCCTTGAAGGCGTGCCACTCGCCGGGGGTGAAGCAGAGGTGGGGGCCGGAGGGGTTCTTCGAGTCGCGGACGGCCACGGCGCCGTCGGGGAGTGGGGCGAGCTCGAAGCATTCGCCGTTGCTCGCGGTGAAGCTGCTTTTCTGCCAGGTGAGGTCGTCGGGGTTGATCGCGTACAGCTCTGCCTTCTCCATCAGGTCAGACCTCCTTTGGCGCTTATGTCGCTGCTCTCGGCGGGTCAGAACGCCGCGCCCAAGAGGTTGCGGAAGAACCGGTGCAGGCGTTGCAGCTGTAGTCGATTGCGAGCCAGCCGGGGTGGTTCTGAAGTCGCGTGCCTACAGGTTGTCGAAGTCTCCGGCGGCTATGCCGGCCTTGAAGGCGTGCCACTCGCCGGGGGTGAAGCAGAGGTGGGGGCCGGAGGGGTTCTTCGAGTCGCGGACGGCCACGGCGCCGTCGGGGAGTGGGGCGAGCTCGAAGCATTCGCCGTTGTTGGCGGTGAAGGTGCTTTTCTGCCAGGTGAGGTCGTCGGGGTTGATCGCGTACAGCTCTGCCTTCTCCATCAGGTCAGACTTCCTTGTTCTTGGTGTGGGTGATGATGTCGCGGCTCTCGTCGGGAGAGAGTGCCGCATCCGTGAGGCTGCGGAAGAGCCGGTGCAGGCGTCGCAGGTCGCGGGGGTCGTCCATCGTCAAGCTACCAGCGACTGACTCGCCGAAGGCCACATCCGGTACGTCCTCGTCCGAGAACTGGAGGATCCTGAACGCCGCGATCTGCGCTGCCTCTTCGCCCTTTCCGTAGGGGACGACACGGAGATCGACGCTGTCGTGCGTCGAAATGTTCAGCAGATACTCCAGTTGCTCCTGATGCGTGCGCTTGCCTCCCACCTGGAAGTCCAGCGCTGCCTGTGTGACGACGTAGTGACATTCCAGCGGGGATTCGGTCTCCAGCAGGCAGTGCCGTTGTCGCAGCCCGCGTACCTCGACGAGGGCATCGATCTGGTCCGGTCCCAGCGAGGTGAAGCCCACGCCAGTGACCGCCTGGGCGTATGCCTCAGTCTGCAACAGGCCGGGCAAGATGCCGACCTGATACTCGTGAACGATCGAAGCAGCTGCTTCGAAGCCGAGGAATCGTTCGTACTGGGCGCTGATGACCTCGCTGTACGGAGACCACCATGGCGGACGTTGTTCCCTTGTGGCCGCGTGCAGTTCGGCGAGTTCGTCACGTTGGGGTGCGGGGACCTCGTAGAGGTCCATGAGCTTGGCGAAGTGCTCCTGGGAGCACACGCGTTTGCCGGTCTCGATGCGGCTGATCAAGGAGACATCGCAGCCGAGGACCGATGCCACCTCCGCGATCTTGAAGTGGTTGACCTGGCTGCGGAGTCGTCGCAGTGCTCGGCCGAATGTGACGCGGGACATCAACAGAGTGCTGTTGCTGCTGGTCATTGATCATTCCTAGCGTCGTGAACGAGCCATGAGCAGCGTTCAGTTGGGGGCATTCCCGATCGGCAACGACCAAAAAGTGAGCAATTGCCGCCACGCTTGGCACGTGCCAGGCAGGTGACTTGACGATGCTGAGCGCACGGTGCAGCTTAGCCGTTGTGACGTACCGCACTCGGTCGAGTCCCGAGAGTGGCCACGTTCGGTGTGCCCGTTGAGGCGCATGAGGCGACTGGTGGTCGAGCAAGTGTCGGCTCTCATCCGGGGAGTTCGGACTGCTCGCCGGATCGGTGGGAGCTGTCATGGGTGAACCGTATGAAGTGGGCTTTCGGCTGGGTCGGCGTCGCAGCAGTGTTCCCAGAGCGCGGGCGTTGCTGCACGCGGTACTCGGCAGTTGGGGCGTTGCCGGAGACGTCGTGGACGAGGCCGAGTTGGTGCTTTCCGAGCTGGTGACCAACGCGCTGCGGGTGCGGGTGCCGAAAGACCGCCAGGTCGGGGTGCGGATCGTATGGCTGGTGGAAGACAGGTTGCTGCGGCTGGAGGTGAGCGACGCCGGAGCGGGGTGGCCCGAGGTGCAGGTCCCGGAGGAGGGGGAGACGCACGGACGCGGGTTGCTGCTGGTGGAGGCGGTGGCTCACCAGTGGGGTGTTGAGAAGCGAGAGGGCGGGATCGGGAAGACGGTGTGGGCGACGCTGAAGACCCCGAACTGCGTGGCTGAGGCTGCTGAAAGGGAGATCGCGGCGGTCACCGTACGGGCCGGGCAGTGTGTACGCGTGTGGGGCACGTGGCACGGAGTGCGCAGCGTGAGCGGTGAATGGCGCCCCTCCGGTGGCGGCGCGGTCGTCCTGGTGCTGGACGACGGACCGGCGCTACGGGTGCCCGCTGCCGAGCCGTTGACCGTACGAAACGGCACGGCCCCCTCGCGGGCTGGCGAGGGGGCCGTGCCGGGGTGATCAGCTGTTGGACGCCTTTCGGCCGCGACGGGCGGCCGGGGCAGCAGGATCGACCCCCGTCATCTCCACGCTCGCGTCCCACAGCCGGGCCGCCGTCTCGACATCCGTCATATGCGGCTGCGGCCGTTCGACCCGAGGTTCCCCACGCAGCCCGAACACCCGGGGTCCCCACATCTGCCCCCCGACCGCCTGCGGATCGAGCGCGGCACGCACGGCGGGCCAGGCCCCGGCCTCCTTCCCTTGCAGCATCACCCCGGCGGGGAGTCCGAGGAGCCGGCGGGAGAGCGGGTTGACGTGGACGCCGGGCCGCGAGGGAGTGAGGGAGTCCAGAGCCCCGCCCGGGTGGGCGACCAGACTCAGGCAATCGCTCCCAGCGGCGCGCAGCCGCCGGTCCAGCTCGAAGGCGAAGCTCATCTGCGCGAGCTTGGAGCGCCCGTAGGTCTGCTTCGGGTCGTACGAGCGCGCGCACTGAAGATCGTCCAGGTCGAGCCTCTCCGACCGTGCCGCGAAACTCCCCATGGTGACGAGACGCGCGGCGGGGGCCGCCTTGAGGAGCGGGCCCAGCCAGTGGGCGAGTGCGAAGTGCCCGAGGTGATTGGTGGCGAGCATCTGCTCGTGACCGGCGGCGTTCTCGCGCCGGGGCGGATCGTCGAGTGCGATGCCGGCGTTGAAAACGGCGACATCCAACCGGTCCAGCTCCAGCCCGTCCACTGACGCCTTCAGCGACGAGAGATCCGCGAGATCGAGCGGCATGTGCAGCACCCGAGCCTGCGGCGCCCGGACGGCGATGGCAGCACGGGCCGCGGCAGCCTTGGCCGCACTCCGGCTGCCCAGGACGACAGTCGCTCCCGCCTCGGCGAGCTGCTCGGCGATGAAGTACCCGATACCGGCGTTGCCGCCGGTCACGAGAGCGGTCAGATGTTCGGCGCGCGCCGGCCGATGAACGTTCCAGGCCATGAGGTTCCTTTACGGAGAGGGGACGGCGCAGCAGCTAAAAGCCGGGCCAGCCGAGCTTGAGGTGATGGAAGGCCGAGGCAAGGGCGGCCCTGGGGTCCGGGCAGCTGGAGGCGAGGTCGGGCGTCTCCAGGACGTACCGGGCCAGAACCCGCAATGAGTCATCGACCTCCGCCCGCCCCGCGGCCTCGGCCAGCAACTCGGCAAGGCTGTCCGCACAGGCGACCCACACCCGACGGGCGTATGCGCACAGCGCGGGAGTGCCCATCACCAGATCCATCCGCCGCTGGTACTCCTCGGGCAGCTTCTCGGCGAAGGGCGCCCGCCCGGCGAAGAACGCATGAAGAGCGTCCAGAACAGAACTCCCCTCGGCCCGCCCCCGCACCGCGACCGCCAACGAGGCTTCCCGCTCCCCGCTGTCATCGAGGATCAGCGCTTCCTTCCCCGCCGGAAAGTGCGCGAACACCGTCGTGACCGCCGTGTCGGCCGCCGCCGCGATCTCCGCGACCGTCACCTTGTCGTACCCGCGCTCAAGGAAGAGCTCCAACGCGGCATCGGACAGCGCCTTCCGCGTCGCCGCCTTCTTGCGCTCGCGCCTGCCCGGCACCGATCCAGCGGATCCATGAGTCGTCGCCATGACTCCACTGTATCCACACTGACTGTGAAATCCTAATGACTTCGTTTTCGTAGTCATTTTTCCTGGGGTGTGTCCTTGTGCCTGGGCCTGCGAGCATCGTCAGCGATGGGGAAGCCGGTGCAGCCAGGCGGGCCACTCGGCGCGGAGAGGGGCGATCGTCTTCGGGAGCCGGCCCAGGAATGTCCCTCAGTCGTACGGCGCTTGTGTGCACGAAGCGGAAACCCCTGATCTGGCATAAAGCCTGATCAGGGGGTCTCTCTGGTGCTCGTCTGTCTCACACTCCAACTTCGTGAGCAGACGGCCGCCCCGGCAGGATTGGAACCTGCGCACACAGCTCCGGAGGCCGGTTGGATCCTGTGCGTTTCCGGTGGTCCGGGCGGTTCTCGCGCACCGGGCAGCTGCCTCATCCCGCAGATACGCCGCGGGGCGCCCGTGTGCGGCCCAGGGATGACCCCGCGCCGAGTTGCTCACTCAAGTCCATGCGCTGCTAACCGGAGTTGTTCTTTGTAGAGCCAGGTGAAGGTGCGGTCGGGTTCGAGGCGGGCGTCTCCCCAGTGGATAGCGTGGATGCCGGCCTCTGGATCGGCGGTGAAGAACAGACACACGAGCTTCGTCGAGGCGCCAAGGTCCTCGAAGGTCTCGTGCAACTCCTCGTATTCCTCGGTTGTGTACTCATCACCCAGGGAGAAGAGACCTTCTTGCGGTTCTGGCCCGTGACCGAGGAACATGCGCCGGCGTGTGGGGGAGGCGTTGGCCGCAAGCCGTGCACATTCGAGGAGCTTGGGGCGGTCGGCGTACTTGTAAGGGAAGAGCGCGTGGTCGTTGATGACGGCGTACTCGTAGCCGCGTACGTCCCTGACCGCTTCGTCCAGCTCCCGGGCCATGTCGGCAAGGTTCTCGCGTACCGCCTGTGCCAAGGAGAAACCGTAGGGACTGCGCTTCTTCAGACCGACAGCGAGATGACCCGCATGGGCTCGCGCATGGGCCTTGGCCAGTTGCATAGGTACTGCCTTGACGACCCCGCCGGCGTGCGGCCCGAACCGCTTGATGGCCCACTCGGACGGCTCGTCTTGAATCTCGCCTGGCTCGGTCATGCAGAGGCCCCTCCCGGTCCACCCGCCCTACCAACTGTGTGACACGTGCAGGAAGGGCCAACAAGGGAGCGATCTGGCCACATGACGCGAAAGCACCTGGAGGTGGGGCGCTTGGAAGGGGCTGGGTGTGATCGTTGCTGCACCACCTCTGACGTGGTGTTCCCGGGTGTCTAGGCGGATGAGCTCGGCGTCTTCGACACGCATTGGACAGGGCGGGGCTCCGAACACCTATCGGCCCGGGGCCGAGTGCAGCGCGTGGAGTGAGTTGACCTGTCCAATCCAGAACTCGAGTCTCGCCGCTGAGGACGAGCCTTTGGGGAGCAGGCCGAGCTGCTGTGCGAGGGTGTAGAAGCCGGGCCCGGCGTCGTTCGCGCCGAGGTAGTGAACCAGTGCAGAGATCATGAGCCTGCTCTGCGGGTAATCCTGCTCCACTATCAGTCCAAGCAGGTGGCCCATCGCTGCACGTTCGTCCGCCTGCTCGAAGTCGAAGCCGGTAAGCCCAGTCCGCCGGACCAGTACAGAGTTCATCTCCGTGTAGGTCGTGACCTTGCGGAGTTGTGCCCGCTCAACGAGGAACTTCAAGCCGGCACTGGTCAACTGCTCCCATGCCTCTTCGCTTCGGCCGTACATAGCCACCCTCTGCACTCGACATCCAGGTGCCTGAGTATGCCGATCCGGCTGATGCGGCGGGGAGGCTTCGACCACCTGCGGCTCCGGCGGAGCCACCGACTGAATTCGCCAAGGCACTGCAGACGCTGGTTGCCCGCTACGCGAAGTGCATGCGTGCTCAACGCGAGATCGGCGATCAGCGCATCGATGCATTCTTCCGCGAGTACGGCCGACGCGGTCCGTACTGCTCGCCGGCTAACTGATCGGCGCTACGCTCCAAGCCGCTGCGATTCCCGGGGGCTTCGTCGTTTCTCCGGTGCGACCTGCGGAAACGCCCCAAGAGTCATCCGGCAAAGAGGCTGCAGTCTCCGACATACGGCCCCCCAGAGAGACATACGCCCGCACATGCAAGAAGACCCCGCACCCAGCAGAAACGCTGGTGGCGGGGTCTTTAGGCACCTCGTAAAGGGTGCCCCCGGCAGGATTCGAACCTGCGCACACGGCTCCGGAGGCCGTTGCTCTATCCCCTGAGCTACGGGGGCGTGTCGCCCGTTTGCCTGGCGACGGGTAGAACACTACCAGCTCTCGCGGGGTGCCCAGGAACAGGCATTTGCGGGGGTCGGGGCGGTCGGTGGGGAGGGTGGGGGAGTGGGGAGATGGGGCGGGAGGGGCCCGGGGGATAAGGGGTTGTCTGTGTTGATTGTCTTGGATGAGTTGGTTTCGTCCGCGATCCGCTCCCTCACATGGCGGAAGTGGGGAAAACCCGGACGCAGCAGGAGGTGCGCGCCTACTCTCTAGTTGTGCCGGGCGCGACCGGCCGGGTCCTTGTCGTCGATGACAACAAGGTGATCCGGCAGCTGATCAGGGTCAACCTCGAACTCGAAGGGTTCGAGGTCGTGACCGCGGCCGATGGTGCCGAATGTCTGGAGATCGTCCATCGCGTGCGGCCCGATGTCGTGACGCTGGATGTCGTCATGCCACGGCTCGACGGGCTGAGTGCCGCCGCCCGGCTGCGGGCCGATCCTCGTACGAGCCGGCTGCCGATCGCGATCATCAGTGCCTGTACCCAGCCCGAAGTGGACAGTGGGCGTGCGGTCGGGGTGGACGCGTTTCTGGCCAAGCCGTTCGAGCCCGCCGAGATGGTGCGGCTGGTGCGGCGGCTCATGGGGTGGGGCGGTGACGAGGACGGTGAGGACGCCGGGCTGCCGGACTCGGCCGCGCCCGGTGGGGCGGAGGACGCGGAGTCGGTGGGGCGGCCTGCGGGGTGAGAGCCGTTCGCGGGATGCGCCTGGGCCGGCCCGCGGGGGGACTCCTGTGCGCGGAGAGGCCAGCGGCCTGTCCCGCAGGGTGAAACGTGTTCGCGGGGGTGCCCCCGCTCTCCCATACGCTTGTCCTGTGACCCCAGCAGAACTCTCGTGCGCCGTGGTGCGCGCCGTGCGCCGTGCCGTCGAGGCCGGTGAGCTGAGCGCGCCCGTGCCCGAGCGGGTCACCGTGCGGACGCCGCCCCGTCCCGGCTGCGGGGAGTTCGCCACCAACGTCGCCCTGCGGCTCGCCAAGGACGCCGGGCGGCCCGCCCTTGACGTCGCCGAAGTGTTGCGGCGCCGGCTCCTGCGCGAACCCGGCGTCCAGTGCGTCGAGGTCGCCGGGCCCGGTTTCCTGAACATCAGCCTCGACGGCGCTGCCCATGCCACGCTCGTCGAAGAACTCTGCACCGTCACCCCTTCCCCGGCCCTGCCGCTCGCGCCCCCCGACGAACTCGTCCGGCGGCTGGGCCCGGACGCCGCGCGCTGGAGCCTTCTCACCGCCCCCGGCTTCGACCGCGACCTACTGCTCGTACAGCGGGAGACCAACCCCCTCTTCCGCGTGCGGTACGCCTACGCCCGTACCCAGGCCCTTCTCCGTAACGCCCGTGACCTCGGGTTCTGTCGGGGGGAAGGGGATATCGAGGCGGACAGTGAAGTGCTGTTCGGGGTGCTCGGCGACCGGGAGCGTGTCGTCGGCCGCGCCGATCCCGTCCGCCTCGCTCGCTACCTGGAGCACCTCGCCGACGTCTTCTCCCGCTGGCACCACCAGTGCCCGGTCCTGCCCATCGGTGACGAGAAACCCTCGGCCGTTCACCGCGCCCGACTGGCCCTCGCCGAGGCCACCGGGGCTGTGCTGGCAGACGGCCTCCACCAGCTCGGCATCACCGCACCCGCGCATCTCTGAACTCGCGCATCTCTGACCCCGCATCTCCCCGAGGGAAACTCCAGAAACCATGAGCCGTTCCGCCCACCCCGCCGGGCCCCGCCACGCCGATGTGCTCCCCGAAGGGCACTACACCGCTCCGGCCGCCGACCTCAACGCCCTCGATCCGCGGGTCTGGGCCCGTACGGTCGCGCGCGGCGCCGACGGCGTCGTCAGCGTCGGGGGGATCAGCGTCAAGGAGCTCGCCGAGGAGTTCGGCAGCCCCGCCTACATCCTCGACGAGGACGACTTCCGCGCCCGCTGCCGCGCCTGGCGGGAGGCGTTCGGCGCGGACGCCGACGTCTTCTACGCGGGCAAGGCGTTCCTCTCCCGCGCCGTCGTGCGCTGGCTGACCGAGGAGGGGCTGAACCTCGACGTCTGCTCCGGCGGCGAACTCGTCACCGCCCTCGCCGCCGGAATGCCCGCCGAACGCATCGCCCTGCACGGCAACAACAAGTCCGTGGACGAGATCACCCGGGCCGTCGAGGCCGGCGTCGGGCGGATCGTGCTCGACTCCTTCCAGGAGATCGTGCGCGTCGCGCACATCGCGGAGCGGCTCGGCAAGCGGCAGCGCGTGCAGATCCGGGTGACCGTCGGCGTCGAGGCGCACACCCACGAGTTCATCGCCACCGCGCACGAGGACCAGAAGTTCGGCATCGCGCTCGCCGGCGGGCAGGCCGCCGAGGCGGTGCGCCGGGTGCTCAGGCTGGACGGGCTGGAGCTCATCGGCATCCACTCGCACATCGGCTCGCAGATCTTCGACATGGCGGGCTTCGAGGTCTCCGCCCGCCGCGTCGTGCAGCTGCTCGCCGAGGTGCGCGACGAGCACGGCGTCGAGCTGCCCGAGATCGACCTCGGCGGCGGCCTCGGCATCGCCTACACCCCCGAGGACGACCCGCGGGAGCCGCACGAGATCGCCCAGGCGCTCGGCGACATCGTCGGCCGTGAGTGCGAGGCCGCCGGGCTGGCCGTGCCGCGGCTCTCCGTCGAGCCCGGCCGGGCCATTGTCGGCCCCACTGCTTTTACGCTGTATGAGGTCGGTACGGTCAAGGAACTGACCGGACTGCGCACCTATGTGTCCGTCGACGGCGGCATGTCCGACAACATTCGTACGGCCCTTTACGACGCCGACTACACCGTCGCGCTGGTCTCCCGCTCCTCCGATGCCGAGCCCATGCTCTCCCGCGTCGTCGGCAAGCACTGTGAATCCGGCGACATCGTCGTGCGCGACGCGTTCCTCCCCGCCGATCTCGCCCCCGGCGACCTCCTCGCGGTCCCCGCCACCGGCGCGTACTGCCGTTCCATGGCCAGCAACTACAACCACGCGCTGCGCCCGCCGGTCGTCGCCGTGAAGAATGGCGAGGCGCGCGTCATCGTCCGGCGGGAAACGGAAGAAGACCTTCTGCGGCTCGACGTCGGTTAGCCGGGATACGGAAGGCGGAGACGCCGGCCGGCCGCCGTGTCGGCCCGCGGAAAAAACAATCTCGGATACTGGACGGGGGACAGAATCCCCCGTCCGGTGAGTGAGACTGGTGTACCACCGAAGATGTATGAGAGACGAGGTCGGATGATGCGTACGCGTCCGCTGAAAGTGGCGCTGCTGGGCTGTGGTGTTGTCGGCTCAGAGGTGGCGCGCATCATGACGACGCACGCGGACGACCTCACGGCCCGCATCGGCGCCCCGGTCGAGCTCGCCGGGATCGCGGTCCGCCGCCCCGGCCGGGTGCGCGACGGCGTGCCCGCCGAGCTGATCACCACCGACGCCACCGCGCTCGTCAAGCGCGGCGACATCGACGTGGTCGTCGAGGTCATCGGCGGCATCGAGCCCGCCCGGACCCTGATCACCACCGCCTTCGAGCACGGCGCGAGCGTCGTCTCCGCCAACAAGGCGCTGCTCGCCGAGGACGGCGCCGCGCTGCACGCAGCCGCCGAGAAACAGAACGCCGACCTCTATTACGAGGCCGCCGTCGCCGGCGCGATCCCGCTGGTACGGCCGCTGCGCGAGTCGCTCGCGGGCGACAAGGTCAACCGGGTGCTGGGCATCGTCAACGGCACCACCAACTTCATCCTCGACCGGATGGACTCCAGCGGAGCCGGCTACTCCGAGGCGCTCGACGAGGCCACCGCCCTCGGCTACGCGGAGGCCGACCCGACCGCCGACGTCGAGGGCTTCGACGCCGCCGCGAAGGCCGCGATCCTGGCCGGAATCGCCTTCCATACGCGCGTACGCCTCGACGACGTGCACCGCGAGGGCCTCACCGAGGTCACCTCCGCCGACATCGCGTCCGCGAAGCGCATGGGCTGCACGGTCAAGCTCCTCGCCATCTGCGAGCGGGCCGCCGACGGCAAGTCGGTCACCGCCCGGGTGCACCCGGCGATGATCCCGCTGAGCCACCCGCTGGCCTCCGTGCGCGAGGCGTATAACGCCGTCTTCGTCGAGGCCGAGGCGGCCGGGCAGCTGATGTTCTACGGGCCCGGCGCCGGCGGCTCGCCGACCGCCTCCGCCGTCCTCGGCGACCTCGTCGTCGCCTGCCGCAACCGGCTGGCGAACACCACCGGACCGGGCGACTCCGCTTACACGCGGCTGCCTGTGAGCCCGATGGGCGACGTGGTCACGCGCTACCACATCAGCCTCGACGTCGCCGACAAGCCGGGCGTGCTCGCCCAGGTCGCCACGGTCTTCGCCGAGCACGACGTGTCGATCGACACGGTCCGCCAGCAGGGCAAGGACGGCGAGGCGTCGCTGGTCGTCGTCACCCACCGGGCGGCCGACGCCGCCCTGTCGGCGACGGTCGAGGCGCTGCGCAGGCTCGACACCGTGCGGGGTGTCGCGAGCATCATGCGGGTCGAAGGGGAGTAACGGAAGCAATGTCTGCAATCACCAGTCCGCGCGCGTCGGGCACCCACCAGTGGCGCGGCATCATCGAGGAGTACCGGGACCGGCTGCCGGTCCACGCGAACACCCCGGTCGTCTCGCTCCGCGAGGGCGGCACGCCGCTCGTGCCCGCCCAGGTGCTCTCCGAGCGCACCGGCTGCGAGGTGCACCTCAAGGTCGAGGGCGCGAACCCCACCGGGTCCTTCAAGGACCGCGGCATGACCATGGCCATCACGCGGGCCAAGGAGGAGGGCGCGAAGGCCGTCATCTGCGCCTCCACCGGCAACACCTCCGCGTCGGCCGCCGCCTACGCCGTACGGGCCGGCATGGTCTGCGCCGTGCTGGTGCCGCAGGGCAAGATCGCGCTCGGCAAGATGGGCCAGGCGCTGGTGCACGGCGCGCGCATCCTCCAGGTCGACGGCAACTTCGACGACTGCCTCACGCTGGCCCGCGCCCTCTCCGAGAACTACCCGGTGGCGCTGGTCAACTCGGTCAACCCGGCCCGTATCGAGGGGCAGAAGACCGCCGCGTTCGAGATCGTCGACGCGCTCGGCGACGCGCCCGATATCCACGTCCTGCCCGTCGGCAACGCGGGCAACATCACCGCGTACTGGCGCGGCTACCGCGAATACGCCGCCGACGCGGTGGCCTCGCGCACGCCCCGGATGTGGGGATTCCAGGCTTCCGGTTCCGCGCCGATCGTGCGCGGCGAGGTCGTCAAGGACCCGCACACCATCGCCACCGCCATTCGCATCGGCAATCCGGCCTCCTGGAACTTCGCGGAGCAGGCGCGCGACGAGTCGGGCGGCCTCATCGACGCGGTGACCGACCGACAGATCCTGGCCGCCTACCGGCTGTTGGCCTCGCAGGAGGGCGTGTTCGTCGAGCCCGCCTCCGCCGCCAGCGTCGCCGGGCTGCTGAGCGCCGCCGAGCAGGGCAAGGTCGACCCCGGCCAGCGCATCGTCTGCACGGTGACGGGCAACGGGCTCAAGGACCCGGACTGGGCGGTGGCCGGCGCGGGGCAGCCCGTGACGGTCCCGGTGGACGCGGACGCGGCGGCGCAGCGGCTCGGCCTGGCCTGACTCCTCCGGCTCGTACGGGGGCGGGACGGAGGCCAGAGGCCCTGGACCCGCCCCTAACCCGCCCCTCGTGCGGCGGCCCGGTCCGACTCCGGTTCGTACGAAGGGCGGGGCCGGCTCGTCCGGATTCCTGCTCGTACGGTGAGCGGGGCCGGCCCCGGAAATCTCCGAATGCGGGGCACAATCTGCCGTAACGTCAGCAATGGAGCACAGGGCGGCGTGCGACACGCATCGTGCGCCTCCTGTGCGCCCTATGTCGCCGCAGAACCTTCCTTCGATAGGCTGTACTCAATCCGCCCCGCCGCAGACCCCCGCCGCCGCTGTGCGTCATTGTGGTCGTGGCCCCTTGAGGGCGCTCGTACCTTCTCCGCCCCACATCGCCACTGAGTCACACCAGTCACACCCGACCCCCCAGTCACCGGACTGTCATACCAAGGAGAGTCATCGAGCGATGGCCGGTCCCGCCTTCCGCGCCGCCGCCGTCCGAGTGCGCGTCCCCGCGACCAGCGCCAATCTCGGTCCCGGCTTCGACGCCCTCGGCCTGTCCCTCGGGCTCTACGACGACGTCGTGGTCAGGGTGGCCGACTCCGGGCTGCACATCGACATCGCCGGCGAGGGCGCGGACACGCTCCCGCGCGACGAGGGCCATCTGCTCGTACGGGCCCTGCGCACGGCCTTCGAGCTGCTCGGCGGGCAGCCGCGCGGCCTGGAGGTGGTCTGCGCCAACCGCATCCCGCACGGCCGCGGACTCGGCTCCTCCTCCGCGGCGATCTGCGCCGGAATCACCGCCGCCAGGGCCGTGACCATAGGCGGAGCCGAGCGGCTGGACGACACGGCGCTGCTGGAGCTGGCCACCGAGATCGAAGGCCACCCGGACAACGTCGCCGCCTGCCTGCTCGGCGGTTTCACGCTGGCCTGGACGGAGTCCGGGGCCGCGCGGGCCGTCCGTATGCAGCCCTCGGATTCCATCGTTCCGGTGGTCTTCGTGCCCGCCAAGGCGGTGCTCACCGAGACGGCGCGCGGGCTGCTGCCGCGCACCGTCCCGCATGTGGACGCGGCGGCCAACGCGGGCCGCGCGGCGCTCCTGGTCGAGGCGCTGACCAGGCGCCCCGAGCTGCTGCTGGCGGCCACCGAGGACCGGCTCCACCAGGAGTACCGCGCTCCGGCGATGCCGGACAGCGTGGCCCTGGTCAACCGACTGCGCGCGGACGGCGTCCCAGCAGTCATCTCCGGCGCGGGCCCCACGGTGCTCGCGCTGACCGAGGACGGTGCGGCCGACAAGGTCGCACGGCTGGCGGGCGAGGGGTGGGCGGCCAACCGGCTGGCTCTCGACGCCCAAGGGGCGAGCGTTCTGCCGCTCGGCACCTGACGACACACGGTTGTGGGTCTTTGAGAGGGGGAATATTTGTTGGACCCGGTAGTGTTAACCTCAAGTCTGCACTCGACGCCATACCGGCGCGGTGCTCTGTGTCCCGATCAGGGACCGCCTTTCTTCCGGGAGCCTCCCCAACTGCCTGAGCAGCCTGCCTGAGCAGTTTCGAGCACGCTCCGGAATCGGCGTGAGCGACATGGGTGATGCGTCACTTCTGATCTCCTTCACGCCGGAACCATGAATTGATCTTTCCGCCGTACCGGCGGACCACCGCCCCGGCCCGGTCCGCAAGCCAAGGACCGCAGCCGGACAGCACAACCGGTCGCCGAGCCAGACAGGCCGACGCCCGCTCCAGGGAAGGACCCCTTCGTGAGCGACACCACCGATCTGATGGGCGTGACCGCCGACGGTTCCGTCGGCAATGCCTCCGCGCCCGCCACGGACGCTCCCGCCGCGCCTGCCACCGGTGCTGCCCCTGCCAGTGCCTCCCGGCGGCGCCGTTCGGGCACGGGCCTCGACGCCATGGTCCTGGCGGAGCTCCAGCAGCTCGCCTCCAGCCTCGGCATCAAGGGCACCGCGCGGATGCGCAAAGGCCAGTTGATCGAGGTCATCAAGGAGAAGCAGGGCCAAGGCTCCGGCTCCGACAAGCCCGCCGAGGCCCCGGCCGCCGAGACCAAGCCGAAGCGCCGTACGACCTCCAAGGCCCGTACGGGCGAGAGCGAGGCCGCCGCCGGGACCGGCAAGGCCCCCAAGGCCGAGAAGGCGGACAAGGCAGAGAAGACCGACAAGGCCGCCAAGAGCGCGCCCTCCGCCGAGAAGGCCGCGGCCCAGCAGCAGATCGAGATCCCCGGCCAGCCGAACAGCGACGAGCAGCCGGCCGGTGAGCGCCGCCGCCGTCGCGCCACCGCCCCGTCGGGCAGCCCCGAGGGCGCCGAGACCAAGGCCGAGGCGAAGGCGGACGTCAAGGTCGAGGAGAAGACCGACATCAAGACCGACACCAAGGCCGAGGCCGCCACGTCGGCGTCCGCTCAGGACACCGCCGAGGGCCGGTCCGGCAAGGCCGGCGGCGACCGTCAGGACCGCGGCCAGAAGAACGACCGCCGGGACCGCGGGGACCGCCAGGACCGCGGCAACCAGCAGGACCGCGGCAACCAGCGCGACCGTCAGGACCGCGGCGACCGCCGGGGCAACAAGAACGACGACGGTGGCGGCGGCCAGCAGGGCGGCAACCGCCAGCAGCGCGACAACCGCGACAACCGCGGTGGCGGCGGCCAGCAGGACGACGACGATTTCGAGGGCGGCCGCCGCGGCCGGCGCGGCCGCTACCGCGACCGGCGCGGGCGGCGCGGCCGTGACGACTTCGGCAACGAGCCGCAGGTCTCCGACGACGATGTGCTGATCCCCGTCGCGGGCATCCTCGACATCCTCGACAACTACGCGTTCATCCGGACCTCCGGCTACCTGCCCGGCCCCAACGACGTGTACGTCTCCCTCGCCCAGGTCCGCAAGAACGGCCTGCGCAAGGGCGACCACGTCACCGGCGCCGTGCGGCAGCCCAAGGACGGCGAGCGCCGCGAGAAGTTCAACGCGCTCGTCCGCCTCGACTCGGCCAACGGCATGGCGGCCGAATCCGGGCGCGGGCGGCCGGAGTTCGGCAAGCTCACCCCGCTGTACCCGCAGGACCGGCTGCGCCTGGAGACCGACCCGGGCGTGCTGACGACCCGGATCATCGACCTGGTCGCACCGATCGGCAAGGGCCAGCGTGGGCTGATCGTGGCGCCGCCGAAGACCGGCAAGACCATGATCCTTCAGGCGATCGCCAACGCCATCACGGTCAACAGCCCCGAGTGCCACCTGATGGTCGTCCTGGTCGACGAGCGTCCGGAAGAGGTCACCGACATGCAGCGGTCGGTCAAGGGCGAGGTCATCTCCTCGACCTTCGACCGCCCGGCCGAGGACCACACCACCGTCGCCGAGCTGGCCATCGAGCGCGCCAAGCGCCTCGTCGAGCTGGGTCACGACGTGGTCGTCCTGCTGGACTCCATCACCCGCCTGGGACGCGCGTACAACCTCGCCGCCCCCGCCTCCGGACGCATCCTCTCCGGCGGTGTCGACTCGACCGCGCTCTACCCGCCGAAGAAGTTCTTCGGCGCCGCGCGCAACATCGAGGACGGCGGCTCGCTGACCATCCTGGCCACCGCGCTGGTCGACACCGGCTCGCGGATGGACGAGGTGATCTTCGAGGAGTTCAAGGGCACCGGCAACATGGAGCTCAAGCTCGACCGGAAGCTCTCCGACAAGCGCATCTTCCCGGCGGTGGACGTGGACGCGTCCAGCACCCGCAAGGAGGAGATCCTGCTCAACTCGGAGGAGCTCGCCATCGTCTGGAAGCTCCGCCGGGTGCTGCACGCGCTCGACTCGCAGCAGGCCATCGAGCTGCTGCTGGACAAGATGAAGCAGACGAAGTCGAATGCCGAGTTCCTGATGCAGATCGCCAAGACGACGCCGAACGGCAACGACTGATCCCGTATCGGTCCGCCTCCCGCGTTTATCCAGCAGGCCCCCGTCACAACCGTGGCGGGGGCCTGCCGGCTTGAGATCTACAACACAGGAAACACCGGCACCGCTACTCGGAACGGGCTCCGGGATTCCGCTTGAAATCGCAGGTCGGGAGCGCGGGGGAGTATCCGCCGAAGGGCCGGGACAAACGCTTTCTAAGAAAGTCCTTAAAGCTCCCTGTGCAACCCTGACGCTTGCCTCGGCGTCTGACAGACGACCGAGAAACCGCGCCTGACCAATACGGCAGGGGGTACCCGAGCACAGCGGAGGATTGAGGAGCGGATGGCACAGGAGAGCAAGAGCGGGCAGGCCGCGGGACACCGCCGGCGCGCTCGCGGCCGCCGCCGCAAGGCGCGCAGCCCGCGCCGCAAGGCGCTGCTGATCACCGCCTGGATAGCCGCCGGCCTGGTGCTGCTGGGCGGTGGCGGTCTTGGCTTTCTCTACTTCAAGTTCAATGGGAATCTGACCGGCGTCGACATCAACGCCGCACTCGGCACGCACCGCCCCAAGGACGTCGACAACGGCTCGCAGGACATCCTCGTGCTCGGCTCCGACTCACGGGCCGGGGCGAATGGCAAATTCGGCAAGGACGAGGGCAGCGCCCGCTCCGACACCGCCATGATCGTGCATGTCTATAAGGGCCATAAGACGGCCAGCGTCGTCTCCATACCCCGCGACACCCTCGTCTCCCGGCCGGAATGCACGGCCCCGGACGGCAAGACCACGCCGCCCGTCAAGAGCGCCATGTTCAACGACTCCTACTCGGTCGGCGGACCGGCCTGCGCGGTCAAGACCGTCGAGGCCATGACCGGCATCCGCATGGACCACTACCTGGAGGTCGACTTCGCCGGCTTCCAGAAGCTCATCGACGAGCTGGGCGGCGTCAAGATCACCACTACCAAGCCGATACACGACGAGGACAGCCACCTCGACCTCACGGCGGGCACCCACACGCTCCGCGGCGAGCAGGCGCTCGGACTGGTGCGCACCCGGCACGGCGTCGGCGACGGCAGCGACCTCGGCCGGATCAAGCTCCAGCAGGCGTTCATCAAGGCGCTGCTCGACCAGATGAAGTCGATCGGCCTGTTCACCAGCCCCGGCAAGCTGTACGGGGTCGCGGACACCGCCACCTCGGCGCTCACCACCGACTCCGACCTGGCCTCCGTCGACAAGCTGCTGGGCTTCGCGAAGGGCCTGAAGTCCATAGGCTCCGGCGATATGCGGATGGTGACGCTGCCGGTCGCCTACGACGCCAACGACCCGAACCGGGTGGTGCCGATGGACTCCAAGGCGAGCAAGATCTGGCAGGCGCTCCACGCCGACCAGCCGATCCCCGACGACGCCGTCAAGGGCTCCGCGGGCGACAAGACCGGCGCCGACGACGTGGTCAAGTGACGGACGGGCGTACGGGCCGCGGAGGCCCGTACGCCCCGCGGTCCCGCGGCGGTGAGCGCGCGCCTCGTTCGCGGCCCGGCGGGGGCCTGGGAATATCCGGCCCCGCCCCCCGGTTTTGGGGTATGCGGGCAGTACTGGCAAACTGGTCCGCTGGTCCCGGTTCACGTAAGGCAATCCCGCCTCTACGACCCGGCGCCCTCCCGAACTTAGGAGCACCCCTTGAAGCGCGACATCCACCCGGAGTACATCGAGACCCAGGTCAGCTGCACCTGCGGCGCCTCCTTCACCACTCGTAGCAGCGCGGTCACGGGCGGCAACATCCGTGCCGACATCTGCTCCGAATGCCACCCGTTCTACACGGGCAAGCAGAAGATCCTCGACACTGGTGGCCGTGTGGCGCGGTTCGAGGCCCGCTTCGGCAAGAACGCCGGGTCCGCCAAGAAGTAGCGACCCGCAGGCGCCGGTCCTCGGTCGCCTCTCGACTTCGAGGGGTGACCGGACCGGCGCTTTGTCGTCCAGCAGGCCCGTCACCTCCAGCTAGGGAATCTTGATGTTCGAGGCAGTCGAGGAACTGATCGGCGAACACGCCGACCTCGAAAAGCGGCTCGCCGACCCCGCCGTCCACGCGGACCAGGCCAACGCCCGCAAGCTCAACAAGCGCTACGCCGAGCTGACCCCGATCATCGGCGCCTACCGCTCCTGGAAGCGGACCGGCGACGACATCGAGACCGCCCGCGAGCTGGCCCAGGACGACCCTGACTTCGCCGCCGAGGTCAAGGACCTGGAGCGGCAGCGCGAGGAGCTGACCGAGCGGCTGCGGCTGCTGCTGGTGCCGCGCGACCCCAGCGACGACAAGGACGTGATCCTTGAGGTCAAGGCCGGCGAGGGCGGCGAGGAGTCCGCGCTGTTCGCCGGCGACCTGCTGCGGATGTACCTGCGCTACGCCGAGCGCGTCGGCTGGAAGACCGAGATCCTGGAGGCCAACGAGTCCGATCTCGGCGGCTACAAGGACGTACAGGTGGCCGTGAAGACCAAGGGCGGGGGCGGCGCCACCGAGCCCGGCCAGGGCGTCTGGGCGCGCCTGAAGTACGAGGGCGGGGTGCACCGCGTGCAGCGGGTGCCCGCCACCGAGTCGCAGGGCCGCATCCACACCTCCGCCGCGGGCGTGCTCGTCACCCCGGAGGCCGAGGAGGTCGAGGTCGAGATCGGCCCCAACGACCTGCGCATCGACGTCTACCGCTCCTCCGGCCCCGGCGGCCAGTCCGTCAACACCACCGACTCCGCCGTGCGCATCACGCACCTGCCCACCGGCATCGTGGTCTCCTGCCAGAACGAGAAGAGCCAGCTCCAGAACAAGGAGCAGGCGCTGCGCATCCTGCGCTCGCGGCTGCTGGCCGCGGCCCAGGAGGAGGCCGAGCGCGAGGCGTCCGACGCGCGGCGCAGCCAGGTCCGTACGGTGGACCGGTCCGAGCGCATCCGGACGTACAACTTCCCGGAAAACCGCATCTCCGACCACCGGGTCGGTTTCAAGGCGTACAACTTGGATCAGGTCCTCGACGGCGAGCTGGACCCGGTGATCCAGGCGTGCGTCGACGCCGACTCGGCGGCCAAGCTGGCGGCCGCCCAGTAAGCTCCGCGGACCCGGCGGGCCCGCCCGCCCGCGGGTCCCGGCCAGTCCAGTCCCAACGTTCTCGCAAGTTCGCAAGCCGGAGGAACAGCGTGCAGCAATCTGCCGGGGGGCGACCCCCGCACCCCCGATCCGTGCTGCTCGCCGAGGTGGCCCAGGCGACCCAGCGACTGGCCGACGCGGGCGTCCCCTCGCCCCGCTTCGACGCCGAGGAGCTGGCCGCGTACGTGCACGGCGTCAAACGCGGCGAGCTGCACAACGTCGCCGACGCCGAGTTCGACGCCCGCTACTGGGAGGCCGTCGCCCGCCGCGAGGCCCGCGAACCGCTCCAGCACATCACCGGCCGCGTCTTCTTCCGCTACCTCGAACTCCAGGTCGGGCCGGGGGTGTTCGTGCCCCGCCCGGAGACCGAGTCGGTCGTCGGCTGGGCCATAGACGCCGTACGCGCCATGGACGTCGTCGAGCCGCTCATCGTCGACCTATGCACCGGCTCCGGCGCCATCGCCCTCGCCCTCGCCCAGGAGGTGCCGCGCTCGCGCGTGCACGCCGTCGAGCTCGACGAGGGCGCCCTGACATGGGCCCGCAAGAACGTCGAGGGGTCCCGCGTCGTTCTCCACCACGGGAACGCGCTGACCGCGCTGCCCGAGCTCGACGGCCAGGTGGACCTGCTCGTCAGCAACCCGCCGTACATCCCGCTGACCGAGTGGGAGTACGTCGCACCGGAGGCCCGCGACCACGACCCCGAGCTCGCGCTGTTCTCCGGCGAGGACGGCCTGGACACCATCCGGGGCATCGAGCGCACCGCCCACCGGCTGCTGCGCCCCGGCGGCGTCGTGGTGATCGAGCACGCCGACACCCAGGGCGGCCAGGTGCCGTGGATCTTCACCGAGGAGCGGGGCTGGGCGGACGCCGCCGACCACCCCGACCTCAACAACCGCCCGCGGTTCGCGACGGCCCGCAGGGCGACGCCGTGACCGCGACACCCCGCACGCTCGACCCCAGTGACCGCTTCGCGAAGGAGATGTGATGGCACGGCGATACGACTGCAGCGACGCGACCGACCGCAAGACCGGCCTGCGCGAGGCGACAGCGGCGGTCCGCCGCGGCGAACTGGTCGTGCTGCCCACCGACACCGTCTACGGCGTCGGCGCGGACGCCTTCAGCGCCGAGGCCGTCGGCGACCTCCTGGAGGCCAAGGGACGCGGCCGGACCATGCCCTCGCCCGTGCTCGTCGGCTCGCCGAACACCCTGCACGGGCTCGTCACCGACTTCTCCGAACAGGCATGGGAGCTCGTCGACGCGTTCTGGCCCGGCGCGCTCACCATCGTCGCCAACCACCAGCCGTCGCTGACCTGGGACCTGGGGGAGACCCGCGGCACCGTGGCGGTCCGGATGCCGCTGCACCCGGTCGCCATCGAGCTGCTCACCGAATTCGGCCCGATGGCCGTCTCCAGCGCCAACCTGACCGGCCACCCCTCCCCGCAGGACTGCGACGCGGCCCAGGAGATGCTCGGCGACTCCATCTCCGTCTACCTCGACGGCGGGCCCACCCCGGCCGCCGTGCCGTCCTCCATCGTCGATGTCACCCGCGGCACGCCGGTGCTGCTGCGGGCGGGCGCACTCAGCGCCGAGCAGCTGCGCGAGGTCGTACCCGATCTTGAGGTGGCCAATTGATCGCCCCGCAGGGGCGTGGCATAGCGGGACCGGACCTCACCGTCGACACCTTCCGCATCCTCCACGTCAGCACCGGCAACGTCTGCCGCTCGCCCATCACCGAGCGGCTGACCCGCTATGCCCTCACCCACCGCCTCGGCGACCCCTTCGCCGGCGGCCTCGTCGTGGAGAGCGCCGGCACCTGGGGCCACGAGGGCGCGCCCATGGAGGCGCACGCCGCGACGGTGCTCGCCGACTTCGGCGCCGACCCGGACGGCTTCATCGGCCGCGAGCTCCTCGACGAGCACGTCATCCGCGCCGACCTGGTGCTGACCGCCACCCGCGACCACCGCGCCCAGGTCATCTCGATGGGGCACTCGGCGGGGCTGCGCACGTTCACGCTCAAGGAGTTCACCCGGCTCGTACGGGCCATAGACCCGGCCACGCTGCCCGACCCCGTGCACGGCGGCGTCGTCGGGCGCGCCCGGGCACTGGTGCAGGCCGCCGCCGCGCTGCGCGGCTGGCTGCTCGCCCCGAACGCCGAGGCCGACGAGGTCCACGACCCGTACGGCGCCCCCATCACCTTCTTCCGCTCCATCGGCGACGAGATCAACCAGGCCCTGGACCCGGTCGTCACCGCGCTCACCGGAGTCCCCACCCGGACCTGACCGGCTGCGGGCGCCGGGGAGCGGGCCTACATTGGGGTGCACCACCCCTCAAGGTCCGGAGCCAGTGCCATGCCGGTCGCCGCAGCAGCACCCCACACCCACTGGGGCCCCGATTTCGACGCGCTGCGCCGCGAGGACCCGGAGCTGGCGGGGCTGCTCCTCGCCGAGCTCGGCCGGCAGTCCGCCGGACTCCAGCTCATCGCCGCCGAGAACTTCACCTCCCCCGCCGTCCTGGCCGCCCTCGGCTCGCCGCTCGCCAACAAGTACGCGGAGGGCTACCCCGGCGCCCGCCACCACGGCGGCTGCGAGCTGGTGGACCTCGCCGAGCGGATCGCCGTCGACCGGGCCAAGGCGCTCTTCGGCGCCGAGCACGCCAACGTCCAGCCGCACTCCGGCTCCTCGGCCGTCCTCGCCGCCTACGCGGCGCTGCTGCGCCCCGGCGACACGGTGCTGGCCATGGCGCTCCCCCAGGGCGGGCACCTCACGCACGGATCGCCCGCCAATTTCTCCGGCCGCTGGTTCGACTTCGTCGGCTACGGCGTCGAGCCGGCCACCGGCCTGATCGACTACGGGCAGGTGCGCGAGCTGGCCCGTACGCACCGCCCCAAGGCGATCGTCTGCGGCTCGATCTCGTACTCGCGCCATGTGGACTACGCGGCCTTCCGGGACATCGCCGACGAGGCCGGGGCGTATCTGATCGCGGACGCCGCGCACCCGATCGGCCTGGTCGCGGGCGGTGCGGCGCCCAGCCCGGTGCCGTACGCGGACGTGGTGTGCGCCACCACGCACAAGGTGCTGCGGGGGCCGCGCGGCGGGTTGATCCTGTGCGGCGCGGAGCTGGCGGACCGGATCGACCGGGCGGTCTTCCCGTTCACGCAGGGCGGCGCGCAGATGCATACGGTCGCGGCGAAGGCGGTGGCCTTCGGCGAGGCCGCCACCCCGGCCTTCACGGCGTACGCGCACCAGTGCGTGGCGAACGCCCGGGTGCTGGCCGCGGCGCTCGGGGCCGAGGGGCTCGCGGTGAGCACGGGCGGCACGGACACGCATCTGATCACCGCGGACGTCGCGCCGCTGGGCATCGACGCGCGGACCGCCAGCGGCCGTCTGGCGGCCTGCGGCGTCGTCCTGGACACCTGCGGTCTCCCGTGCGCCGACGGGCGGGCCAGGGGCGTCAGGCTGGGCAGCGCGGCCGTCTCCACGCAGGGGATGGCGGAGCCGGAGATGGCGCGCATCGGGGCGCTGGTGGGCGCGGCGCTGCGACAGGACGCGCGGGCCCGTGCGGAAGTGGCGGAATTGGCCGGAAGATTCCCTCCTTATCCCGATCACACCTGAGGGCTGACACCATCCGCCAACGGGGCACGTCCTCAACCGCATTCACTGTTCGGGGGTGGACGCGAATATGGTGTGGGGCTGTGATGGCCAGCGAAACCTCTGGGGCAGCCTGTGCGTGAATATCTGCTGACGCTGTGCGTCACCGCCGCGGTCACCTATCTGCTGACGGGACCGGTGCGGAAGTTCGCGATGGTGGCCGGCGCGGTGCCGGAGATCCGTGCGCGCGACGTGCACCGCGAACCGACGCCGAGGCTCGGCGGTATCGCGATGTTCGGCGGGTTGTGCGCGGGGCTGCTGGTCGCGGCCCATATGCAGAACCTCAAGGGCGTCTTCGAGCTGTCGAACGAGCCGCGGGCGCTGCTGTCGGGGGCGGGGCTGATCTGGCTGCTGGGCGTGCTGGACGACAAGTTCGGCGTGGACGCGCTGGTCAAGCTCGGCGGGCAGATGATCGCGGCGGGCGTGATGGTCCTCCAGGGCCTGACGATCCTGTGGATTCCGGTGCCCGGCGTCGGCACGGTCGCGCTGACCCCCATGCAGGGCACGCTGCTGACGGTCGCTCTGGTCGTCATCACCATCAACGCGGTCAACTTCGTCGATGGGCTGGACGGGTTGGCCGCCGGAATGGTGTGCATCGCCTCGGCCGCCTTCTTCATGTACGCGTACCGGATCTGGTTCGGCTACGGCATCGAGGCGGCGGCCCCGGCCACGCTGTTCGCCGCGATCCTGATGGGCATGTGCCTGGGCTTCCTGCCGCACAACATGCACCCGGCGCGGATCTTCATGGGCGACTCCGGCTCGATGATGATCGGCCTGGTGCTGGCGGCGGGCGCGATCTCCATCACCGGACAGGTGGACCCGGACGCGATGCGGCTGTTCGCGGGTTCGGAGCGGGCGGCGGTGCACGGCACCGTGCCGGTCTACATTCCGCTGCTGCTGCCGCTGACCGTCGTGATGGTGCCGGTCGCCGACCTGATTCTGGCCATCGTGCGGCGCACCTGGAACGGCCAGTCGCCGTTCGCGGCCGACCGCGGCCACCTGCACCACCGGCTGCTGGAGATCGGCCACTCGCACAGCCGGGCCGTGCTGATCATGTACTTCTGGTCCGGGCTGATCGCCTTCGGCGCGGTCGCCTACTCGGTGAACTCCTTCAGCATGTGGATCGTGCTGCTGGTCGTCCTGCTCAGCGCCGTCGGGCTCGTCCTGCTGCTCCTGCCGCGCTTCACGCCCCGCGCGCCGCTGTGGGCCCAGCGCCTCGTGCCGCCGCGCTACCGCCGCCGCGCGTTCCTGGAACAGACGGCGAGGAAGCGGGCCGCCAGGGCCGCGGCGGCGGCCGGTAGCCCGGACGCCGAGGCTCGGGCCCTCGTGGACGCCGAGGGCGCCGAGGGCGGGGGAGAGGAAGCGGAACGGGAGCCGGTGCCGTCCGGGGTCAACGGCGCGACGGCGATCGGCGACCGGTCACGATTCACCCATAACAGGAAGATCAGCAGTCAACGCTGATTTGGTGCAGTCTGCCGTATACCAGACAGTGATCGCCCTGTCCGGTGAACATGCCGGGATTAACTCTCCCGTGTGATGGGCAGCACACGATGTAGGTAAAGACCTCATCAAATAGTTTGTGATACCGTTCACTAAACCCGGTGCTAGAGCCGAAGGACCGTAGTGCGTGCGGTCCTTCGTCGCGAGGTCCATCTCACCTCCGGGGATACGCTCGTCCACGACGAATCGTTGCTTCCGACTCCCGCCGGAGAACCCCTTCATGCAGTCCAACGACGCCCGAACACTCCTGCTCTGCGCCGTACCGGCCGCCGTCACCGGCGGTATCGCCGTCGTGATCAGCGCCGCGCTGGCCGGCGGCAAGGGCGCGATCGGGTCGGTCGTCGGCATGCTGCTGTCGGTCTGCATCATGGCGATGGGGTACTACGTCCTTCAGCGGACCGCGCGACAACTCCCGCACCTGTTCCAGGCCATGGGCCTGATGCTGTACGCGACGCAGTTCCTCTTGGTCGGGATCTTCCTCGCGGTGTTCAAACACACGACGCTGTTCAACACCAAGGCCTTCGCGCTGACCCTGCTGGTTGTGACTTTGGTGTGGATCGCCGCGCAGACGCGCGCCCACCTGAAGGCCAAGATTCTCTACGTGGAACCGGAACCCGACGACGCGAAGAAGTCCGCGCCCGCCGGGTCTCCGTCATGACCGGTAGGGCCGCGATAAACACCGCTCCGCTCACCTGCTATCGTCCGGTGCCATCTGAGGCACAGCAAACGCAGGCAGCTGAACCCCCGAGTTTCCAGGGACGGAATCGGCAGTCCATGCAGCTGATGCCTGCTGAGCCATTCGGCTCCGCGCCGACCAGCCGCCCCCAAATCCGTAAGACCAGTCCAGTGCCGCTCCGTGGCTGTGCGCCGCGCCGACACAACGAGGTTGCCGTACCTATGCGCCACGCTGAAGGAGCTCGCGGTGAGTGCTGACCAGATGCTCGCCTTCGAGACCGATTGCCACCTCTTCGATGGGTGTGGCTTTCCCGCTCCGGGCCTCCACTCGTTCATGTTCGAACCGCTCTTCACCGTCGGCGGCTATGACGTCAACAAGCCAATGCTGCTGGCGTTGTTGAGCACGGTCGTCATCATCGGGTTCTTCTGGGCGGCTTTCGGCCGGGCCAAGGTGGTGCCGGGCAAGCTCCAGATGATCGGCGAGTCCGGCTACGACTTCGTGCGCAAGGGCATCGTCTACGAGGCCCTCGGCAAGAAGGTGGGCGAGAAGTACGTCCCCTTCATGGTCTCGCTGTTCTTCTTCGTCTGGATCATGAACCTGTGGTCGATCATTCCGGTCGCCCAGTTCCCGGTGACGTCGATCATCGCCTTCCCGGCGGGGCTCGCCCTGATCGTCTACGTCCTCTGGATGTACCTGACGTTCAAGAAGCACGGCTTCGTCGGTGGAATGAAGAACATCACCGGCTACGACAAGTCGCTGGGCCCGGTCCTTCCCATGATCGTGTTCCTGGAGTTCTTCTCGAACGTGCTGGTCCGGCCGTTCACCCACGCGGTCCGACTCTTCGCGAACATGTTCGCCGGCCACCTGCTGATCCTGATGTTCACCGTCGCCAGCTGGTACATGCTGAACGGCATCGGCATCGCGTACTCCGGCGTCTCGTTCGTGATGACCATCCTGATGACCGGCTTCGAGCTGTTCATCCAGGCCGTCCAGGCCTACATCTTCGTCCTCCTGGCCTGCACCTACGTGCAGGGCGCGCTCGCCGAGCACCACTGAGCCCCCTGCACCTACAGACCAATTGACGTCCGGTGGCCAACCCCCACCGGCCCATGAAAAGAAGGAAGAACCGGCATGTCCGCTCTCCAGACCCTTGCCGCCGACGGTCTTCACGGCTCCGTCGCCTCCATCGGCTACGGCCTCGCGGCCATCGGCCCCGGCGTCGGCGTCGGCATCATCTTCGGCAACGGCACCTCGGCCCTCGCCCGTCAGCCCGAGGCGGCCGGCCTGATCCGCGCCAACCAGATCATGGGCTTCGCGTTCTGTGAGGCGCTCGCCCTGATCGGCATCGTGCTGCCGTTCGTCTACGGCCAGTAGGCCCAGGCGTACTGACCAGTTTTTCTGACGAAAGGCATTGATGTGAACGCCCTGGTACAGATGGCGGCCGAGGAGGCGGAAAACCCCCTCATCCCGCCGATCCCAGAGCTCGTCATCGGCCTTATCGCCTTCTTCATCGTCTTCGGCTTCCTCGCCAAGAAGCTCCTCCCGAACATCAACAAGGTTCTGGACGAGCGCCGTGAGGCCATCGAAGGCGGCATGGAGAAGGCCGAGGCCGCCGAGGCCGAGGCTCAGCAGGTCCTTGAGGACTACCGGGCCCAGCTCGCCGACGCCCGCCACGAGGCCGCGCGGATGCGCCAGGAGGCGCAGGAACAGGGCGTCGCACTCATCGCCGAGATGAGGATCGAGGGCCAGCGGCAGCGTGAGGAGATCATCGCTGCCGGGCACGCCCAGATCGCCGCCGACCGCAAGGCCGCGGCGGCCTCGCTCCGCCAGGACGTGGGCAAGCTCGCCACCGACCTGGCGAGCAAGCTCGTCGGCGAGTCCCTTGAGGACAGCGCCCGGCAGAGCCGCACCATCGACCGCTTCCTCGACGGACTTGAGGAGAGCGCGACGACGGCCGAGGCGAAGCGATGACGGCTGCCACAGGGATGCACGGCGCGAGCCGTGAGGCGCTGGGCGCCGCGCGCGAGCGCCTCGACGCACTGGCGGACAACACGTCCGTCGACGCGGCGAAGCTCGCCGAGGACCTGGCCGCCGTCACCGCGCTCCTCGACCGCGAGGTGTCGCTGCGCCGGGTCCTGACCGACCCGGCGCAGGACGCCGAGTCCAAGGCCGGGCTGGCGGGCCGGCTGCTCGGCGGCCAGGTGGGCGGCGAGGCCGCGGACCTGGTCTCCGGCATGGTCCGCTCCCGCTGGTCGCGCTCGCGCGACCTGGTCGACGCGATCGAGGAGCTGGCGGACTCCGCCGACCTCATCGCGGCGCAGCGCTCCGGCGCCCTCGACACGGTCGAGGACGAGATCTTCCGGTTCGGCCGGATCGTCTCCTCCTCGACGGAGCTGCGGGCCGCGCTGACCGACAAGCTGGCGACCACCGCGGCCAAGGCGGAGCTGCTGCGCAGCCTGCTCGGCGGCCGGGCGCACCAGGTCACCGAGCGGCTCGTAGTCCGCCTTGTCGCCCAGCCGCGAGGCCGTAGCCTTGAGGGAGGGCTCACCGCCCTCTCCAAGCTGGCCGCGGAACGGCGCGACCGCATGGTCGCCGAGGTCCGCTCCGCGGTGCCGCTGAGCGATGGACAGAAGCAGCGCCTGGGCGCCGCGCTGGCCAAGCTGTACGGGCGGCAGGTGCACCTCAACCTCGATGTGGACCCCGAGGTCCTCGGCGGGGTGTCGGTGCGCGTGGGCGACGAGATCGTCAACGGGACCATCGCGGACCGCCTCGAAGAGGCGACCCGGCGGATGGCCGGCTGACCGGCCACCACCAACTCAAGAGCAAGACCGCGGCCCGAGTTGGGCCGTAGCGGAAACCCCAGGGGGCCGTGACAGGAGCGGCGCACGCCGCGTGGCCCCCCGGCCCCGCAAGAAACTTCGGGCCCAACAAGGAGAGCAGGGAACCCAGATGGCGGAGCTCACGATCCGGCCGGAGGAGATCCGGGACGCGCTGGAGAACTTTGTCCAGGCGTACAAGCCGGACGCGGCCTCGCGCGAGGAGGTCGGTACGGTCAGCGTTGCCGGCGACGGCATCGCGAAGGTCGAGGGACTTCCCTCGGCCATGGCGAACGAACTGCTGAAGTTCGAGGACGGCACCCTCGGCCTCGCCCTCAACCTTGAGGAGCGCGAGATCGGTGCGGTCGTCCTCGGCGAGTTCAGCGGCATCGAGGAGGGCCAGCCGGTGCAGCGCACCGGTGAGGTGCTCTCCGTCGCGGTGGGCGAGGGCTACCTCGGCCGCGTCGTCGACCCGCTCGGCAACCCGATCGACGGCCTCGGCGAGATCGAGACGGAAGGCCGCCGAGCCCTGGAGCTCCAGGCGCCCGGCGTCATGGTCCGCAAGTCCGTGCACGAGCCGATGCAGACCGGCCTCAAGGCCGTCGACTCGATGGTGCCGATCGGCCGCGGCCAGCGCCAGCTGATCATCGGCGACCGCCAGACGGGCAAGACCGCCCTGGCCGTCGACACGATCATCAACCAGCGCGACAACTGGCGTTCCGGCGACCCGAAGAAGCAGGTCCGCTGCATCTACGTCGCCGTCGGTCAGAAGGGCTCCACCATCGCGTCCGTGCGCGGCGCGCTGGAGGAGGCCGGCGCCCTGGAGTACACGACGATCGTCGCGGCTCCGGCGTCCGACCCGGCCGGCTTCAAGTACATCGCCCCGTACACCGGCTCGGCCATCGGCCAGCACTGGATGTACGAGGGCAAGCACGTCCTGATCGTCTTCGACGACCTGTCGAAGCAGGCCGACGCCTACCGTGCCGTCTCCCTGCTGCTGCGCCGCCCGCCGGGCCGCGAGGCGTACCCGGGCGACGTCTTCTACCTGCACTCCCGTCTGCTGGAGCGCTGCGCGAAGCTCTCCGACGACATGGGCGCGGGCTCGATGACCGGTCTGCCGATCGTCGAGACCAAGGCCAACGACGTCTCGGCGTTCATCCCGACCAACGTCATCTCCATCACCGACGGCCAGTGCTTCCTGGAGTCCGACCTGTTCAACGCGGGCCAGCGGCCGGCGCTGAACGTCGGTATCTCGGTCTCCCGCGTCGGCGGCTCCGCCCAGCACAAGGCGATGCGCCAGGTCTCGGGCCGACTGCGCGTGGACCTCGCCCAGTACCGCGAGCTGGAGGCGTTCGCCGCCTTCGGTTCCGACCTGGACGCGGCCTCCAAGGCGCAGCTGGAGCGCGGCAAGCGGATGACCGAGCTGCTCAAGCAGGGTCAGTACGCGCCGTACGCGATCGAGGACCAGATCGTCTCCGTCTGGGCCGGCACCACCGGCAGGATGGACGATGTGCCGGTCGAGGACATCCAGCGCTTCGAGCGCGAGCTGCTCGACTACATGGGCCGTGAGCACAAGGGCCTCATGAACAGCATCGTCGAGGGCGCGAAGATGTCCGACGACACCATTCAGGCGCTCGCCGACGCCGTCGCCACCTTCAAGAAGCAGTTCGAGACTTCGAGCGGCGATCTTCTCGGTGACGACGCCCCGGCCGGTACCTCGAAGTGACGACGACGGAAGGGACCTGATCCATGGGAGCCCAGCTCCGGGTCTACAAGCGTCGCATCCGCTCCGTCACCGCGACCAAGAAGATCACCAAGGCGATGGAGATGATCGCCGCCTCGCGCATCGTCAAGGCGCAGCGCCAGGTGGCGGCATCGACGCCGTACGCGAGTGAGCTCACCCGTGCGGTGACGGCGGTTGCCACCGGTTCGAACACCAAGCACGCCCTGACCACCGAGGTGGCGAACCCGGTACGGGCCGCGGTGCTGCTCATCACGAGCGACCGCGGGCTGGCCGGCGGCTACTCGTCCAACGCCATCAAGGCGGCGGACCGGCTCACCGAGCGGCTGCGCTCGGAGGGCAAGGAGGTCACGACCTACATCATCGGCCGCAAGGGCGTCGCGTACTACGACTTCCGGGAGCGCCCGGTCACCCAGTCGTGGACCGGCTTCACCGACAGCCCGACCTACGCGGACGCCAAGATGGTCGCGGCACCGCTGATCGAGGCCGTACAGCAGGACACCGCCGAGGGCGGCGTGGACGAACTCCACATCGTCTTCACCGAGTTCGTGTCGATGATGACGCAGCAGCCGGTGGACGACCGCCTGCTGCCGCTGAGCCTCGCCGCGGACGGGCAGGGGGCGTCGGACGGCGCCGCGGCCGCGAAGGCCGAGATCCTTCCGCTCTACGACTTCGAGCCGTCGGCGGAGGGCGTTCTCGACGCCCTGCTGCCGCGGTACGTCGAGAGCCGCATCTACAACGCGCTGCTCCAGTCGGCTGCCTCCAAGCACGCCGCCACCCGCCGCGCGATGAAGTCGGCTACCGACAACGCCGGAGAGCTCATCAAGACGCTCTCGCGGCTTGCCAACGCGGCCCGCCAGGCCGAAATCACCCAGGAAATCAGCGAGATCGTCGGCGGTGCGAGCGCCATGGCCGACGCGACCGCGGGGAGTGACCGATAACCATGACCACCACTGTTGAGACGGCCGCAGCGGCCGGCGTGGCCACGGGCCGCGTCGCGCGGGTCATCGGGCCGGTCGTCGACGTGGAGTTCCCCGTCGACGCGATGCCGGAGATCTACAACGCGCTGCATGTCGAGGTCGCCGACCCGGCCGAGAACGGCAAGCTCAAGACGCTGACCCTTGAGGTCGCCCAGCACCTGGGCGACGGCGTGGTCCGCGCGATCTCGATGGAGCCCACCGACGGCCTGGTCCGCCAGGCCACGGTGGTCAACACCGGCACGGGCATCACCGTGCCGGTCGGCGAGGTCACCAAGGGCAAGGTGTTCAACACCCTTGGCAAGATCCTGAACAAGCCCGAGGCGGAGTCCGAGGTCACCGAGCGGTGGCCGATCCACCGCAAGGCGCCCAACTTCGACCAGCTTGAGTCGAAGACCGAGATGTTCGAGACCGGCGTCAAGGTCATCGACCTGCTGACCCCGTACGTCAAGGGCGGCAAGATCGGTCTGTTCGGCGGCGCGGGCGTCGGCAAGACGGTGCTCATCCAGGAGATGATCTACCGCGTCGCCAACAACCACGACGGTGTGTCGGTGTTCGCGGGCGTCGGTGAGCGTACCCGTGAGGGCAACGACCTCATCGAGGAGATGACCGAGTCCGGCGTCATCGACAAGACGGCGCTCGTCTTCGGCCAGATGGACGAGCCGCCGGGCACCCGCCTGCGCGTCGCCCTGGCCGGTCTGACCATGGCGGAGTACTTCCGCGATGTGCAGAAGCAGGACGTGCTCTTCTTCATCGACAACATCTTCCGGTACACCCAGGCCGGTTCCGAGGTGTCCACCCTGCTCGGCCGCATGCCGTCCGCGGTGGGTTACCAGCCGAACCTCGCGGACGAGATGGGCCTCCTCCAGGAGCGCATCACCTCGACCCGCGGCCACTCGATCACCTCGATGCAGGCGATCTACGTGCCGGCGGACGACCTCACCGACCCGGCCCCGGCCACGACCTTCGCGCACCTCGACGCGACGACCGTGCTCTCGCGCCCGATCTCGGAGAAGGGCATCTACCCGGCGGTGGACCCGCTGGACTCGACGTCCCGCATCCTGGACCCGCGCTACATCTCGCAGGACCACTACGACTGCGCCTCGCGCGTCAAGACGATCCTGCAGAAGTACAAGGACCTCCAGGACATCATCGCGATCCTCGGCATCGACGAGCTCGGCGAGGAGGACAAGCTCACCGTCTTCCGCGCCCGCCGGG
This sequence comes from Streptomyces sp. NPDC050610, assembly GCF_040654875.1. Classification (NCBI taxonomy): domain Bacteria; kingdom Bacillati; phylum Actinomycetota; class Actinomycetes; order Kitasatosporales; family Streptomycetaceae; genus Streptomyces; species Streptomyces sp. NPDC050610. Next base: position 112,147 of record NZ_JBFAIV010000018.1, on the reverse strand, counting down.
TGGAGCGCTTCCTGTCGCAGAACACCCACGTCGCCAAGCAGTTCACCGGCGTGGACGGTTCGGACGTCTCGCTCGACGAGTCGATCTCCGCGTTCAACGCGATCTGCGACGGGGACTACGACCACTTCCCCGAGCAGGCGTTCTTCATGTGCGGTGGCATCGAGGACCTGAAGGCCAACGCCAAGGAGCTGGGCGTCTCCTGAGCCCGTGCTGACCGGCCGGGGGCGGGTACCCGCCGCCCCCGGCCGCCTTGGCCACTAGTATTCGAAGTATTCGACCCCACACCTGCCATGTCCGGCAGGTGGAGACCCGAGGAGCCACGTTGGCTGCTGAGCTGCACGTCGAGCTGGTCGCGGCGGACCGAAGCGTCTGGTCCGGCGAGGCCACTCTGGTCATCGCGCGGACCCCGTCGGGTGACATCGGCGTCATGCCCGGCCACCAGCCGCTGCTCGGTGTGCTGGAGTCCGGCCCGGTGACCATCCGTACGAGCGAGGGCGGGACCGTCGTCGCCGCGGTGCACGGCGGGTTCGTCTCGTTCGCGGACGACAAGCTCTCGCTGCTCGCCGAGATCGTCGAGCTGTCGGACGAGATCGACGTCCAGCGCGCGGAGCGGGCGCTGGAGCGCGCGAAGTCGGAGACGGACGCGGCCGCCGAGCGGCGCGCGGACGTCCGGCTGCGCGCGGTCGCGGGTGTGCACTGAACCCACGGCCCATAAGAACGTACTGTGGGGTTCCGGGAGCTGTCCCGGAGACCCGCGGAATCCTCAGCCGCGGACGGCACTGGAACATTCCAGGGCAGTCCGCGGCTGAGGCGATGCAGGTGCGGTTGGACTAGATGACGCGAGGAGGTCGGTGAAGATGGTCCTCGCTCTGCTCGTGAGCGGCAGCGTCGTCCTGCTGGTCCTGGTGGGACTCTTCGTCTTCGGGCTGCGCAGACGGCTCATCCAGCGCTCCGGGGGCACCTTCGACTGCTCCCTGCGCTGGAATGTGACCGAGCCGGAGGCGGAGCCCAGCGGCAAGGGCTGGGTGTACGGGGTGGCCCGCTACAACGGCGACCGGATCGAATGGTTCCGCGTCTTCTCGTACGCGCCCCGCCCGCGCCGCGTCCTGGAGCGCGCCTCCATCGAGGTCCTGGACCGCCGCACCCCGCGCGGCGAGGAGGAGCTGGCGCTGCTCTCCGACGCCGTCGTCCTGGTCTGCGTGCACCGCGGTACGCGGCTGGAGCTGGCGATGAGCGAGGACGCCCTGACCGGCTTCCTGGCCTGGCTGGAGGCGGCGCCGCCCGGCCAGCGGGTCAACGTGGCATAGCCCGGACGTACGGTCCCCGCACATGCGTAGCTCGGGCGCACGTCCCCGCACATGCGGAGACCGGGGGCAGCGGGCGACTCGCTGCCCCCGGTCGTTCTATGGCGGCCCGCTTACTTCAGGCCGTTGTCCACCGCGGTCATCAGGGTGCCGCTGTCACCGGTCATCTCCCAGATCATCACGCCGCCGAGCTTCTTCGTCTTGAGCCAGGCGATCTTCTTGTTGATGGACCAGACGTCGTCGAAGGTCCACCACTGCCCGTTCGCGCCGGTGTAGCCGTAGGTCGCCACCGCCGTCTCGTCGTGGTAGACCTTCAGATTCGGTACGGACGCGATCAGGTTGTCGTAGCCGCGGGTGCCCGCTTCCTCCGGGAACTGGCCGGGGGCCGCGCCGCTCGCGCTCTGCCACGCGCCGTTCGCGCCGCCGTCCGCGACCTGCTGCCAGCCGCGCCCGTAGAAGGCGAGGCCCAGGGCGACCTGGCTCGGTTTGACGCCCGCGTCGAGGTAGGCGTTCACGGTCTTCTCGACGCTGAACTTGGTGTCGTACGGGTCCTTGGCGTCCTGATAGAGGTTGCCCTGGTGGCCGGTGCGCTTGGGCTCCCAGCTGTCGTCGCTGCCCGAGCCGTGGAAGTCGTAGCCCTGGACGTTGGCGAAGTCCATGTAGTCGAAGACGCTGGGGTTGCCGTCCTTGGTGGTGATGTCCCAGCCGGCGTCGAGCTTGGCGGGGTCGGCCGGGGTGAAGGCGGTCAGCAGGTACTTCTTGCCGGTCTCCGAGGACAGCGCGTTGAGCTGCTTGCGGAACTCGGCGAAGAGCAGCGTGTTGTTGGCCTTGTCGTCCTTGGAGACGTGGTTGCCCGCGTGTCCGTCGGAGCCCGGCCACTCCCAGTCGATGTCGAATCCGTCGAAGATCCCGGCTGCCGCGCCCTTGCCGCCGCGGCCGTTGGCGGCCGGCAGGTCGCCCTTGAGGTACATGTCGACGCAGGACTTCACGAACTTCTGCCGGGACGCCTCGGTCTTGGCGACGTCGGAGAAGTACTTGCTGTACGTCCAGCCGCCGATCGACATGAGGGCCTTGAGCTTCGGGTGCTTGGCCTTGACCTTCTTGAGCTGGTTGAAGTTGCCCGCCAGCGGCTGGTCCCAGGTGTCGCCGACACCGTCGACCGACTCGCCCGCGCCGAAGCCCTTCTCATAGTCGGCCCAGGAGTCGCCCGCGCCGTCGCCCTGGTTGGGGTCCTGCGGGTTGGGGGTGGTGGCCTTGGTGACGCCGTTGAGGCAGGTGAGGTTGTTCGGGTCGATGTTGGAGAAGGAGTAGTTGAGGTGGGTGAGCTTGCCGGCGGCGCCGCTCGTCTCCAGGCTCTTCATGGTGTAGGCGCGGCCGTAGATGCCCCACTGCACGAAGTACCCGGCCTTGATGCGGTCCGTGGACGGCTGCTCGCCGCCGGTGGTCCGTACGGTCAGCGGCTGGGAGGCGGGGCCGACCTGGTCGGACGTGTCGCGGGCGACGACCGTGTAGCTGTAGTCGGTGCCCGGGGTCAGCCCGGTGTCGGTGTAGGCGAGCTTGCCGACGGTCGCGGCCTTCACGGTGCCGCGGTAGACGTCGTAGTTCTTGATGCCCTTGTCGTCAGTGGCGGCGGGCCACTTGAGGGCGATCGTGGTGTCCGTGGTCGCGGTCGCCCGCGGGACGCCGGGCGCCGAAGGCGGATTGTCGGTGCCGCCGCCGCTGCTCGTACGGAAGGCGGCCGACGGTGACTCCGGGCCGGTCTGCCCGGCCGTGTCGCGGGCGACGACCTTGTACGTGTACTCGGTGTCGGCGCTCAGCCCGGTGTCGGTGAAGGAGGTGTCGCCGACCGTGCCTACCACGCTGTCGCCGCGGTAGACGTCGTAGTTCTTGATGCCCTTGTCGTCCGTGGCGGCGGGCCAGGTCAGCGAGATGGTGCTGGCCGTGACGCCGGTGGAGGTGGGCTGGCCGGGTGCGGTCGGCGGGGTGTCGGTGGGCGAGGAGCCGTCGCACGGGCCGCCGTCGAGCTTGCAGCCGGCGGGCTCGCCGTTGCCCGCGGCGACGAAGCCGAAGGTGGCGCTGGAGCCGGGCGGGATGGTGCCGTTGTACTCCCGGTTCTTCGCGGTGTAATGCGCGCCGGAGCTGCTGATCAGCGAGTCCCAGTACGCGCCGACGGTGGTGTCGGAGGGGAAGTCCCACTCGACGGTCCAGCCGTTGATGGGGGAGGAGCCGGTGTTCTTGACGGTCCACTCGCCCTGAAAGCCGGTGCCCCAGTCGGAGGTCTTGACGAACGTAGCCGTGGCGTCGGCGGCCGCCTGTGCGGGGGTCGCGGTCAGGCCGACGAGCGCGGCGATGGGGAGGAGCAACGAGGCGAGGGCCGCGCCGACCCTGGTGACGGTACGTCTGGAGCGTTTGGTGCGTCCTAAGGTTCCTGTGCTCAAGGAGTGCTCCTCGAATGAGGTCCGATGGGGAACCTGTGCCGCCAGGTGAGAGTGCGCATGCTGAACACGCTCACCACAGTTGTGAGGGGAGAGTAAGAAGGTCTGGACCAGCGGTCAAGAGGTCTGTACCAAAGTCAAGAGGGCCGGATCAGCCCCAACTCCTGCGCCAGTACCGCCGCTTGCACCCTGCTGCGCAGTTCCAGCTTGGCGAGCAGGCGGCTGACATGCGTCTTGACCGTCGCCTCCGCCATATCGAGACGCTCCGCGATCTCCGCGTTGGAGCACCCCTCGCCCAGGCAGACGAGCACCTCGCCCTCCCGGCGGGTCAGCGCGTCCAGCACGGCCGGATCGGGCGCGTGCGGCGAGGGCGCCGGCTCCGGGCGCGCGAACTCCGCGATCAGCCGGCGGGTCACGGCCGGGGCGATCATGCCCTCGCCGCGCGCCACCGTCCGTACGGCCGCGACCAGTTCGGCCGCCTCGCTGTCCTTGAGCAGAAACCCCGCGGCACCGGCCCGCAGCGCCCCGAAGACGTACTCGTCGAGATCGAAGGTGGTCAGCACGAGGACATCCGCCAGCCGCTCCCCGGTGATCAGCCGGGTGGCCGAGACGCCGTCGAGCCGGGGCATCTGCACATCCATCAGCACGACGTCCGGGCGCAGTTCGCGGGCGAGCCGCACGGCCTCCTCGCCGTCGGCCGCCTCCCCGGCCACCTCGATGCCCGGGGCCGAGCCCAGGATGAGGACGAGCCCGGCCCGTACCGCCGACTGGTCCTCCGCGACCAGCACCCGGACCGGCCCGCTCGGGGTTTCAGCGTTCACTGCGTTCCTCTCTCGTGCAGCGGGAGCACGGCCCGTACGCGCCATGCCTTGCCGCTCTCGGTCTCGTACGCGCCGTCCGCCGGCACCGGGCCCGCCTCGAACTCCCCGTCCAGCAGGGCGACCCGCTCACGCATGCCGACCAGCCCCGCGCCCGAACCGGGCGCGCGCGGCCCGTCCCGCTCCCCGAACGGGCTGGTCACGCAGACCTCCAGCGGGCCGTCCCCGGCGCGGCCGAGGCGGACCGCCACCTCGCCGGGCGCGGCGTGCTTGAGGGCGTTGGTCAAGGACTCCTGGACGATGCGGTAGGCGGCCAGCTCCACGGGGGCCGGGAGCGGGCCCGGCGCGCGCTCGTCGAGCAGGACGAAGCGCAGGCCGGAGCCCGAGCCGTTGGCACGGGCCTGCTCGATCAGCGCGTCCAGGGCGTCCAGCCGGGGCGCGGCGGCTGGCTCCTGCTCGCCGCCCGCGTCCCGCAGCAGACCGATCAGGCGGCGCATCTCCGCCAGCCCCTGGACGCTGTTCGCCCGGATCACCGCGAGCGCGTCGGCGGCCGCCTTCGGTTCGCCTATCGACAGGGCGGCCGTGGAGTGGATGGCGATGGCCGAGAGGTGGTTGGCCACCATGTCGTGCAGCTCGCGCGCCATCCGGGCGCGCTCCGCGCCGACCGCCTCGCGCCGGTCCAGCTCTGCCAGCAGCGCGGTGCGCTCCGCCTCCAGCCGGGCCGCCCGCGCGCTGTCGCGGTAGCGCCGGATGCCGACGCCGGTCCAGGCGGGGGTGATGGTGAGCAGGGCCGCCGCGACGCCGATGAGCAGCGCCTCGGGCTTGCGCAGCAGCGCCAGCGACACCAGCGTCCCCACCACCGTGAACAGCTCGGTGCCGCGCGAGATGCGGCGCGCGGCGGCCGGCGATCCGTACAGCACGGCCGCGTACACCAGGTCGGTGAACATCACGACGGTGGCGATCAGGGTGCCGGTGCTCAGGTCGAGGGCGAGCGCGGGGACGCCGACGGCCAGCGCCGTGCGCGGGGCGGTGCGGCGCAGCAGCTCGGCCCCGGCCATCACGGCGAGCGCCACCAGCGTCAGCGGCTTGGGGAACCCGTCGATCGGCCGCCCGCCGGTCAGCCCGAGAAACCACAGCGCGAGCCCGCCGAGCAGCCCGCCGGCGGCGATGAACACGTCATGGCGGTGCGGGCGACCGGGGAGGCGGAGCGGCATGGGTCCATCACAGCACGTGGGACGGGCCGAGGGCGTCGGCGTCCGGGCGCGCGTACGGGCGGCCCGACTACATCGAAGGATGCAGCGGGGGATCGTCACGGGCGACGACGCGAACGCCCGCGGCGCAGGTGAGGCTGGAGGGGAGAGACGGGAGAGAACCATGATCGTCACACTGATCGTCGCCTGTGAAGTGGCCTTCTGGGTGCTGCTGGCCGCGGGGCTGAGCCTGCGCTATCTGGCGAAGATGCCCCGGGCGGGGCTCGCGGTGCTGCTGCTGGAGCCGGTCCTGGAACTGGTCCTGCTCGCCGTCACCGCGTTCGACCTGAAGAACGGCGCGGAGCCGGACTGGAAGCACGGCCTCGCCGCCGTGTACATCGGCTTCACGGTGGGCCTCGGCCATCAGACCATCAAGTGGGTCGACGGACACGTGGCCCACCGCTGGGCGGGCGCCCCCAAGCCCGTCAAGCCGCCGAAGTACGGCATGGCGCGCACCGTGTACGAGTGGAAGACCGCGGGCCACTGGATCCTCGCCGCCGCGGTGGCGATGGCGCTGCTCCAGGCCGCCATCTGGTACGTCGGGGATGACGGCGGCACCAGTTCGCTGCGCTCGTGGCAGCTGAAGATGGTGTGGGTGATCGGTATCAACGTGGTCATCGCGGCGAGCTACACCCTCTGGCCGAAGCGGCCGCCGGGCGGCGGCGAGGGGTCCGGCGGGGAGACGGAGCGGCCGCACTCCCTGCTCAAGCGGTGAAGGGCGTCAGCGGTCGGTGGGCGCGGAGCCCCAGCGCTGCCGCGCCCCGTCGATGTCGAGCGGCTTGCGGACGATCGGCTCCTCGTAGGACCAGGAGTCGCGGGGCGTCGGCCAGATCACCTCGATCTCGATCCCGTCTGGGTCGGTGCAGTACACCGACAGGTGCATCCCCTGGTCGAAGGTCTCCTTGACGCTGCCCGCGGCCTCCAGCCGCTGCTTGACCTCGGCCAGCTCGTCGAGGGAGCCGACCTCGAAGGCGACGTGCCGCAGGCCCGGCGGAGCGGCCTCGGGGGGTACGGCGGCGGGCGACTCGGCGCGTATCAGGCCGAGGTCGTGGTGGTTGTCCGACGCCTCCGGGGTGCGGAGGAAGACCATGAACGGGTCGGGCCCGTCCCCGGGGAGGGTATCGACCACCTTCAGCCCCAGGACGTCGCGGTAGAAGCGGGTCGAGGCCCGGATGTCGGTGACGGACAGGACGACGTGGTTCACCCGGCGGATCGTCATCAATCTCTCCTGCACATTGAGGTGGCGCGTGGCGGGCCCCGGAGCCGGGGCCCTTCGGCTGGTGCGTGCTCCGGCGGCCGTCAGCGCTCGCCGCCCGGGACCCACAGGACGTCCCCGACCGCCTTGTTGGCCGACCGCGCCAGGATGAACAGCAGGTCGGAGAGGCGGTTGAGATACGTGGCGGTCAGCGGGTTCATGATGTCGCCGTGCACCTCCAGCGCCGCCCACGTGGAGCGCTCCGCGCGCCGGACGACGGTGCACGCCTGGTGCAGCAGGGCCGCGCCCGCCGTGCCGCCCGGCAGGATGAAGCTGCGCAGCTTCTCCAGCTCGGCCAGGAAGCGGTCGCAGTCGGCCTCCAGCTTGTCGACGTAGGACTGCTCGACGCGGAGCGGCGGGAACTCGGGCTCCTCGACGACCGGGGTGGACAGGTCGGCGCCCACGTCGAAGAGGTCGTTCTGGACCCGTACGAGCACCTTCACGACCTCCTCGGGCAGCTGCCCGAGCGCGACCGCCACCCCGATCGCGGCGTTCGCCTCGTTCGCGTCGGCGTACGCCGCGATGCGGGTGTCGGTCTTCACGGTGCGGCTCATGTCGCCGAGGGCGGTGGTGCCGTCGTCGCCGGTGCGGGTGTAGATGCGCGTCAGATTGACCATGTGTACGAGCCTAAGCGGGCTCGGGGGAGCGCGGTGCGTTTCCGCGTCGTTCGGTGCGTGCTCCCGGCGTGCCGCACTGAGGCCCTCGTACTGGACGTACTTGGGCCTCGGGGCGGTGCGGCGAGAGTGCGTGCCGGGCGGCGTGGGGACGTGCCAGTGCTTCCCCGAGCCCGCTTGGCTACGCGGCGGGACTTTGTGTGCGGCGCGTCACGGCAGGGTCCGGCCCGCCCAGCTCAGCGGACGGACCGTCAACTACGCGGCCGATATGCGGCGAAGAACACACAGTGACGCGCACCTCACACTGCTGCCACGAAGGGTGAACGGGCGTTAAGGTCCGGCAAACAGCGTCGAGGAGAGGTGTGTGTCGTGGCGAAGAAGCTCGCCGTCATCGGGGCCGGACTGATGGGCTCCGGCATCGCCCAGGTCTCCGCCCAGGCCGGGTGGGACGTCGTCCTGCGCGATGTGACCGACGCGGCGCTGACGCGCGGCACGGACGCCATCAAGGCGTCGTACGACCGGTTCGTCGCCAAGGGCAAGCTGGACGCCGGCGCCGCCGGGGCCGCGCTCGGCCGCATCGCCACCACCACCGACCTCGACGGGGCGGCAGACGCCGACATCGTCGTCGAGGCCGTCTTCGAGAACATCGACACCAAGCGGGAGATCTTCCGCACCCTCGACGGACTGGTCGGGGACGAGACCGTGCTCGCCTCCAACACCTCCGCCATCCCGATCACCAAGATCGCGGCCGCCACGCGCCGCCCGGAGCGGGTCGTCGGCACCCACTTCTTCTCACCCGTGCCCATGATGCAGTTGTGCGAGCTCGTCCGGGGGTACAAGACCAGTGACGAAACCCTCGCCACCGCGCGGGAGTTCGCCGAGGGAGTCGGCAAGACCTGCATCGTCGTCAACCGCGACGTCGCGGGGTTCGTGACCACCCGCCTCATCTCGGCCCTGGTCGTCGAGGCGGCGAAGCTGTACGAGTCCGGGGTGGCCACCGCGGAGGACATCGACGTCGCCTGCAAGCTGGGCTTCGGGCACGCGATGGGCCCGCTGGCCACCGCCGACCTCACGGGCGTCGACATCCTGCTGCACGCGGCGGACAACATCTACACGGAGTCCCAGGACGAGAAGTTCGCACCGCCGGAGATCATGCGCCGCATGGTCGACGCGGGGGACATCGGCCGCAAGAGCGGCCAGGGGTTCTATCAGCACTGAGAGGCGGTTGTGCGGACCATCCACATCGGGATCACCCTGAGGAGTGAATTCGGTATCGGTTCGCTTACAGACGGCAACTTCGCGGCATGAGAGGCAGTCAGTTCTGTAGACACGGAGGCAACATCACGTACCGGATCCGGGGAGCGCATATGCATATCAGGGGCGATCACGCCGAGCTGGTCGTCGGGGGCCGCCTCGACGTCCGCAGCGCGGCGGACGCCCGTACGGCCCTGCACGCCGCCGTCGACTCCGGCCGCGGCGATCTGGTCCTGGACCTGACCGAGCTCGACTCCTGGGACGCCACCGGGCTCGGCGTCATCATGGGCGCGCACCGGCGCGCGGGGCGCACGGGCCGGCGGCTCGTGCTGCGCGGGGTGCCGCCGCAGATGCAGCGACTCCTGGTCGCCACCCGGCTGCACCGCATCCTCGCCATCGAGGGCGGCATCGAGGCGGAGTCGCTGCCGCGCGTCTGACGCCGCCGCGGCCGGCCGATCCGCACAGGACTGTGACCTCCCGCGCGGCGCGACACCCCTCAGGTGCGGGGATACTGTGGGAAGGTTTAGGGTTCGGTGTCCCCGCCGCGTTCCGAAAGCCTACGGCGGGCACCGGACCAGAAGCGACGGCGAGCGTGCGGACAGGCCGGGAGGGCAATACGGCACGCCACGCATCTGGGGGGCTTGACCATGGACCCGATGGACCGGGGACCGGAAGACCACGAGGGCCGCGACGGCGACGAGCGCCGCGACGGCCGCACACCGACGGACGGCGCCGCCTCGCAGCCGCCGGCCCACGAGCGGAGCACGCCCGGCTCCGGCGGCGACGCGCCGGCGCCCGCCCGTACCGTACAGCTCATCGCCGGCGACTACCTGCTCACGATCAACCCCGTGGACGGCAGCGAGATCGAGGTCTGCCCGCCCGCCGAGCGACCCGGCCGCCCGGACAAGCACCTGCCCGAGGAGCGCGCCGAGCTCCGCCGGGCGGCGGCCCCGCCGCCCCTCGCCGGGACCGCCGGGTCCGAACTGCCCTTCCTGGGCCGCGACGAGGAGCGCGAGCGGCTCGTGCGGCTGCTGGGCCGCGGCCGGTCCGTACGGCTCACCGGGCCGCCCGGCGCGGGCCGCACCGCCCTCCTCGACGCCGTCGCCGAGGACTGCGCGACCCTCGCGCCCGACGGCGTCGTACGCCTCTCCGGCTACCGCCGCACCTCCACCGACCTCCTGCACGACCTCTTCGCCGCCGTCCACCGCGCCCCGCTGCACCGCCCCGACCGCGACCGGCTGCTCTCCCTGGTGGGCGACATCGGCGCCGTCGTGGTCCTCGACGACCTCGAATTCGGCGGCGCCGCGCTCGACGACCTCCTCGACGCGACCCCCGAGTGCGCCTTCCTCATCGCGGCCACCCCCGACGTCGCCGCCCCCTCCGACGACTCGCACCTCGAAGAGGTCTTCCTCGGCGGGCTCGGCCGCGACGCCTGGCTGGAGCTGCTGGCGCGGGCCGTGCGCCGGCCCCCGGCCGCGGACGAGGCGGGCTGGGCGGCGGACCTGTGGTTCGAGTCCGAGGGGCTGCCGCTGCGGTACGTACAGGCCGGGGCGCTGCTGCGGCAGCGCGACGAACTGCGCGCGGACCGCGGCGCCTTCGACGATTACGGCGTCTTCGCGGAGCGGCCCGTCGACGCGCCGTTCGACGCGGGCGACATCCCGCTGCCCGCCACGGCCGAGGCCGCCGCGCCCGCCGCGCTGATCGCGTCCGGCGTCAGCGAAGCGGGCCGCGACACCCTGCGCTTCGCCGTGGCGCTCGGCGGCGAACTCCCGCACCAGGCGCACCTCCCCGCGCTCGTCGGGGACGCCCACGCCGACGCCGCCCTCGGCGAGCTGATCGCCTGCGGGCTCGTCACCCCCGCCGGGGCCCACTACCGGCTGGCGGGCGGCGTCCTGGCCCAGCTCCAGGCCGCCGGGTACGGCACCGACACGGCCACCCACGCGCAGCTCGCGGCCCAGCACTACGCCTGGTGGGCCGGGCACCCCTCGGTCACCCCCGAGCGCACCGCGGTCGAGTCCGACGCGATCCTCGCCGCGATGGGCGTCCTCGTGGCCAGCCGGGAGGCCGGGCACCCGGCCGCGGCCGTGCTGTTGGCCCGTACGGCGGCGCCCGCGTTCGCCGCGGCGCTGCACTGGAGCGCCTGGGAGCGCAGCCTGCGGTACGGGCAGGAGGCCGCCCGGATCGCCGGCGAGGTCGCCGAAGAGGCGTACTTCCACCACGAGTTGGGCATCCTCGCGCTCTGCACCGACAACCTCGACCGGGCCCGCGCCGAGCTGGAGGCGTCCATCGGGCTGCGCGGCGTGCTCGCCGACCGGCGCGGCACGGTCGCGGGCCGCAGGGCGCTCGCCCTGGTCGCGGACCGCTCCGGGCGGCCCGCCGGGGGCCCGCCGCCCGACGGGTACACGCCCGCGGGGGAGGAGGTGCCGGCCGCGCGGTCCGAGGAGTCGGCGTCGCCGCCCGGCGGCGTCACCGCGCCGCTCGCCGCCGCGAACCCCGACGACAGCACGACGACGATCATCACCCGGCTCGCCGCCGACGGGGGAGCGGGCGCGGCCATGGCCGCGGGCCCGCCGCCGCCCCCGGCGCGCAAGACGGTCTTCGGCGGCGCCCGGCGCAACCTGGTCGCGGCGGGCGCGGGCGCGCTGCTCGTGGCTGTGCTGGGCACCGTGGTCACCCTCGGCGCCACCTCCGGCGGCGACAACGACCCCTCCGACAAGGTCAAGCCGGACCAGTCGGCGTCCCAGCAGGACGGCGACGACGGCCTGACCGCCGACCGGCCGGGCGGCGGCCGGAGCAGCCCCGGCGGGCTGCCGGGAAAGCCGGGCACCGCAGGGGCGGCCGGGCCGACGACCAGCCCGAGCGGCCCCTCCCAGTCGCCGGGCGCCTCGGACAGCGCTTCGCCCGACGACCCGACCGGGAGCGGGGAGCCGTCGCACACGCCGTCCTCCCCGTCGAAGCCGACGGACCAGCCCACCGAGCCGACCCACCGCCCGACGCAGCAGCCCACGACCCCGACGCACACCCCGACGCACAAGCCCACGACGACGCCGACGAGCCCGGACCCGACCGTGCCGACGACGCCCGAGTCCCCGCCGACCGGCCCGACGTCGAGTCAGACGGTGACGCAGTCGGCCTCCCAGTCGGTGCCCGAGGCGTCGGGGACCGGGCCGGTCACCGGGGCTCCCGCCGGGTCGAGGACCGCGTAAAGGGCCTGCCACCCGGATCGGCCCTGCTCCGGCCCGTACGCGGTGTGACGGAAGCGGAAGCGGAAGCGGAACGGGCCGTACGGGAGATCCCCGTACGGCCCGTAACACTCACGGCTCGGTCTGAAAAGAGCGGATAGTACTCAGAAGAGGACCAGAAGAAGCTCAGAAGAGGCGGAGCTTGTCGTCCTCGATGCCGCGCAGCGCGTCGTAGTCCAGCACCACGCAGCCGATACCGCGGTCCGTGGCCAGTACCCGCGCCTGGGGCTTGATCTCCTGGGCCGCGAAGATGCCCTTGACCGGCGCGAGGTGCGGGTCCCGGTTGAGGAGTTCGAGGTAGCGCGTGAGCTGCTCGACGCCGTCGATCTCGCCGCGCCGCTTGAGCTCCACGGCCACCGTCGCGCCGTCCGCGTCCCGGCAGAGGATGTCCACGGGGCCGATGGCGGTGGGGTATTCGCGCCGGATCAACGTCCAGCCCTCGCCAAGTGTCTCGATCCGATCGGCGAGGAGCTCCTGCAGATGTGCTTCCACGCCGTCTTTGATGAGCCCCGGATCGACGCCCAGTTCGTGCGAGGAGTCGTGCAGAACCTCCTCCATGGTGATGATGAGCTTCTCGCCCGCCTTGTTCACCACGGTCCACACATCGCCGTCGCCCTCCTTGAGCGTGCAGGGCGGCGACATCCAGTTGAGGGGCTTGTAGGCCCTGTCGTCAGCGTGGATGGAGACACTGCCGTCGGCTTTCACGAGGATGAGACGCGGTGCCGAGGGGAGATGGGCGGTGAGCCGGCCCGCGTAGTCCACGGAGCAACGGGCAATGACGAGACGCATGGTCGGTCACGCTACTCGACGCCGGGCCGTCCACGCGATTCGCCCCGGATGAACCCAAACGGCGATGGCCGGTTGTATGCGCATTCTCCTGGTGCGGCGGCAGTGGCCGAATTACCGTTGAAGAGGGCGGTCGCCGTTCAGGCACTCTCCGTTGTCGACCGTCCGCCCATCCCTTAGACCCCGCTCAACGGGGTCGCGAGAGGAGAAACCATGTCGCTCGACGTCTCACCGGCCCTCCTCGAACAGGCCGAGCGAGGCGAGGTCGACGAAGCCGAATTCGTCGACTGCGTCCGGACCTCCCTGCCCTACGCATGGGAGATGGTCAGCTCCCTGGTGGCCCAGCTCAAGGTCGACGGCGGCGAGTTCGCCGACAACCAGACGCCTCCTCCGAACGAGCAGGCGCGCGGTCAACTGCTGCGCGCGCTGGCGAGTGACGCGATCCGCGGTGCGCTCCAGCGGCACTTCGGGGTCCGCCTGGCGTTCCAGAACTGCCACCGGGTCGCGGTCTTCCCGCTCGACCCGGCGGTCGACGACCGCCTCGCCCGCTTCACCTCGATCAGGGGCCAGCTGCTGAACCAGTCTCCGGAGCTTCGGGACTGCTGATGTGACTCGGCCGCCGCCCCGTATGCGGGAGGTGCGTTCACTTTACGGGGCGGCGGCACCCCCGCCGAAGACCTACGAGACCGGCGGCATCCCGGCCGACAGCCTGCCGGGACGCCGACGGCGCGGCCGCCCGCCAGGGCGGCGGCGTCCGGCCGGCCGCTCGCGGAGCCGGCGGCGCTCCGGCCCGGTCAGCCGAGCAGCGGGAGCACCTCGGCGCCGAGCCGGCGGACGTTCTCCTCCGTCGCCGCCAGATCCCCGGAGCCCTCCGTCAGGAGGGCGAACCGCCGGATTCCGGTGCGCTCGGCCGAGGCCGCCAGACGGTCCGCGCACAGCCGCGGCGGGCCGACCGGGTGCAGGCCGCACAGCAGCTCCGTATAGGCCATCGGATCGCGCATAGGGCGCTTCTGCCCGTGGACCGTGACGTGGGCCCCCAGCCCCTGGCGCAGCCAGCCGGGCATCGACTTCTTCAGGGTCTCCGCCGCCGCGCCGGGCTCGTCCGCGATCTGCGCGACTCCGGCCGATACGTGCTCGGCCGCCGCGACCTCCTCGGGAGAGCGGCCCGCGGCGAGGGCGTGGTCCCGCCACAGGGCCACCATCGCCGCCTTCTCGTCGTCCCCGCAGTGCATGCCCAGCAGCATGGGCAGGCCCCGCTCGGCCGCGAGCCGGGCCGTGTTCGGCGAGGTGCAGGCGACGATCACGGGCGGCTGGGCGAGCTCCGGCAGCTCGTCGGCGCGCGGCACGACATCGACCTCGCGGAACGCGTACCGCTCTCCGGACGCCCCTACTCTCGGCTCGCGCAGCCAGCGCGTCAGCAATTCGAGGGATTCCGGGAAGCCCGACTCGTACGCGCCGAGCCCCGATCCGAAGACCTCCAGATCCACCCACGGCCCGCCGCGCCCCACCCCGAGGGTGAACCGGCCGCCGGAGACGAGGTGCAGCAGCGCCGCCTGCTCGCCCAGGGCGACGGGGTGCGCGGTCGGCAGCACGCTGACGGCGGTGCCGACGCCGATCCGGCGGGTACGGCCGAGCAGCAGCCCGGCGAGGGTGACGGCGGACGGGCAGACGCCGTACGGGACGAAGTGGTGTTCGGCGACCCAGACGGCGTCCAGCCCGGCCTCCTCGGCGACTTCCGCCGTCCGTACGGCGCGGTGCAGCGCCTCTCCCTGGCCCTGGCCGGGGAACTGCGCTGCCAGGACGAAAGCTCCAACGCGCATCGCTCTTACGCCTCCTAGCGACCGACGCGACATCCCCCTGTAGGCAACAACGTGTGACACGTGCCAAGGGCACGGCTTCGCATAAACTTTCATGATGATCAGAGGGGGACCAGGGGAGCGGCTGCCTTACGTGTACCCGGGGCGGTGACCCTGACGCGTAATCTGGTGACGCCCCGTAGCTCTCCAGATCCCCATGAGGTGTTCCGTGTCCCCGCGCCGAAACCGCCCGCGAGGCGGCGCCGACAAACCCGCCGCGCGAGATGAGGGCGGCGCCCCCAGTGAGCGCTACGGACTGGAGCGCTCGGAGGACTGGCGGGGCGAGGCGTGGATCGTGCGCATGGTCGGCGGCGGCGCCGCGGCCAAGCACTACCGCTGCCCCGGCTGCGACCAGGAGATCCCGCCCGGCGTTCCGCACCTCGTCGCCTGGCCCGACCACGGCGGCGTGGAGGACCGGCGGCACTGGCACAAGGCGTGCTGGAACGCGCGGGACCGCCGGAGCGCGCGGCTCCAGCGGTCCCGTAACGCGCCGCGGTACTGACCGCGGCAGGATCTTCTCCGCGCTATACGTCGCGCTTGGACATGGCGGCGTAGGCGCCGGCCATCACGACCGCCGTCACCCCCAGCATGATCCACAGCGGAGTCCAGCCGGTCGGGCCGTCGTCCCCCATCGAGGTGCCGTAGAAGCCGCCGAGCTGGCTGGGGATCGAGTACAGGAAGAGGAACTCGCGGACCTTCTCCAGGCTCTCCGCGAACATGAACAGGCCCAGCACCAGCGGCAGCAGCACCACGCCGAGCATGACCGTGACGGCCCCCGCGGAGTGCCGCAGCAGGGTGCCGACGGCCATCGCCAGCAGGCCCAGGGTCGCGACGTAGAGGCTCACGCCGACCGTCGCCCGCAGCCAGTCGCCGGTCGTCGAGTTGTCGTCGGTGACGCTGCCGCCGAGCAGCGCGGAGTGCAGCAGCGCGACGAGCGTGGTGGTGACGAGGGTGATCACGAACGCCACCGCGAAGAAGATCATGCCCTTCGCGGCGAGCACCCGCCCCCGGCTCGGGCAGGCGGTCAGCGTCGTACGGATCATCCCGGTGCCGTACTCCGAGGTCATCGTGAGCGCGCCCAGTGTGATCACGCACATCGAGCCGAGCAGCACGCCGAAGAAGCCGAAGCTCGGCAGCGGGGTGGGGGTCTTGCCGCTCTGGGAGCCGACGGCCACCGCGACGAGCAGGCCGATGCCGAGGACGAGGGCGACCATCACGCCGAGCGTCCACATCGTGGACCGCACCGACCTGATCTTGGTCCACTCGGAGGCGAGGGCGTCGCCGAGGTTCGCCTGGCGCACGGGGATGGGCGAGGCGTAGCCGTAGAGCCGGCCCTGGCCCGCCTGCTGATACTGACCCTGGCCGTACGCGCCGCCCTGCCACTGCTGCGGCGGGCCGCCGTGCCCGTACGGCTGCGCGGGGGGCTGCTGCGGGGCGTTCGCGTGGGGCCCCTGCGGCGGCACGGGCTCCTGGGGGGCCTGCTGCTGGTTCGGGGTCGTCATCGGGCGTCCTTGTTATCGCGGTCGTCGCGGTCGTCGCGCTTGTTCAGGTCGGCGGGAGCGGCGGCGGCCTGCGGGGCCGCGGCGGGCGGCGCCTGCGGAGGCTGCTGCGGCACGTGCTGCTGCGCCGCGTACGGATTGGGCTGCGCGCCGGGCTGTCCGTACCCGCTGGGCTGCCCGTACCCGCCGGGCTGCGCAGCGCCGGGGCCCTGCGCGCCCCAGCTGTCGGCCGGGTTGTAGCCGACCGGCGTGTACCCGGCCGGCACCTGCTGATGCAGGCCGATCCGCTGGTCCGCCGTGGAGCGGTAGTCGACGGAGCCCTGCGTGAGGCGCATGTACGCCTCCTCCAGCGACGCCTGGTGCGGCGAGAGCTCCCACAGCCGTACGTCCGCCCCGTGCGCGACATCGCTGATCCGCGGCAGCGGCAGCCCGGTGACCCGCAGCCCGCCGTCCTGCTCGGGCAGCACCTGGCCGCCGGCCTCGATGAGCGCGCCCGTGAGCTTCTCGCGCAGCTCGGGCTCCGTGTCCGGGGTGCGGACGCGCGCGAAGTCCGCCGAGTTCTGCGAGATGAAGTCCTTGACGCTCATGTCGGACAGCAGCTGGCCGCGGCCGATGACGATCAGGTGCTCCGCGGTGAGAGCCATCTCACTCATCAGGTGGCTGGAGACGAAGACCGTGCGACCCTCGGCGGCCAGCGACTTCATCAGGTTCCGGACCCACAGGATGCCCTCCGGGTCCAGACCGTTGACGGGCTCGTCGAACAGCAGCACCTGCGGATCGCCGAGCAGCGCCGCCGCGATGCCGAGCCGCTGTCCCATGCCGAGCGAGAACCCCTTGGACCGGCGCCGGGCGACGTCCTGGAGGCCGACGACCCCCAGCACCTCGTCCACGCGGCGCGCGGGGATGCCGGAGAGCTGGGCGAGGCACAGCAGGTGCTGACGGGCGCTGCGCCCGCCGTGCACCGCCTTGGCGTCGAGCAGGGCGCCGACCTGGCGCGGGGCGTTGGGCAGCTCGCGGAAGGGGTGGCCGCCGACGGTGACGTGCCCGGAGGTCGGCTGGTCCAGACCGAGGATCATGCGCATGGTCGTCGACTTGCCGGAGCCGTTGGGCCCCAGGAACCCGGTGACGGTTCCCGGCCGCACCTGGAACGACAGGTTGTACACGGCCGTCTTGGCGCCGTAGCGCTTCGTCAGGCCGGCTGCCTCGATCATTCTCCGCCCCTCACGAGATGGTCGGGGCGCGCGCCCCCGTAAGCGTTAGGAGGATAACCACGCGTTGACGGTTCCCGTTAAACAAGAACTCAGCGGGCCCGGGACGGGAGACCCCGCGGGGGCGCGGGGAACTGCGCGACCGGCCACGACGCTCCTGCACCCGGCGCACTGGATCGCACTCGGCGGATCGTCTACGCGTAGTGCGGGGAAGCCCAGCGGGCCGTGCCCCGTAGGGGCGCGGGGAACTGCGCGACCGACCACGACGCTCCCGCACCCGACGCACCGGATCGCACCCGGCGGATCGTCTACGCGTCGCGCGGAGGCGCGGGGGAAGCCCCGCACGGTGTGGCCGTGCCCCGCAGGGGCGCGGGGAACTGCGCGACCAGCCACAACGCTCCCGCACCCGACGCACGGGGCCAGCCCCGGCGAGGCCCGGCAGGGCCCGCCGGAGCCAGTACGCACCCGCAGGCGCGTACCTACCGAACCCAGCAGAGCGCCTACGCGTAGCGCGGGGGCGGGGCGTGGCCCCGCACGGTGTGGCCGTGCCCCGTAGGGGCGCGGGGAACTGCGCGACCAGCCACGACGCTCCCGCACCCGACGCACGGGGCCGGCCCCCGGCGAGGCCCGGCAAGGCCCGGCAGGGCCCGCCGGAGCCAGTACGCACCCGCAGGCGCGTACCTACCGACCCCCAGCGAAGCGCCTAGGCATCGCGCCGCTTCAGCGACAGATAGCCGAAGAACAGCGCCGCCACCACCCACAGCACCATGATCGCGAAACCGCCCCACGGCCCGTACGGCGCGTCGTCGCTGTTCGGGACCACTTGCATGATCTTCCCGCCCGCCTGGTCCGGGAAGTACTGGCCGACCTTCTTGGTGGCGGAGACGCTGCCGAGGATGTTGGTGACCAGGAAGAAGAACGGCATCAGGACGCCCAGTGACAGCACCGGGCTGCGCAGTACCGCCGTGATGCCCATCGAGAACATCGTGATGAGCGTCATGTAGAGCCCGCCGCCGATCACCGCTCGCAGCACGCCTGGATCGCCGAGGGTCGCCTTGTGGTCGCCCAGCATCGCCTGGCCGATGAAGAAGGTCAGGAACGACGTCACCATGGCGACGATCAGCGCGAGCAGCGTGGCGATGGCGACCTTGCCGAAGAGGAACGTGCCGCGCTGCGGTACGGCCGCCAGGGAGGTGCGGATCATGCCGGTGCTGTACTCGTTGGAGACGACCAGCACGCCGAAGACGATCATCGCGAGCTGGCCGAGGCCCATGCCCGCGAAGCTGGTGAGCGTCGGGTCGAAGGTGAGCCGGTCCTCTGTGGACAGGTTGTCGAAGCTGTTCTTGGACACGGCGCTGATGAGCGCGCCGAGCGCGATCGTCACCACGGCGGCCAGGCCCAGCGTCCACGCCGTGGACCGCACCGATTTGATCTTGGTCCATTCCGACCGCAGGACCTGTTGCGCCACCGCCATCGTCAGGAGCCCTTCTTCCGGTTCTTGCGGTTCTGCTGACCCTGCTGCCAGTCCGCGCCCCACCCCGCCGCCGGCGCGCCGCCGGTCTCTCCAGGCCCGACGGACCCGCCGGGCCCCATGGGCCCGACCGGCCCGACCGGCCCCGCCGTCTCCGCC
Source organism: Streptomyces sp. NPDC050610 (assembly GCF_040654875.1). Classification (NCBI taxonomy): domain Bacteria; kingdom Bacillati; phylum Actinomycetota; class Actinomycetes; order Kitasatosporales; family Streptomycetaceae; genus Streptomyces; species Streptomyces sp. NPDC050610. Next base: position 92,996 of record NZ_JBFAIV010000018.1, on the reverse strand, counting down.
GCGAGCCCGGTCGACGAGGAGTGCGCGTGGTACTCCACCGACCCGGCGGTCAGCTGCATGAAGGCCTCTTCCAGGGACGCCTGCTGCGGGCTCAGCTCGTGCAGGACGAGCCGGTGCTCGGCAGCCAGCTCGCCGAGCGCGGAGGCGGCCACGCCGTCCACTTCCAGATGGCCGCCCGAGACGGTCACCGCGGTGATTCCGGCGCCCGCCAGTACATCGCGCAGCCGCTCGTGTTCGGGCGAACTGATTCGTACGTATGAACGAGAATTCTCGCGAATGAAGTCGGCCATCGATGTGTCGGCCATCAACCGCCCCTGGCCGATGACCACCAAATGTTCCGCGGTGAGCGCCATTTCACTCATCAAGTGGCTGGAGACGAAGACCGTACGGCCCTGGGCGGCCAGAGACTTCATCAAATTGCGAATCCAGTGGATGCCCTCGGGATCGAGCCCATTGACCGGCTCGTCGAACATCAGGATCTCCGGGTCGCCCAACAGCGCGCCCGCGATCCCCAGCCGCTGTCCCATGCCGAGTGAGAAACCTTTGGAGCGCTTCTTGGCCACTCCGGACAGCCCGACCATTTCCAGCACCTCGCCGACCCGGGCGGCGGGGATGCCATTGCTCTGCGCCAGGCACAGGAGATGGCTGTACGCGGTCCGGCCGCCGTGCATCGCCTTCGCGTCGAGCAGCGCGCCGATGGACCGCAGCGGGTCCGTCAGCTGCCGGTAGTGCCTGCCGTCGATCCGTACGCTGCCGCTGGTCGGGTTGTCCAGATCCAGCATCATCCGCATCGTCGTGGACTTCCCCGCGCCGTTGGGTCCCAGGAAGCCGGTGACCATCCCTGGCCGTACGGTGAACGTGAGATCGTCCACGGCGAGCTTGTCGCCGTATCGCTTGCTCAGCCCCTCAAGCTCGATCATGCGGCCACGCTAAGGGGGTATGCGGGCCTCCGCCACCCCTGACCGGATACGGGCCGACGAGCGCGCCATACAGGCCACACACGCCCCAGAGAACCCAGAGAACCCAGAGAACACAGAAGAGCGCCCCCGCCACCGCCTCACGGGCGGAGCGGGGGCGCTCCTTGTCGCACCGGCCGGGCGCGGGCCCGGCCCGGCGTCAGCGGGTCTGCTGCGCCGGGACGCCGCGCGAGGCCTCGTCGTCGCCGGGCGTGCCGGCCGCGGCCACCGCGGCGCCGGTCAGCGTCGCGAGCATCTCGCGGACGTTGGTCAGCTGGGCGTTGATGGAGTCGCGGCGGTTGGTGAGCGCCGCCAGCTCCCGCTCCGATTCGCTGCGGATACGGTCCGCCTTGGCGTTCGCGTCGGCCACGATGTCCTCGGCCTGGCGCTGCGCGGTCTCCACCGTCTGACGGGCCCGGCGCTCCGCGTCCGTACGCAGCTTCTCCGCCTCCAGGCGCAGTTGCTCGGCGCGGTGCTCGATCTCCGCGAGCCGCTTCTCCGCCTTGGCCTGACGCGACGCCAGGTCGCGCTCGGACTGCTCGCGGCGCTTGGCCAGATTCGTCTCGAAGTCGGCGGCGGCCTGGGCGGCCTTGGCGCGGGTCTCCTCGAAGAGGGAGTCCGCCTCCTCGCGCTTGGACTGCGCGTCCTTCTGCGCCTCGGCGCGCAGTGTGGAGGCGTCGCTCTTCGCCTTGTCGACGATACGGGCGCCCTCGTCCTCCGCCTTGGACTTCCGCTCGGCGGCGAACGCCTCGGCGTCGTTGCGGACTTGCTGGGCGGAGGACTCGGCCAGCTCACGGTGCTGCTCGGCGGCGCGGCGGGCCTCCTCGCGCAGATCCTTGGCCTCTTCCTCGGCCAGCCGAAGGATCTTCTCGACGCGCGCGCCGAGCCCGGCGTAGGACGGCTCCGCGTCGTTGACCTGGGCCTGGGCGTTCTGCGTTTCGAGGTGCAGCTCCTCGATCCGCTTTTCCAGAGAGGTGATTCGGGCCAGTGCACTGTCACGGTCGGCGACGAGCTTGGTAATGCGGTCGTCCACCTGGCCGCGGTCGTATCCACGCCGCACGAGCTCGAAGCCGAAGGGGGAGGAAGTGTCGCTCATGGGGTTCCTGTCGAAAGAGACCGGTGAGGTGATAGAGGGAATCCTAGGGGTGCGAACGGCGTGTCATCGAGTCAACGTCCGATTGGTCTGGAGAATGTCCCCTCATTCGAGTGGCTAGTTATCGGATTGCTTGCCACTCGTACGGGTGGAACCGGCTCCGGCCGCCGCCTTGACCCCGCCGCTGTCCTTACCCCCGGCGGCGGTGGGCGACTCGAATGACTCCAACGCCTCCAACACGTCCTGGACGCGGGAAATCTCTGTATTGATGTCCTTGCGGCGACGTACCAGCACCTCCAGTTCCTGTTTGCCCTCGTCGACGATCCGCTGGGCCTCCGCGGTGGCCTCGGAGCGCATGCGCTCCGCCTCCCGGATCGAATCGGCCTTCTTCTGCTCGGCCTCCTTGAGCAGCCCCTCCGCCTTGCGCACCGCGGCGATACGGACCTTGCTCGCCTCGCTGCCGGCGTCCGAGACCAGCTTCTCCGCCTTCTCCTTGGCCTCCGCGAGCTGTTCCGTCGCGGCCGCCACCAGCTTGTCGCAGCGCTCGCCCGCCGACTGCATCGCCTCGGACGCCTCGCGCCGGGCCCGGTCGTGCAGCTCCTCGACCTCGCCCTCGATCCGGGTCCGCAGCTCCTCCGCCCGGTCCCTTATGGCCGTCGCGTCCCCGCGCGCCTCGGCCAGCAGCGTGTCCGCGTCCGTACGGGCCTGCTCGACCCGCGCGTTGCCCTCGCCGGTGGCCTCCGCGACGATCCGCTCGGCCTCCTTGCGGGCCGCGCCGACCATCGTGTCGGCCTGCTCCTCGGCGGCCGTCGCCGCCCGCACGGCCTCTTCCTGGGCCTTGGCGACCAGCTGGTCCGCCTGCTGGGCCGCGTCGTTGCGGCGCTTGGACGCCTCCTGGCGCGCCTCGTCCAGGGCCTCCTGCGCCTGCGCCCGCGCCTCGGCGCGCAACCGCTCCGCCTCCGCCTCGGCGTCCGCCTTGACCTGCTCGGACTCGGCGCGGGTACGGGTCGCGTGCTCCTGCGCGGAGGTGACGGTCTCGGCGGCCTCGGCGCGCAGCCGGTCCGCTTCCTTCGTCGCCTCGGCGATCAGCGCGTCGGCCTGCTCGGCCGCCTCGCTCCGGCGCACGCCCGCCGCCTCGCGGGCCTCGTCGAGCGTGCGGGCCGCCTCGCTCTGCGCGCTCTCCAGCGCCTCGGCCGCGTCCGCGCCCAGCTTCTCCGACTTCGCCGTGGCGTCGGTCACCAGCACCTCGGCCTCGGTCAGCGCCTCCGACATCAGCCGGTCGGCCTGCTCCGCGGCCTCCGAGCGGCGGGCGTTCGCCGCCTCCCGCGCCTCGTCGAGGACGCGGTCCGCGTCCTCCTGCGCCGAAGAGGTCAGCTCCGTGGCCTCGTTGATGATGCGCTCGGCTTCGGCGCGGCCCTCCGCACGTACCTTCTCCGCCTGCTGGGCGGCGTCGGCGCGCATCTTGTTCGCGTCGTCGCGGGCCTCGGCGCGGGTCCGGTTCGCGTCCTGCTCCGAGGAGGCCAGCGCGTCCGAGGCGTCCGTACGCAGCTGCTGGGCCTTGGCGGAGGCGTCCGACACCATCCGCTCGGCCCGCGCCGTGGCGTCCGCGACCAACTTCTCCGCGTGCGCGGCGGCTTCCGTCCGATGCGTCTCGGCGGCCTCGCGCGCCTCGTCGAGCGTCGTCGTGGCCTCGGCGCGCAGCCGCTCGGCCTCCGCCGTGGCGTCCTCGACCAACTGATCGGCGTACGCGGTGGCTTGCGCGCGGTGCTCCTCCGCGGCCTCGCGGGCCTCGCCGAGCGTCGTCGCGGCCTCGGCGCGCAGCCGCTCCGCCTCCGCCGTCGCCTCCGCGACCAGCGCCTCGGCCTGCCCGGCCGCCTCCGTACGCCGGGCGTCGCCGGCCTCGCGCGCCTCGTCCAGCAGCCGCTCCGCCTCCGTACGGGCCTGCTCGACGGTCTCGGCGGCCGCCGCGCGCTGCTGCTCGGCCTCCTCCGTCGCCATCGCCATCAGCTCGTCGGCCTGCTCCGCGGCCTCCGAGCGGCGGGTGTTCGCCGCCTCCCGGGCCTCGTCCAGCACCGAGTTCGCCTCGGCGGCCAGCCGCTCGGCCTCGGCCGTGGCCTCCGCGACCGTCTGCTCCGCCGCGGCCTTGGCGGCCTCGGCGGCCTCCTTCGCCTCCTGGCGGACCCGCGCGGCGTCCTCGGCCGCCCGCTCCCGCTCGGCGTACGCGTCGGAGCGGACCCGGTCCGCCTCCTCCTGCGCCTCCGTGCGGGTGCGCTCCGCACTGTGCTCGGCGGCCGAACGCAGCCCGGTGATCTCCTCCTCGGCCTGCTCGTGCAGGCCCGCGACGGCGTCCCGCACCTGCTGGGCGGTCTGCTCCGCGGCGGCGACCAGCTCGCTCGCCCGCTGCTCGGCCTCCGCCGACAGCCGCTGCGCCTCCTCCTGCGCCTCCGTGACCCGCTTACGGGCCGAGGCGAGCAGCTCCTCGCTCTGCTCGTGGGCCTGTTCGCGCTCGGCCTGGGCCTCGGAGCGGGCGTCGCCGAGCAGTTCCTCGGCCTCCCGGCGGCGGCGCGCCGCCTCCTCCTGAGCCGCCGTCAGCGCCTCGGCGGCCTCCGCCTCCGTGCGCTCGGCCGCGGCGTTCGCCTCGGCGCGCACCCGGTCGGCGGCCTCCTTGGCCTCCGCGCGCAGCCGCTCCGCCTCGGCGGTCGCCCGCTCCCGCAGCCGTACGGCCGCGGCCTCGCCCTCGGAACGGGCGCCCGCCGCCTCCTCGACCGCCTCGGCGCGTACCCGCTCCGCCTCGGTCTCCGCCTGCTGCTGGAGCGTGCGCAGCCGGTCCGCGGACTCCGTGCGCAGCCGCTCCGTCTCCTCCGACGCCTCCCGGCGCAGCCGCTTCGCCTCGGCACGGGCCTCGTCCAGCGCGGACTCCGCCGCCTCGACCCGCGTCGCGGCCTCCTCGCGCAGCCGCGTCAGCTCCGCCTCGGCCTCCTCGCGCAGCGCCTCGGCGCCCCGCTCGGCCTCCTCGCGCAACTGGCGGGCCGTCTCCTCGGCCTCGGTGCGCGTCAGTTCGGCCTGGCTCTCGGCCTCGGTACGCGTCTCCTCGGCCTCCGTACGGGCCTTCTCGACGCTGTCCTCGGCCTGCTTGCGCAGCGCCGCCGCGCGCTCGGCCGCCTCGGTCCGTACCCGCTCGCTCTCGGCGTTCGCGCCGCCGCGGGTCTCCTCCGCGTCGGACTTGGCCTTCGTCAGCAGCTCCTCGGCGGTACTGGCCGCCTCCTCGATCTGCTGGACCGCCTCGCGCCGGGCCTCGGTGCGCAGCCGCTCGCCCTCGGCGACGGCCTCCGCGCGCAGCTGCTCGGCCTCCCCGCGCAGCCGCCGGGCCTCCTCCTGGAGCTCGACGGTCTTGGCGCGGTACTCCTTCGTGTCGTCCTTCGCCGCGCCCTTGAGCTGCTCCGCGGACTCGGCGGCCTGCTCGCGCAGCCGATCGGACTCCGCCTCGGCCTCCCGGCGGATGCGCTCCGCCTCGGCCGCGGCGGACTTGGTGGTGGCCTGCGCGTCCTCGGACGCCTTGGTCAGCACCTCCTCGGCCTGCCGCGCGGCCTTCGCGAGCTGCGCCGCGGAGTCCTCGGCGGCGGCGCTGCGGGCGTTCTCGGCGGCCTCGGCGACCAGCCGCTCCGCCTTCGCCCGGGCGTCGTCCCGCTCCTGCTCGGCCTCGGCCCGCAGCGCCTCGGCCTCCTTGGTGGCCTCGCCGACCAGCCGGGCGATCTCCGCCTTGGCGGTGCGGGTGCGCTGCTCGTTCTCCGACTCGGCGCCGGCCAGCCGCTTGGCCGCGGCCTCCTTCGCCTCCGTGACCAGCTTCTCCGACTCGGCCCGCGCCTCGCGCAGCGCCGTCTCGGCCTCCTGCATGCGCGTCTCGGCGTCCCGCGTCAGCTCCGCGGACTGCCGGCGGGCCTGCTCGGACTCGCCGGCGGCGCCGGTGCGCAGCTGCTCGGCGTGGTCGGTGGCCTCCTGCGCCTGCGTGGAGGCGGCGGTCAGCAGCCGCTCGGCGTCCGCACGGGCCCGCCGCAGTATGGCCTCGGCCTCGGCACGGGCGTCCTCGGCGGCGGAGTTGAGCCGCTCCCGGGCGCGCTCGGTCAGCCGCTGCGCCTCCGCGTGGGCGGTGGCGACCGCCTGCTCGGCCTCGGCCCGCGACTCGTCCAGCAGCCGGCGGGCCTGGCCCTCGGTGCGGGCGCGCAACTGCTCGGCCCAGGCCACGTTCTCGTTCACATGCGACTCGACGGTGCGACGGCGCTCCGCCAGCTCCTCGTCGAGCCGCTGGCGGCGGGCCACGGCCTCGGCGTGCAGCTCGGATTCGAGCCGGGCCTGCCGCTCGGCGTGCTCCTGGAGCAGCCGCTGCGTCTGCGCACGCGCCTCGCGCACCTCGCGCTCGGCGTCCGTACGCAGCTGATCGGCCTGGATCTGCGCGTTGCGGAGCAGCTGATCGGCCTGGTAGCCGAGGTCGCCGCTGTCGTAGGCAGGGCGTGCCGCGAGGCTGCGGCGCGCCTCGTGCAGCTTGGCGCGCAACACCTCGACCTGATAGCCGAGGTCGTCGGCGTGCTGAACGGCCTTCTCCCGCTCGGTTCGCAGCCGCTTCATCTCGGCTTCGAACTTCGAGAGGTGGTCTTCAGGCTCGTAGCGGTCGTCGCCCCGCACTGCGCGGTCCATCCGTCCCCTGGTCGCGTTGGCGGCCTGCTCCGTCCTGCGTGCTGGATCGAACGCGGAGCCGGCCCTTCCGAGGAAATGGTGTCAGATCATCGGCAAAGCTTGGGCCGAGCCCCAGATCCCGTACCCCGGCCGAACCTGCACTCTACCGGCCGGGGATGGCAGAGGTCAGTGCTCCGTCGCCGCGGTGACGAGTTCGGTGAGGACTCCGTGGCAGTCCTTGGGGTGGAGGAAGGTGATGCGGGAGCCCATCGAGCCCCGCCGCGGCTCGTCGTAGAGGACCCGTACGCCCTTCTCGCGCACGGCATCCGCGTCCGCGTCCACGTCCTCGGTGCCGAAGGCGATGTGATGCACGCCCTCGCCGTTCTTGGCGAGCCACTTGCCGACCGCGCTGTCCTCGCGGATCGGTTCCAGGAGCTGGAGGTAGGAGGCGCCGCCGTCGGACGTCCCATTGATTTTCAGCATGGCCTCGCGCACGCCCTGTTCCTCGTTGACCTCGGTGTGGAACACCTCGAAGCCGTACGTGGCACGGTAGAACTCGACGGTCGCGTCGAGGTCGGAGCAGGCGATCCCGATGTGGTCGATTCGCGTCAGCATGCCTCCAGTGCACCGCTCGCACGCATGGTTACGCAACGTGCGCGCGATCACACCCGCTGCCCGGTGACCGGGCGGGTACCGCTCAGTACATTGACGGGAACCCTCGTTAACATCCCTCAGCGCTAAGGGGCCGCACCATGACTGGTACGACCGGCACCACCTCTGTGATCGTCGCGGGCGCCCGCACACCCATGGGCCGCCTGCTCGGCTCCCTGCGGTCCTTCTCCGGAGCCGACCTCGGCGGCATCGCGATCAAGGCCGCCCTCGACCGGGCCGGCATCGGCGGCGACCAGGTGCAGTACGTGATCATGGGGCAGGTGCTCCAGGCGGGCGCCGGGCAGATCCCCGCCCGGCAGGCGGCCGTCGCGGCCGGCATCCCGCTGAGCGTGCCCGCGCTCACCGTCAACAAGGTCTGCCTCTCCGGACTCGACTCCATCGCCCTCGCCGACCAGCTGATCCGCGCGGGCGAGTTCGACATCGTCGTGGCCGGCGGCCAGGAGTCGATGACCAACGCCCCGCACCTGCTCCCGAAGTCCCGTGAGGGCTACAAGTACGGCGCCGTGGAGATGCTCGACTCCATGGCGCTCGACGGCCTGACCGACGCCTACGAAGGCATCGCGATGGGCGAGTCCACGGAGAAGCACAACACCCGCCTCGGCATCGGCCGGGCCGAGCAGGACGAGATCGGCGCCCGCTCGCACCAGCGGGCCGCGGCGGCCCAGAAGAACGGCCTCTTCGAGGCGGAGATCACGCCCGTCGAGATCCCGCAGCGCAAGGGCGAACCGGTCATCTTCGCCAAGGACGAGGGCATCCGCGGCGAGACCACCGTCGAATCGCTCGGCAAGCTGCGCCCCGCCTTCGCGAAGGACGGCACGATCACCGCGGGCACCGCCTCGCAGATCTCCGACGGCGCGGCGGCCGTCGTCGTGATGAGCAGGGCCAAGGCCGACGAGCTGGGCCTGGAGTGGATCGCGGAGATCGGCGCGCACGGCAACGTCGCCGGCCCCGACAACTCCCTCCAGTCGCAGCCCTCCAACGCGATCGAGCACGCCCTCGGCAAGGAGGGGCTGGACGTCGCCGACCTCGACCTCGTCGAGATCAACGAGGCGTTCGCCGCCGTCGCCGTGCAGTCAATGAACGACCTCGGAATCTCCTCGGAAAAGGTGAACGTCAACGGCGGGGCCATCGCCCTCGGTCACCCCATCGGGATGTCCGGGGCCCGGCTCGTACTCCACCTGGCGCTGGAGCTGAAGCGGCGCGGCGGCGGGGTGGGCGCCGCGGCGCTGTGCGGCGGCGGCGGTCAGGGCGACGCGCTCATCGTGCGCGTACCGGGTAAGTGACCAGCGGAAACTAGCGAGCACCGGAGAACGGAGCAGTGATGGCGGACGTCCCCACCCTGGTCGAGCAGGCCCGCCAGGGCCGGCCGCGCGCCGTGGCCCGGCTGATCTCACTGGTGGAGGGGGCGTCCCCGCAGCTCCGCGAGGTGATGGCCGCACTGGCCCCGCTGACCGGCGGCGCGTACGTCGTGGGGCTGACCGGACCGCCCGGCGTCGGCAAGTCCACCTCGACGTCCGCACTGGTCAGCGCCTACCGCCGGGCGGGCAGGCGGGTGGGCGTGCTCGCCGTCGACCCGTCCTCGCCGTTCTCCGGCGGCGCGCTCCTCGGCGACCGGGTGCGGATGTCGGAGCACGCCTCCGACCCCGGCGTGTACATCCGCTCGATGGCCACCCGCGGCCACCTCGGCGGGCTGGCCTGGGCCGCGCCGCAGGCGATCCGGGTGCTGGACGCGGCCGGCTGCGACGTGGTGCTCGTCGAGACCGTCGGCGTCGGCCAGTCCGAGGTGGAGATCGCCGCGCAGGCCGACACCTCCGTGGTGCTGCTGGCCCCCGGCATGGGCGACGGCATCCAGGCCGCCAAGGCCGGAATCCTGGAGATCGGCGACGTCTACGTGGTCAACAAGGCCGACCGCGACGGCGCCGACGCCACCGCCCGCGAGCTCAACCACATGCTGGGCCTGGGCGAGTCCCGCGCCCCCGGCGACTGGCGGCCGCCCATCGTCAAGACGGTGGCCGCGCGCGGCGAGGGCACCGACGAGGTCGTCGAGGCGCTGGAGAAGCACCGCGCGTGGATGGAGGAGCACGGGGCCCTCGCGGAGCGGCGCGCCCGGCGCGCCGCCCGCGAGGTCGAGACGATCGCCGTCACCGCGCTGCGGGAGAGGATCGGGGACCTGCGGGGGGACCGGCGGCTGGGCGCGCTGGCCGAGCGCATCGTCACGGGGACGCTCGACCCGTACACGGCGGCCGACGAACTGGTCGCGGGCATCACCGAGTCCGGCTGACGGGACTGACGGGGCTTACAGACCGGTCACCGGGGTCCCGCCGAGCGGACTCGCGGATGTCCGGTGCGCCGCGGCGTCCCGCGAGGGGCACGGGGACCGCGGCGGGCCCGCGGGCGGCGCACCGGACCTCCGGCGGAGCGCTCAGTCGTCGTCGGAGTCATCGGAGTAGTCGGAGTCATCGGAGTGGTCGTCATCGGCCGGGCCGTTGCTCACGGCGCCCGTCCGCGGGTCGACGATCAGGTTGTGCTCCTTGCCGTCCTTGGTGACGGTCTCCACCTTCCACACCGACGCGGCGCGGTGGTCGTCGTCGAGGTCCGCCTTCGTCACCGTCGCCCCGTCGCGCGCGCCCTTGCGGGCCGCCTCGGCGGCGTCGACCGTGGCGCCCTTCAGCTCCTCACGGGCGTGGGACACGCCGTGGTAGCCGTTGTCCTTGCGCTCGGTGTGCTGGCCGAGGACCCGGCCGTTCCCGGCGTCGAGGGTGACGTCGTGGAACTTGCCGTCCTTGCCGAGCACGTCCGCCTCCCAGACCAGGCCCGGGTCGTCCTCGTCGAGGTCGATCTCCGTGACGGTGCCCGGTACGGCCTTGAGGGCCGCGGCCACCGCCTCCGGGGCGGTGATCTTGGCGGCCCTGGCCTCGATGAGGTCCTCGTGCGCGTCGTCGTCCTTCACGTGGACGCTCGACGTGTGCCCCGTGGACCCGTCCGAGGAGTGCTCGTCCTGCGACGACTGTCCGCCGTCCGAGGCCGGCCGGCTCTGCGACGTGTGCTGGGCCGGTCCGTCGCCGCCGGTGACGGCGACGGCCGTCGCGGTGCCGCCGGCGATCACGGCGGCCGCGGCCACGGTGGCGATGACGATGTTGCGCCTCATGAGGTTTCCTCCCGATCAGTCGTTCTCGACAACCCCCACACTGGCCACACGTCCCTGAAGCCGACCTGAAGCCGCCTGAAGATTTCTTCAGGCGCCCTTTGGCAGAGTCGTCCCCATGCGCTTGTTGATCGTGGAGGACGAGAAGCGGCTGGCGCTCTCGCTGGCCAAGGGGCTCACTGCCGAGGGGTTCGCCGTGGACGCCGTCCACGACGGGCCGGAGGGGCTGTACCGGGCCCGCGAGGGCTCGTACGACCTGCTGATTCTCGACATCATGCTGCCCGGCATGAACGGCTACCGCATCTGCGCCACGCTGCGCGCCGAGGGCAGCGAGGTGCCGATCCTGATGCTCACGGCGAAGGACGGCGAGTACGACGAGGCCGAGGGGCTCGACACCGGCGCCGACGACTACCTGACCAAGCCCTTCTCGTACGTGGTGCTGGTGGCCCGGGTACGGGCCCTGCTGCGCCGCCGCGGCACCGGCGCCGCGCCCGTGCTCCGGATCGGCGGCCTGAGCGTCGACCGGGCCGCGCGCAAGGTGTGGCGGGACGGCGTGGAGGCGGCGCTGACCGCCAAGGAGTTCGCCGTCCTGGAGCAGTTGGCGGTACGGGCCGGGGAGGTCGTCTCCAAGGCGGAGATCCTGGAGCACGTCTGGGACTTCGCCTACGACGGGGACCCCAACATCGTCGAGGTCTACATCAGCGCGCTGCGCCGCAAGCTCGGCTCCGAGTCCATCACCACGGTGCGCGGCGCCGGATACCGGCTGGTGGCGCGTGCGTAGGGCGTTCGGCTCCGTACGGGCGAAGGCCGCGCTGGGCGCGACGCTGGTGGTGGCGCTGGCCCTGGTGGCGGCCGGGATCGCGGTGCTGGCGGTGCTGCGCGGCAACCTGACCGACCAGGCCGACCTCCAGGCGGAGGCCGACGCGCGGGGCGTGGCCTCGCAGGTCGCGACGGGCGAGCCGTTCAAGAAGCTGGAGTCGGAGGACCACCATCCGATGCAGGTCGTGGACGACGACAAGCGGGTACGGGCCGTCAGCGACCATCTGGAGGCGGTGAGCGGCACGGGCAGCGAGAGCGTGAAGGCCCGCCCTTCGCCGACGAGCGGGGACGGCGGTAGCGGCGGCGACGGCGACAACGATGACGACGACAGCGATGACGACGAGGGCGGCGAGGGCGGCGGGCGCGGGCCCGGCCGCGCCAAGGTCTCCGACGACGTCGACATGAGCAGCGGCACGGCCAAGGTCGACGGGGAGACGGGCGACTACCGTTTCGCCGCCGTGGAGGCCCGTACCCCCGCGGGCGAGAAGGTCACGGTCTATGTGGGCGCGCCGCTCGCCGCCGAGCAGGACGCGGTCGCCACGGTGCGCGGCGCGATGCTCATCGGGCTGCCCCTGCTGCTCGTCGTCGTGGCGGGCGTGACGTGGCTGGTGACGCGGCGCTCCCTGCGGCCCGTGGAGGGCATCCGGCGGGAGATGGCCGCCATCACGGCCAGCGAGGACCTGGGGCGGCGGGTGCCGGAGCCGCAGGCGCGGGACGAGGTGGCGCGGCTGGCCCGTACGACCAACGAGACGCTAACGGCCCTCCAGGCGTCGGTGGAGCGGCAGCGGCGGTTCGTCGCCGACGCCTCGCACGAGCTGCGGAGCCCGATCGCCAGCCTGCGCACGCAGTTGGAGGTGGGCGTGGCCCATCCGGAGCTGCTGGACGCGGAGGGCGCGGTGGAGGACACCGTGCGGCTCCAGAACCTGGCGGCGGATCTGCTGCTGCTGGCCCGGCTGGACGCGGGGGAGCGGCCCGCGGACGGGCGGGTGGACCTGGCGGGGCTGGTGCGCGAGGAGGCGTCGCGGCGGGCCGCCTCGGGGCGGGGCGTCGCCGTACGGGCGGGGGAGCTGACGCCCGGTGAGGTGCTGGGCTCGCGCGGGCAGTTGGGGCGCGTGCTGGGCAATCTGGTCGACAACGCGTGCCGGCACGCGGAGTCGGAGGCCGTGCTCTCGGTGCGGGCCGAGGGGCGGTGGCTGGTGCTGGCCGTGGCCGACGACGGGGCCGGGGTGCCGGCGGCGGAACGGGAGCGGATCTTCGAGCGGTTCGTACGGCTCGACGACGCGCGCAGCCGGGACGACGGCGGGGCCGGGCTGGGGCTGGCCATCGCCCGGGACGTGGCCGCGCGGCACGGCGGGACGCTCACGGTGTGCGAGTCGCCCCGCGGTGGCGCGTGCTTCGAACTGCGGCTGGAACGGGCCGGATCGCCGGGGTGACGGCGCCCCGGCCCGGCAGCCCCGCTACGCCCGGCCGCGCGTGGTGCGCAGGTGCTTGGCGACGGGGGCGAGGGAGCCGTACAGCGCCTTGAGGTCGTCGTTCGTGAGCAGGTCGATGAAGTGCTTGCGCACGGAGGCGACGTGGTGCGGCGCGACCTTGCGCATCGTCTCCCAGCCCTGCTCGGTCAGGACCGCGTAGAGGCCGCGGCGGTCCGACTCGCAGTTCTCCCGGCGGACCAGACCGGCGTTCTCCATCCGGGTGATCTGGTGGGAGAGGCGGCTCTTGGACTGGAGGGTGACGGTGGCGAGATCGCTCATCCGCATCCGGTGGTCCTCGGACTCCGAGAGATTGACCAGGATCTCGTAGTCGTTGTTGGTGAGCCCGAAGGGTTGCAGGTCCCGTTCGAGCTGGTGACTCAGAAGTCGGCTGACGTCCAGGTGGGCACGCCAGGCGCGCTGTTCCTCGTCGCTGAGCCAGCGGGTGCCGTTCTCGGTGTCCATGGATGGATTCTACCTAAGGAAGTTGAAATATGAATCATTATCGGCCATGCGAGTCGGTGCTGGGCCATGCCGTCCGGTGCCGGTTCGTGGTCGTTCGGGGGCGTACCGGTCGGAGTCGGGCAGGGCTGGGCGGCGTCATGGGGGCTATATGGTCACGCGTTCGACGTCACCCTCTGCAGAGTACCGCTCACAGCCCGAAACGGCGCTGGAGGGACCCCGGCTGGCCGGAGCCGCCCGGTTGGGATGGCTGGTTTGCACCGGTTGCATTCGGAACGCCTTCCTGCTGCGGCACCGCGCCCGTCGCCAGCTCGGGCATCAGCTCCTCCGTGGACTGCAACAGCACCGTGCCGCTGCCCACGAACTCGAATTGATGCTCCTCGCCCGACGTGCCGCCGAACCCCGTCCACGCCCGCACCCCGCCCAGTACGCCGCGCAGGTACTGATGGTCGTAATGGTGGCAGGGGGAAGGGCAGTCGGCCCAGCCGACCAGCGCCTGCGGATCGACCCGGACCGGCGGCTCCACGAAGACCACCGGCCCGTTCGACGCGGCGACGAACTTGCCCGTGCCGATCAGCGTCAGAAACCCCGGGATGATCGACTGCTTCAGCGAAAGGGACGGTTGAAAAGCCAAGAGATTGCCGGAGCGTACGGTGAGATTGCCGTCTTCGAGGTCGTACGAGTTGACGTCGAAGGCCCGGTCCGCGAGCACCATCTTGCCCCGGCCCTCCGCCACCACCCAGTCCGAGGCGTGCAGAGGCGAGTGGAAACTGTGCGCTATGAGGCTGTCGAGGCGGCCCAGGCCGATGCCGTGGAAGTCGATCTGCCCGTAATAGGCGACCATCTTCCCCTTCTGCAGGAACCACTGGCCGTCCAGATCCACGCTGAAGGCATACGAGTTGACGTTGTCGTCGACCGGCAGCGTCTGCGCGTCATAGATCTCGGGACCGGTCACAGTTTTTCCTCCGACGCCTGTACGTACACGGTGCCGCTGCCCGACAGCTCCAGCTGGAACGCCTCGCCCGAGCCGCGGCCCACCATCTCGCGCCAGCCGATCGCCGTGGACAGCTTGTTGCGCACGTCACCGCGGTGCGCCACATACGCCTGCGGGTCCACATGGACGGGCCGGCCCGGCGCGATCGGCAGCTCCACGAAGCCGCCGTGCGCCAGCACGGCCGCGGCGCCGTGCCCCTTGAGCGTCGTCGTGAACAGGCCCTGCCCGGAGACCTGGCCGCGCACCATCCCCATCACGCCGCCCTGCGACCCCATGAACATCGTGCCCTGGTCGAGCGTCCCGTCGAAGGCCAGCAGCCGGTCGGACTCCACGTAGAGGGTGTCGCCCGCCATCTCGATGACGTGCACATGGTGCCCGCCGTGGCCGAACATCACCGTGCCGCTGCCCTCCACGATCATCAGCGGCGTCGCCTCGTTGGCCACCCGCCGCCCGATCATCGACAGCACGCCGCCCTGGCCGCCCGTGATGCTGGGCGTGAAGGAGACATCGCCCCGGTAGGCGAGCATCGCGCCGCGCTGGCTGAACATCCGCTGCCCGGGGAGGACCTGGCCCTCCACCATCCGCGAGTTGAGCATCTGGAACGGCACTACACGTCACCCCCGATCGTGTTCCGCTCGCTCGGCTGCACGTACACCAGCCCGTCGCCCTCGAAGCGGATCTGGAACGCCTCGCCCGAGCCCTCCCCGATGAACGTGCGGAAGTTCACCCCCGACTGGAAGTGCTGCTTCAGATTTCCGGTGTGCGCTATGTACGCGCCGGGGTCGACCTGGAGCGGTGTCTGCGGGGTCACGCGCAGCACGATCGCCGTGCCGTCCGAGACGATCGCGGCCTGCCCGGTGCCCTCCACGCTGGTGGTGAACAGCCCGTTGCCCTGGGACGCGCCGCGCAGCCCGGTGAAGGTCGTGCCGGTGCGCAGCGCCGAGTCCGTGCAGAGCAAATTGCTCGCCTCGACGTACAGCTTCTCGCCGTGCAGGCTCACCAGGTTGATCTCGCTCGCCCGGTCCGCGAAATAGCAGGTGCCGCGGCCCTTCACCTCCATGACTTCCATCTGTTCCCCCGTGAGGCGGCGGGTGACCATGCCCCGCAGGCCCTCGCCGCCGCCCGTGCGCTTCTTGAACGTCATCTCGCCGTCGTACGCGACCATCGCGCCGTTCTTGGCCTTGACCGCGTCGCCCGTCATGTCGACGGCGAGCATCTTGCTCCCCTGGAGCCGAAACTGAGCCACGCCCCGACGCTATCCGGCGCGGGCCCGGCCGTCACCGGTGCGCGGGGCGGCGCCGGTCACGCCGGCGTCCAGCGGCGCCGCGCCGCGCCGCCGGTCGCTCCGGCCCCCGGCGGTGCTGCGGCACGCCCTCCCGCCTGCCCTCCTGCCTGCGCTTCTCCCGCCGTCGCCGCCCCGCGCGCGGGGATCGCGCGCTCGGGGGCGATAATGGCTTTCTCTTGTGATCACGTTCACAAGAGCCCCCACTGTCGACAAAGAGGTATCCGTGGACATCAAGACCGCCTCCGCCCTGCGCCGGCTCCGCCTGGTCTCCGCCCCGGAGGCCATCTCGTTCCTGCTGCTCATCGTCTGCTCGGTGCTCAAGCGGACGACCGACTTCAACGCCGTGCCGGCCATGGGCATGATCCACGGCGTGCTCTTCGTCCTCTACGTGCTCTTCTGGGCCGACGCCTGGAACCGCACCAAGTGGCCGGTGAAGACCGCGGCCCTCTACTTCGTCCTCTCCGTCCTGCCGACCGGCGGCTTCTTCGCCGAGCGGATGCTCCGCCGCGAGGCCGAGGCCAGCCTCATCGCCGCCCGCGCCCGCAAGGAAGGCGTGGTCAACGCATGATCGTCGCCTTCTCCGTCTCCCCGCTCGGCGTCGGTGAGGACGTCGGCGAGTACGTGGCCGAAGCGGTCCGCGTGGTCCGCGAATCCGGCCTGCCGAACCGCACGGACGCGATGTTCACGTCCATCGAGGGCGAGTGGGACGAAGTGATGGACGTCGTCAAGCGCGCCGTCGCCGCCGTCGAGGCCCGCTCCGGCCGGGTCTCCCTGGTCCTCAAGGCCGACATCAGGCCGGGCGTCACGGACGGCCTGACCAAGAAGGTGGAGACGGTCGAGCGGTACCTGTCCTCCTGACGGGGGCGAAGGGCCGGGCGGGCGGCCCGAGTACGTGTGTACGGGCCGCCGGGGCCGGGTGTCCGCGCCCCGGACTCCCTGGCGAGGTGAAGGGGCGGGCGGCCCCGGCCGAGGAGTCCGCGTCCGAGTAGGGACGTCCGAGCCGGGGCTGGGTGCCACGCCCCGGAACCCTAGGAGCGCGCGGGCTCCGGCTCCGCCGGGGAAGGGTCCGGCGCGGCCGCCGTCCCGGCCGGTGCGCCGGGGATCAGGGCGGTGGCGATCAGCCCGAGCACGACGAAGCCCGCCGCGATGAGGCCGCCGACGGTGATGCCCGTGGTCATCGCCGAACGCGCCGCGTCGGCGACCGGCGCGGTGGCCGGGTGCGCGGCCAGCGGGCCGATCGCGGCGCCCGCGCTGTCGGTGACGGCGTGTACGAAGTGGCCCGACCGCTCCGCCGACAGGCCGGCGTCGCCGAGGCCGGTGCGCAGCCGGGAGCCGAGGGTGGTGAAGAACGCCGTGGTCAGCACGGCGATGCCCAGGGCGGAACCCAACTGGCGGAAGGCGCTCTGGATGCCGGACCCCTGGCCCGCGCTGTGGTCGGGGACCTCCGCGAGGACCACGTTGGTGACCTGGGCCGTGGCGAACCCCACGCCGATGCCGTACAGGAAGAGCACCAGCGCGATCGACCACCACGGGCTGTCCGTGGTCGCGATCAGCCCGAGTCCGGCCAGTCCGACGACCTCCATGGCCAGCCCGATCCGGACCTGGCCGAGGGCCGCGACCTTCGCCGACATCGGGAAGCTCGCGCCGCTCGCGACGAAGCTGCCGATGGCCACCGGCACGAGGGCGAGCCCCGCCTGGAGCGCGCTGTAGCCGAGGGTGAACTGGAGCCACAGCGGGAGCACCGCGACGATGCCGAACTCGCCGAGGCCGATGATCAGGGTGGCGATGTTGCCGTTGCGGAACGACGCGACGGAGAAGAGCCGCACGTCCATCAGGGCCCGCGAGGGGTCGCCGCCGCGTGCGAGTACGACCTGGCGGCGGACGAACAGGGCCAGGGCGACGACGGCGAGCACCAGGGCGACGAGGACCGGCGAGGGCCCGCCGTCCCACGCGAACCCGAGGACGTCCAGCGGGCGGATCGAGGCGAGCCACCCGTACGTACGGCCCTCGACGAGCCCGAAGGCGAGCAGGCCCAGGCCGAGCGCGGACAGCACCGCCCCGGTCACGTCGACGCGCGCCGCGGTCCGGGGCGAGGGGGCCAGGAACAGCAGCGCGCCGACCGCGATCAGCGCGGCGAGCGGCACGTTGATGCCGAACGCCCAGCGCCACGAGGCGTGCGCGGCGAGCCAGCCGCCCAGCAGCGGGCCGAGCGCCGAGGCGGCGCCGATGGTCGAGCCCCAGACGGCGAACGCCTGACCGCGCGCCTTGCCGCTGAACGTCGCGTTCAGCAGGGCCAGCGAGGTCGGCAGGATCATCGCCGCGCCGGCGCCCTGGAGGAAGCGGGCCAGTACGAGCAGGCCGCCGGTGGGCGCGAGGCCGGCCAGCACGCTGGTCGCGCCGAAGATCACGACCCCCGTGACGAAGACGCGCCGGGCGCCGAGGATGTCCGCGCACCGGCCGACCAGCAGGAGCAGCGCCGCGACGACGATCGCGTACGACTCCTGGATCCACTGGGCCTGGCCGGAGCTGATGTCCAGGTCCTCGATGACCGAGGGGACGATCACGTTGACGATCGTGGTGTCCACGACCATCAGCGCCACGCCCAGTGCGATGGCGATCAGGCCGAGCCATCGGCGGGTCGGGGAAGGGGCAGGGTCACGCATCTCAATACCTCCATGGTGAAGTAATTCCATGGTGAAGGTAAGTTCAGGGCGGTAGGTTGTCAAAAACGAGCCGTCGGCTCGGATCATCGGTACGAGCGGATGGAAGGCGGCGGGCCTTGGCGGAGGAACCGACGCGGGGCGGCATCGTGGCGCGGCGCGAACGGCTGGTCGAAGGGTTGCGGGCCTATGGCGGCCAGCACACCGAACTGAGCCGCAGCTTCGCCGCCTGGCTGGGCCTGCACTCCACCGACGCCGTCGCGCTGCTGGAGATCATCGGCGCGGAGGAGCGGGGCACCTCGCTCTCGCCGGCCCGGCTCGGCGAGCGCATCCCGCTGTCCTCGGGCGCCACGACCGCGCTCCTGAACCGCCTCGAAGCGGCCGGGCACATCGTCCGCACCCGCGAACACGCCGACCGCCGGATCGTCACCCTGCACAGCAGCGAGCACATCCAGGAGCGCGCCGACGAATTCTTCTGCCCCCTCGGCGTCCGCGTGGACGCGCTGCTGGGCCAGTACCCGCCCGAACTGCTGGACCGCTTCGCCGAGTTCCTGGGCGAGATGTGCGCCACCATGGAAGCCCATCTCACCGAGATGTCCCGGCCGGACCAGGCCCCGAACCAGGCCTCGGCCCCGACCCCGGACCGCGGCGACTGAGCGCTTCGGCCGCTGACGCGCAGTTGGCGCCCTTGGGTCCCCGACTCGCTGCCGGTCCCCCGGTCCCGGCCCGCCGTCAGCGCCCCTCGGTCAGCGCCGTCCCCAGCGGCGTGCGCTCGTACAGCACCCGTAGCCCGTCGCGGCGCGAGAGCAGCAGCCCGGCGTCGCGCAGTACGGACAGGTGCGCCGATACGGACGAGGGCGCGAGCCCGTGCCGGTGCGCCAGGTCCGTGGTGGAGGCCGGGGTGTCGAGGCCCGCGAGCAGGGCGGCGCGGTTCGGGCCCAGGAGACGGACCAGGGAGCCCGCGCCGGGCTCCGGCGGCGTCCACAGGGCGCCGATGCCGCGCGCGGGGTAGACCACGGTCGCCTGCCACGGCGGGTCGAAGCCGCTCACCACGTCGGGCCAGACGAAGACGCTGGGGACCAGCGCCAGCCCCTCGCCGGTCAGCGTCCGCGCGTGCCGGGAGGGCGACCGGTTCTCCACCGTCAGCACGCCGTCCGCCCAGCTCAGGCGCGGGTGCAGCCCCGCGAACAGCTGCTCCAGGCCGCCGTCGGCCAGCCGCCGCGAGTGGAAGGCGACATCCGCCTCCAGCAGCGCCCGCAGCCGCGGCCAGTGCGGCGCGACCAGCGCGTCCCACGCCTGCTCCAGCAGGTCCGCCAGTTCCCGTACGGTCCGTGCCGGATCGTCCAGCAGGGCCCGCCCCCGGGGGCTCCGGGCCGCGCCGGGGGTGTCGGCGAGCGAGCGGGCCACCTCGGCGCGTGCGGTGTGCGGGTCGGCGGTCCGTACCCGCTCCAGCTCGTCCGCGAACGAGGCGAGCGGGCCCGTCGGCGGTGGGCAGAGGAAGTCCGGGTTGTAGCCGTGCGGCGGCATCAGGAGCCGGACCGGCGCGAGATCGATTCCGGCCGCCGCGTCCCGCATCCGGCGCAGCCACGGCAGGTGGTAGCCGTGCCGGTCGGGCCGGCTCAGCGTCCGTACCGCCTCCTGCGTCTCCCACAGCGGCGAGATCGCGAACCGGCACCGCAGCAGATCCGCGGCCCCGAACCACATCCGGTACCCCAAGCCGACCCCCTCCGCCACTTCGTGGCCACCGCTTCGGCCCACCGTACGAGCGGCGTGCCCCGTACGCCCGCGAGTTGGCCGGAAGGCATCGGTCCGGAGTGTGGGATGGCAGTGACCACGATATGACCGGCCGGTAGGCTCGGTGGGGTGTCGAAGCCCCTCAGCCTCACGTTCGATCCCATCGCCCGCGCCGACGAGCTCTGGCAGGAGCGATGGGGAGCCGTCCCCTCCATGGCCGCGATCACCTCGATCATGCGCGCCCAGCAGATTCTTCTCGGCCAGGTCGACGCCGTCGTCAAGCCGTACGGACTGACCTTCGCGCGGTACGAGGCGCTGGTGCTGCTGACCTTCTCCAAGGCGGGCGAGCTGCCGATGTCGAAGATCGGCGAGCGGCTGATGGTGCACCCCACCTCCGTGACCAACACCGTGGACCGGCTGGTCCGGTCGGGCCTAGTCGACAAGCGGCCCAACCCGAACGACGGGCGCGGCACGCTCGCCGCCATCACCGACAAGGGCCGCGAGGTCGTCGAGGAGGCGACCCGCGACCTGATGGCGATGGACTTCGGCCTGGGGGCGTACGACGCGGAGGAGTGTGCGGACATCTTCGCGATGCTCCGCCCGCTGCGCGTGGCCGCGGGCGACTTCGAGGAGAACTGAGGAAGGCCCGGGAGGGGGTTGAGGAGAGTCCCTGAAGAGGACTACGGGGAGCCCCGGGAAGGGGCTGACGAAAAACTGAGGGGGAGGGCCCGGCGGCGGGGCCCGCAGCGCACCCCCCGGCCGCAAGATCGCCTGGAACGTGCGGTTACGCTCGACTCCATACGGCAGTCTCCCGAGGCCCTTCCCCGGGCTCCCGGCCGGGACGAGGCCGCCCCCAGACGGCAAGGCGAGGGAACCCCAGTGAAACGAAGCGTGCTGACCCGCTACCGCGTGATGGCCTATGTCACCGGCGTGCTGCTGGTCCTCCTGACTCTCGGCTGCATCGCCAAGTACCTGCTGGGCATGGACGGCGCCGCGGACTTCACCAAGGTCGTCGCCATCGCGCACGGCTGGCTCTACGTCCTCTACCTGATCTTCGCCTTCGACATGGGCTCCAAGGCCAGGTACCCGTTCGGCAAGCTCATCTGGGTGCTGATCGCGGGCACCATTCCGACCGCCGCCTTCTTCGTCGAGCGCAAGGTGGCGCGGGAGCTGGCGCCCCTGGTGGCGGACGACTCCGCCGAGCCCGCCAAGGTCTGACGCCGCCCCGACACCGCCCGGCGCGACCCGCCCACCGCCCCGACGCCCCTTGTGCTCGGGGCGGTCTTGCGCAACCATTTACTAGGACGTCCTAGTAAATCTGCGAGCGGCCGCCGGCCGCCGACGTCACAGAGTCGACGTCACAGACTCGCGCCGGGGCGCGGAGAGGCGAAGAGACCGCATGGATGCACAGGAGATCGAAGCAGGGCGCAGCCGCTGGCAGGCCCGCTACGACAAGGCGCGCAAGCGCGACGCGGACTTCTCGACCCTGTCCGGCGACCCCGTCGAACCCGTCTACGGGCCCGCGCCCGGCGATTCCTACGAGGGGTTCGAGCGGATCGGCTGGCCCGGTGAGTACCCCTTCACCCGCGGCCTGCACCCCACCGGCTACCGCGGCCGGACGTGGACCATCCGCCAGTTCGCGGGGTTCGGCAACGCCGAGCAGACCAACGAGCGCTACAAGATGATCCTCGCCGCGGGCGGCGGCGGGCTCTCCGTCGCCTTCGACATGCCCACCCTCATGGGCCGCGACTCGGACGAGCCGAAGGCCCTCGGCGAGGTCGGCCACTGCGGCGTCGCGATCGACTCCGCCGCCGACATGGAGGTCCTCTTCAAGGACATCCCCCTCGGCGACGTCACCACCTCCATGACCATCAGCGGCCCGGCCGTCCCCGTCTTCTGCATGTACCTGGTCGCCGCCGAGCGCCAGGGCGTCGACCCGGGCGTGCTCAACGGCACGCTCCAGACGGACATCTTCAAGGAGTACATCGCCCAGAAGGAGTGGCTCTTCCAGCCCGAGCCGCACCTGCGCCTCATCGGCGACCTGATGGAGCACTGCGCCCGGAACATCCCCGCCTACAAGCCGCTGTCCGTCTCCGGCTACCACATCCGCGAGGCCGGGGCGACGGCCGCGCAGGAGCTGGCCTACACCCTCGCCGACGGCTTCGGCTACGTCGAACTGGGCCTCTCCCGCGGCCTCGGCGTCGACGCCTTCGCCTCCGGCCTCTCCTTCTTCTTCGACGCCCACCTCGACTTCTTCGAGGAGATCGCCAAGTTCCGCGCCGCCCGCCGCATCTGGGCCCGCTGGATGAAGGAGGTCTACGGCGCCCGGACCGACAAGGCGCAGTGGCTGCGGTTCCACACCCAGACCGCCGGCGTCTCGCTGACCGCGCAGCAGCCCTACAACAACGTGGTCCGCACCGCAGTGGAGGCGCTCGCCGCGGTGCTCGGCGGCACCAACTCCCTGCACACCAACGCCCTCGACGAGACCCTGGCGCTCCCCTCCGAGCAGGCCGCGGAGATCGCGCTCCGCACCCAGCAGGTGCTGATGGAGGAGACCGGCGTCGCCAACGTCGCGGACCCGCTGGGCGGTTCCTGGTACATAGAGCAGCTCACCGACCGCATCGAGGCCGACGCCGAGAAGATCTTCGAGCAGATCAAGGAGCGCGGCGCCCGCGCCGTGCCGGACGGACAGCACCCGATCGGCCCGATCACCAGCGGCATCCTGCGCGGCATCGAGGACGGCTGGTTCACCGGCGAGATCGCCGAGTCCGCCTTCCGCTACCAGCAGTCCCTGGAGAAGGGCGACAAGCGCGTCGTCGGCGTCAACTGCCACCACGGCTCGGTGACGGGCGACCTGGAGATCCTCCGCGTCAGCCACGAGGTCGAGCGCGACCAGGTCCGTACGCTGACCGGCCGCAAGGCCGCGCGCGACGACGCGAAGGTCACCGCCACGCTCTCCGCGCTGCTGACCGCCGCCCGCGACGGCTCGAACATGATCGAGCCGATGCTGGAGGCCGTACGGGCGGAGGCGACGCTCGGCGAGATCTGCGAGGCGCTGCGCGAGGAGTGGGGGACGTACACGGAGCCCGCGGGATTCTGAGCGGTACGGGCGGCTCGGGCGTACGGGCGGTACGTGCGTAGGGGCGTATGGGCCAGACGGTACGGGCGTACGGGCGCCCTCGGTCGTGAGTCGTCGGCCGTCGGCCGTCAGTCGCCGGGAGCGTCCGGGGGCTGGGGCAGGGCCGCTCGTAGGCCCGCCACCAGCAGGGCGGTGAAGGCGCGCGCCCAGTCGGTGTCCACCGGCTCGGCGCTCACCAGGGCGCGGTGCACCACCGCGCCCGCGATGACGTCGAAGATCAGGTCCGCGTTGCGGGCCGCCGTCGCGGGGTCCTCCTCGTACGGCAGCTCGCCGCGGGCCTGCGCGCGTTCCCGGCCGAGCAGGACGAGCGTCTTCTGCCGGTCGACGATGGTCGAGCGGATACGGGCCCGCAGCGCGTCGTCACGGGTGGACTCGGCGACGACGGCCATCAGGGCCGTCTTGGTCTCCGGGCGCTCCAGCAGGTCGGCGAAGCGCAGGACCACGCCCTCCACGTCGGCCTGGAGGCTGCCGCGGTCCGGGAGGTCGAGGTGCTCGTCGAAGAGGACGGCGACCGCGTCCACGACCAGTTCGTTCTTGCCCGCCCAGCGGCGGTAGAGGGTGGTCTTGGCGACCCCGGCGCGGGCGGCGACGTCTCCCATGGTGAGCTTGGACCAGCCGAGTTCGACGAGCGCCGCCCGGGTGGCGGCCAGGATCGCGAGATCGGCTTCGGGACTGCGCGGCCGGCCCGGTCGGCCGGTACGGCTCGTACGGCCGGCTGGGGGATTCATGGCGGCGACCTTACCGCCGGGTAGCCCGCTTCCCCAGGGAGCGGAATCCGTGAGTGAGATCACGAAGAGGCCCTGTTGTCCGGCCGATCGTTCCAGTTACGCTACGAGGCGTAGCGAAAGAGCGACAGCCACGGGCGCCACGGGTGGGGACCCGGCGCCGACCGAGGGACCGCGGGGCTTTTCGGGACTTTTGGGCCGCGTTCGACCGTATGCCCCGCAATCCGGCGGAGCGCTGTGGGCGGGCCTGGTCCGTGCATTGCACAACTTGCTTTACCGTTCGCCTGGCGAAAGGGGGAGGATGGACCCATGCAGCCACGGAATATGTCCATGAGTGGAGTGGTCGACCTCGCCGCGGTGAAGGCGGCCGGGGAAGCGAAGCAGAAGGCGGAGCAGACGCGCGCCGAAGCCGCGCGCAACGGCGGGGGCGCCGGGGCGGCCGCGGCCGCCCGTTTGATCTTCGACGTCGACGAGGCGGGTTTCGAGCAGGAAGTACTGCAGCGCTCCGCCGAGGTACCGGTCGTCATCGACTTCTGGGCCGAGTGGTGCGAGCCCTGTAAGCAGCTGAGCCCGCTGCTGGACCGGCTGGCCGGTGAGTACGCCGGGCGGTTCGTTCTCGCCAAGATCGACGTCGAGGCGAACCAGCTGCTCTTCCAGCAGTTCGGCGTGCAGTCCATCCCCGCCGTGTTCGCGGTGGTGGCCGGGCAGGCGCTGCCGCTGTTCCAGGGTTCCGCGCCGGAGGCGCAGATCCGGCAGGTGCTGGACCAGCTGATCCAGGTCTCCGAGCAGCGGTTCGGGATCGTCGGCGCGCCGATCGACCCCGCGGCGGCGGGCACCGAGGGACAGGCCGACGGGCAGGACGCCGACGAGGCCCCGGAGCAGCCGGCGGGCCCGTACGACAGCGCGCTGGGCGCGGCCCACCAGGCGCTGGACGAGGGCGACTTGGGCGGCGCGATCCAGGCGTACAAGAACGTGCTCTCGGACGACCCCGCCAACGAGGAGGCCAAGGCGGGGCTGGCCCAGGCCGAACTGCTGCGGCGGGTGCAGGACCTGGACCCGCAGCAGGTGCGCAAGACCGCGGCCGAGTCCCCGGCGGACGCGGCGGCGCAGATCGCGGCGGCCGACCTCGACCTGGTCGGCGGGCACATCGAGGACGCCTTCGGCCGGCTGATCGACACGGTGAAGCGCACGGCGGGCGAGGACCGCGAGGACGCCCGGCTCCGGCTGCTGGAGCTGTTCGAGGTGATCGGCGCCGACGACCCCCGGGTCACGGCCGCCCGGATGGCGCTCTCCCGGGCGCTGTTCTGACCACTCCTGTCCCACCCCTGTCTCAAACAGTGCGGCGACCGCGCTTTACCAAAACTTGGTAAACGCGGTCGCTGTTACTCGCAGTAAGTGAACTCCGGTGTTCTGGCCGGATTTTTGCGATTTCTCCGTTTCTTTCCGACCAGTTCGCGGCAACGGTCGGTGCCCGCTCGATGGCGGTCGGTCGAGCATTGTTGATCTGTCCGTTACTCGCTAGTAACGAGCCCCTTGTGCCTCGGCCGGGAATGGACCACGATCGGCCAAGCTCGGTCCATTCCCGAAGCCCGGCAGCCGGTCGCGCCTTGGGGCATGGGTCCCCACCGGGCAGGCCGGCGGCGCAGTCACCGGTCTATGGACAGGGGGGTCTCCGTCGCCATCGGCGGGGCCTGTCCAGCAGGTTGCGCGGGAGCGCGGCCAGTGGTTGTCGCTCGGGGGTGATCGCCAATGGATTCGGAACGCGGTGCGCCTCCGATGACGGCGCTCTCCTTCCCGAGGACGTAGCACTTCTCCCATCCCGGATAACGGCCGGCCCAAGCGGCCCGGTCCGTACCGGAGATGTACGTCCGAGAAGGAGGAAAGTCATGGAGTCCCTGGCTCGTGGCGGGACCAGATGGCGGCGGTTCGCCGTCGTCATGGTGCCGAGCGTCGCCGCTACGGCCGCGATAGGAGTCGCCCTCTCACAGGGGGCGCTCGCGGCCTCATTCAGTGTGTCGGGACAGCAGTTCAAGGTCACGGCCTCGCATCTCGTGGGTGAGGACTTCGTCCAGTACGGAGCCGCTGACGAGGGAAATTCGGGCAAGGACAAGCAGAAGCCGGTGGCCGTGGTCGGCTTCAAATCGGCAACGATCCATAACCTCTGCCAGTCCGTGGTCGTGCCGGTGCCGCTCATCGGCAAGATGACGATGAAGCTGGAAGCGGGCGAGGAGAAGCCGGTCGAGGCCAAGACGCTGTACATCGACGCCGATGACCTGAAAGCCGACGCGGAGTTCACAAACATCGACATCGGCGTGGATGTGGACAAGACCAAGACCGGCCCGTCGGCGGGTGACAAGGCAAAGGGCAAGTATCAGCCCGGTTCGTTCGCCCAACAGGCGGACACCGTGGTGTTCGACAACGTCGAACAGCGCGCTTGGGCGACCACTGCCGGCACTTTCACGCTCAAGGGCCTGCACATGGCTGTCAGCAAGGGCATCGACGCTGAGTGCAAGCTGAAGAAGAAGTGAACGGACGGGTGCGGGGCGGCGACTGTCCCTCGCACCCGTGCGCCGGCTTCCGTCTAGCCCGCACATCCGCTCACGTACCACCGATTCGCCAGTCCTGAGGAGCTGTACGACATGAGCGCCGACACGCGACCGCGGCCGATCGACACACTTGGCCGAATGCGCCGATCGTTCCGCGGATGGCGCGGACAACGCCCCTTCTGGGCGGGCCTGCTGACGCTGCTGGCCGGTGTCCCGATCATGTACGTCCCTTATCAGAACCTCACCCTCGGGTCGCTGACCGTCCGGCTGGCCACCACTGCGGGCGCAGGTTCATTGATCATCGGCATTCTGCTGATCGTGCTCGGTCTGACCATGTGGTTCCAGCCCCAGTCGAGAGTGTTCGCCGGTGTCGCGGCGATCCTGCTGGCGCTGGTCTCTCTGGTCGTCTCGAACTTCGGGGCCTTTCTGATCGGCTTCCTCCTGGGACTCATAGGCGGCGCGCTCGGGGTGTCCTGGGCGCCGGGCATCAAGCCGGCGCGTAAATCGCCGTCCGAGCCGACCGCCGAGATGAGCGCCGACGACGGTGAACAGCACACGGGAACGCAGCCCGCTGAGGGCGGAGAGAACACCGGAAAGGGCGGTTCCCTGGGCGGTGACCTGCCGGGGGCGAGCCCGATGAACGGGAGGTACCGTGCCGCCTGACGACGAACAGGACGGGCGAGGTGCAGGGGGCGCCGCCGGCCGGGGCAGAACCGGTCCGCGGCACGCCGCGCCGAGGAAGCCCCTGCTGACTCGGTTCCACGTGCCCGCGGGCAAGGCGATCGCCATCGCCGCGATGCCCAGCGCGGTGCTGATGGGCCTGGGCTTCACGCCCCAGCTGGCCCAGGCCAAGCCGCTGCCGAAGAATCCGTTCCAGGACGGGCCGTGCGTCACGGCGCCGGACCAGAAGACGGACGCCGACGGCAAGGATGAGAAGGACGCCAAGGACGGCAAGTCCAAGGACGACAGCAAGTCCAAGGACGGCAAGGGCGATGACAAGGCCAAGGGCGAGCAGGGCAAGGACAAGCCCAAAGGCGAGAAGACGGTCACCGGCACGATCGGCGATGTTCCGTCCCCGAGCGCCTCCGGCGACAAGGAAGCCAAGGACAAGTCCGAGGGCAAGACCAAGGACAAGGACAAGGACAAGCCCGAGGACAAGAGCCCGTCCCCCTCTCCCCACACCGCCACCCCCTCGCCGTCCGCCACGCACAACCCCCTCGATCCGCTGGGACTCGGCGACAAGATCAAGGATCTTCTCAACGGGGGCCACGGCAAGGACGAGGGCAAGCCCGCGCAGCCGTCCACGCCGACTCCCACGGCCACCCCGACGACCGGCGGGAATTCCGCAGCGGACCAGAAGCCCGCAGGCGAGGAACCTTCCCCCGACAAGGCTTCCGGTGATGCGCCGTCCGACCAGGCCGACAAGGACGACAAGAAGGCCGACGAGAAGGATGACAAGAAGGCCGACCAGAAAGACCCCTCGGCCACTCCCTCTCCCGACCCCACCCCAACCCCCACCACCACACCGGACGCCGACGGCAAGAAGCCGTACCCCTGCGTCGTGGAGAAGAAGTCCGGCGGCAAGGACGAGCAGACGCCCGTAGGGCTGCCGAATCAGCCGTGGACCCTGAAGTCCGACCTGATCACCATGCACAACCTCCAGTACCACGGCGTGGTGAACCTGCGGACGGCCGACGGCCGGACCAAGCAGGCGCTGAAGTTCACGATGAACTCGGCGAGCATCCACAACCTCGACCAGACGGCCGACCAGGGCGTGGGCGGCAAGAGGACGTACGTACGCGGCGGAAAGGGGACCACCTCCACCATCGACGGAGGGATCACCATGTATACGGAGAGCCTGAAAGGGAATCTCTTCGGGCTGCTGCCCGTCACCTTCACGCCCGACTTCCCCCCGCCCATCACGCCGCCGGAGATCTTCTTCTCCGACTTCACCGCCATTCAGGCCGGCCAGTTCGGCGGCACGCTGCGCATCCCGGGGCTGCACAGCGGCATGGAGTGACCGCGGTTCAGGCCCCGCGGCCCGTACGAAAAGTGCCGGGGAACGTCACCCACGACGTTCCCCGGCACTCGTACGTCACCTACCCCCAGTACGTACTACCGGGCCCCGGTCCGTACCGGTTCCGCCGAGCCGTCTTCCGTACCGGCGGTCGGGGTCGGTGCCGAACCCTCCGCCGTCACCGGAGCGGTAGCGAAGCGGCGGCCGGGCATCCACCAGTTCCAGCGGCCCATCAGGCGCATGGCCGCCGGTACGAGCAGCAGGCGTACGAGCGTGGCGTCGAGGAGGATGGCTATCGCCATGCCGAAGCCGAGCTGCTGCATGGGGACGATCCCGGTGAACCCGAAGGAGCCGAAGACCGCGACCATCAGCAGGGCCGCGCCGGAGATCAGCGGGGCGGTGCGGGTGAGGCCGCGGGCGACCGAGACGGTGTTGTCGCCGGTGGCCAGGTACTCCTCGCGGACCCGGCCGAGCAGGAAGACCTCGTAGTCCGTGCTGAGGCTGAACAGCAGTGCCAGCAGCAGCACCGGCACGAAGTTCTGGAGGTAGTTGGTCTTCTCGAAGCCGAGCAGGTCGGTGCCGAAGCCGTGCTGGAAGACGAGGACGAGGACGCCGTAGGTCGCGCCGATCGACACCAGGTTCATGGCGATGGCCTTGAGCGGGAGCAGCAGCGAACGGAACGTCAGCAGCAGCACCACGTACACGGCGACGAGCATGAGCAGGATGACGGCCGGCAGCTTGTCCTGGATGACGCGGTTGGCGTCGATGCCTTCGGCGGTCTCGCCGCCGACCACGGCGTGCAGCGGCCCGGTCAGCTTCCGCGTCTCGTCCTGGACCTGCCCGAGCAGCGTGCGCGCGGCGTCGCCGGCGGCGCGGTCGTCCATGATCACTTCGAGGATGGTCTTACGGTCGTCCGCTGCCGCGAAGTGCCGGACGGTGTCGCGGGCGTCGGCGGGCAGCCGGCCGAGGACCGAGCCGTTCAGCGCGGCGAAGGGCTTGTCGGGGGAGGCGGCCTGAAGGGCGCTGACGGCCGAGTCGACCCGTACGACGTGCGGGAGCTTCCGCAGCCGGTCGCGGAGCTTCACCACCTGCGCGGACTGGTCGGTCTCGCCGAGCGGGCGGTCGGAGCTGACGACCACCTGGACGGGGGAGGTCTGGCCGACGCCGAACGCGTCCTGCACATGGTCGTAGCCGACCCGGACGGGCGAGGAGCTGGGCAGGATGCGCGCGTCGGGGGAGAACGTGCGCAGTTGCGCGGCGGGGGCGGCGAGCGCGATCAGCACGATGGCGCTGCCCGCGAGGAAGATCACCGGGCGCCCCATGACCCGCAGGGCGATGCGGTACCAGCGGCTGGACTCCTCGTTCTCCGGGCCGGTGCGGCCGCCGCTCAGCCACCGCGGCAGGCGCACCCGGCCGGCGTTGATCCGCTCGCCCAGCAGGTGCAGGAGGACCGGCAGGAAGAGCACGGCGGTCAGTACGGAGAAGGCGACCACGACGATGGAGCCGAGGGCGATGGAGAGGATGACGTTGAGGTCGATCAGGAACAGGGTGCACATCGCCAGGACGACGGTGATGCCGGAGGCGATGACGGTGTGCCCGGAGGTGCGCAGGGTGGCGGCCACGGCGGCCTCGACGGACTGGCCTCTGGCGAGCTGTTCCTTGAACCGGGTGACCATGAAGAGCGAGTAGTCCACCCCGACGCCGAGGCCCAGCATGGTGGCGGCGTTCTCCACGAAGACGGAGAGCTCGTAGTGGTGGGCCACCGGGGAGAGCAGGCCGAGGGTGAAGACGATGGCGCTGACCCCCACCGCCAGCGAGACCAGGGCGGCGACCACGCTGCGGAAGAGCAGCAGCAGAATGATGATGATGAGCGGCATCGTGATGAGCTCGGCCTTCATCAGGCTCTGCTGGCTCAGGTCGTTGACCTCGCCCCAGAACGACGAGGGGCTCACCAGGGAGACGTCGATACCCTGCGATCCGAAGCGGTCCGACAGATCCTTCTGGATCTTGGGGAGTTCGCGGCGCGCGGTGCCGTCGTCGAGCGAGAGGGCCACCGAGTCGATGGCCGTCCGCTGGTCCTTGCCCACGTAGGCGGAGCGGTTCTGCGGCGAGAGGGTCGTCCAGCCGTAGCTGTCCGTCGCCTTCAGCTCGGGGTCGGCGATCACCTCTTTGGCCACGGCCCGTACGCGCTTCTCGAACTCCGGGGAGTCGGCGCGGTGCTGCTTGTCGTGCATGACCAGGGTGACCGTGGTCATGCCGCGGCCCTTGAAGCCGTGTTCGAGTTCGGCCGCGGTCCGGGTCGAGTCGGCCCCGGCCGCGTACCACCCTCCGCCGCTGAGCGCGCCGGCGATGGACATCGCGCCCAGCCCGCACACCGCCAGCGCCACGAGCCACACCCCCAGCAGCGGCCGGCGCGCCCGGCCGATCAGCCGGGACGCGCGGGCGGCGAGGTCCGGGCGCGGCTCCTCGCCGGCGGGGTGGCCGTCGGCGGGGTCGCCGTCCGCGGGCGCGGGCGTGGTGGAGAGCTGTTCAGACATGTGATGGCTCCCAGAGCCTGGAGAAGTCGGGCGGCAGTGGGGGATAGTAAAAATACTCTGAGTCGAAAAGCGACTCTCAGTCGGTGAGTATCCTTGGGGGCACTATGGCAGTCAAGTCCAGACGTGAGGAATACGCGGCCCTCACCCGCGCCGCGCTCTTGGAGGCGGCCTCGGGCCTGTTCGCGGAGAAGGGGTTCGACGCCACGTCCATCGACGACCTCGCCGCAGCGGCCCGGGTCAGCAAGGGCGCCGTCTACCACCACTTCGCGGACAAGCGGGCCATCTTCGACGAGGTGTTCCGGGTCGCCCAGCAGGACGCCATCGGGCAGGTCCTGACGGCGGCGCTGGCCGTGCCCGGGCCGGACGCCACCCCGTGGGAAGTGGCGTCCGAGGCCGTGCAGGCGTTTCTGCGCGGTTACGTGGCCGACGAGCACAAGCGGTCGCTGCTGCGCCAGTCCGCCGAGGTGCTCGGCGTGCGGCGGTGCCGGGAGATCGACGAGGAACTGGCGCTGCCGCACATGAAGGGTCTGCTGGAGACGGTCCGGGAGCGCGGCGAACTCCAGTCCGTGGCGCTGGACGCCACGGCCGTCGTCATCTTCGGCACCCTCTGCGAGGCGGCCACGTCGGTGGCGTTCGCGGGCGATCCCACGCGGACGTGCCAGGAGATGTCCGAGGTGGTCGGCCATATGCTGGGCGGCTTGCGCAAGGCGCCGGAGGCGTCGGCCTGACCGGTGGCCTGGCTGTCACGCCGGTCTGAACCGGGCCTGGCTGTCACGCGGGTCCGACCGTGTCGGCCGGGGTGTTGGGACCGGCCGGGTCGCCTGGGTGCGCTCGGCGTACGGCCTGACAGAGTGTCACGCGGCCCGTCGGCTGAGCTGTCGGCCGTACTCGTCGTACGGCCTGACGGAGTATCACGCGGCGGGCCGGGCGGGGGTCATCGTGTGACGCCCCGCCCGGCCCTTTCGCCGGGTACGGCTCCCTGACGCCGGGTGCGGTTCAGGAAGCCGCTTCGGGGGTATCCCGGCCGTTTCGTGCCGCGTCGCTCGCGGCGCGGTTGCGCGTCGCGAGCTTGCGGAGCCCGCCGATGAGCACGAGCGGCCGTTCCAGTTCCGCGGCCAGTCGGCGAGGCAGCGGGCGGGTGGCGCTGTGTGCGTTGACGGCGACGTTGCGCTTGACCGGGGCCCCGGAGAGGATCTCCGCGGTCATCCGGGAGGTGAGCGCGCCGAACAGCAGCGAGGCGTAGACGAGTTGCGGCACGCTGTAGCCGTCCTCGCCCAGGTGCTCGCGGGCGTTCTTGAGCATCTCCAGCGGAATGAACCGGGTGGGGATCACGCGGAAGAGCAGCGTCCAGATGACCGCGTGGTCGACCTGGTGCGCGCTGACCCTGCCGTCGAAGGGCTCGGAACCCGCACGCCGGTAGTCGTAGAACCGGATGTACTGGGTGCCGGCCATGTCGTACCCCGTCAGCACGGGGACCCGGGCCCGCGCCGCGGCGCGGTGCAGCGTGTACTTGGCCTGCCAGCCGGAGCGTTCGGTGACGTCGACGCCGTCGATGACCACCGAGCACCCCGCGACCAGCTTGTCCGCGTTGTCCTCGGTGATGCCCTCCGGCACCGTCTCGGCCTTGACGTACGGATTGATGGCCCGTACGCGCTCCGCGGCCACCTCCGCCTTGTGGCGCCCGATGTCGGCGTAGGCGGCGTGCTGCCGGTTGAGGTTGTTCAGTTCGAAGCTGCCGGTGTCGGCCATGACGAAGTCCTGCACGCCGATACGGGCCAGCGGCTCCACGGCGGCCCCGCCGGTCGATCCGCAGCCGGCTATCAGCAGCCGGGCCTTACCGAGCCGCTGCTGGGTCG
Source organism: Streptomyces sp. NPDC050610 (assembly GCF_040654875.1). Taxonomy (NCBI): domain Bacteria; kingdom Bacillati; phylum Actinomycetota; class Actinomycetes; order Kitasatosporales; family Streptomycetaceae; genus Streptomyces; species Streptomyces sp. NPDC050610. Next base: position 60,216 of record NZ_JBFAIV010000018.1, on the reverse strand, counting down.
CGGACGAGATGAAGCCGCGGTTGCGTTCGGTGAACTCCGCGTAGAACGCGTCGCGGTCCTCGGGCATGGCGGTCTCGGGCGCCGACGGTGTCTCGGGCGCCGACGGGGTGTCGGGTGTCGCCGAACCGTCGGACGCCGCCGAACCGTCGGACGCAGCCGAAGCGGCGCCGGATAGCGAAGTATCGGTCACTACGCCGCCACCTCGATGTGCTGCACGGAGCCGGAGAGTTCGGACAGCAGGTCCCGTACGGCCTTGAAGGGGGCGTCCGCCGCGGCGGCTCGCTGGACCACGGCGGTACGGCGGACCGTCTCCTCGGACGAGGGGAGATGTGCGAGGAAGGGGTACACCTTCTCGCGGGTGACGTACATGGGGTGCATGAGTTCCTTCAGGCCGAGGCGGGGCGTCGTCCCGTCCAGCAGATGGACGTCGAGGCCCAGGAGCACCAGGTGGCGCAGTGCCACGTGCTTCTCGACGTCGCCGATCAGCATTCTGGTCGTGTGGCGCTCCTGGCAGAGGATCCCCGAGATGCCGGCCAGCAGCCCCAGCATGACCCGCAGCCGCATGGTGCGGTCGGTGAGGGAGTGCGCCTGCACGAAGCGCTTCACTTCCCGTACGGAGTGCGTGGTCAGGCCGTCGTAGGGCTTGAGCAGCGACAACAGGCGCAGGTTATGGGCCTGTTCGCAGGGGAACAGCCTGCGGTCCGGGGCGTCCAGGGGGCGCGGGGCGTGGTCCTCGCTGTGTGCGAGCGAGACGTAGCCGAGAATCCGGCCGGTCTCCTGATCGGTGGTGATGACGTGGATGTCGGACTCGTGAATTCCCTGCACGGGTTCGCAGAAGAGCGAGTTGTCGAAGACGATGTCCTCGCTCGCGTAGCCCGCGCGCAGATATTCGGAGAGCCGGAATCCGGCCAGCCCCAGCAGATAGCGCTCCGGTATGGCCGAGGTGGGCGCGGCCGTGGTGATGACGCCCTTGCCGTGGGCGGCCCGGTAGACGTAGGAGTCCGTACGGTGCAGCCGGCCCGCCAGCCCGCCGAAGCTGAGCCTGCTGTGCAGCCGGAGGATGTCCTCTATGTAGCGGCGGCGTACACCGCTCTCGGAGGCGGCGGGGGCCTCGGCTCGTACGTCGGTCCCGTCCGAGGTATCCGTCCCGTCCGGAACGGGCGTCCCGGCCGGAGCGGCCGGTCCGTCGGGAAGGGCGGGGATGACGGGAACGGCGGGAACGACGGGTTCGACCGCGGGGGAGCCCTCGGTATCGGGGGGCAGGCCCAACGGCACGAGCCAGGGGTGGGCGGAGCCGGCCGCCGGCGGAGTCGTCGTGGTCATTTGGTGCTCCTCACGTTGGCGTTGAGAACGGGAAGAACGGCAACAACGAGCGTTGCGGGGCGGGTGCTCAGAAGTCGTCCTCCGCGTACAGGGCCTCGGTGATGGCCAGGGCGAGCACCTCGGGAGTGCCCTCGTAGATGCGGGCGCCGAAGGACTCCCGTACGAACTTCTCCATTCCGTTCTCGCGCAGGTAACCGCGCGCGCCCATGAGGGACATGGCCTCCTGCGCCACCTCGATGGCGACCCGGTCGGCGAAGAGCTTCGCGGTGGCGGGCTCGTACGTGGGCGCGGGGATCTCGGTGTCCGCCGCCTGCGCCGCCTTCAGGTACATCAGCCGGGAGGCTTCGACCTTCGCCGCCATTTCGGCGAGCTTGCGGGCGGTGAACTGGTGCTGGTGGAGCGGCACGCCGCCCTGGACGCGCTCGGCGCACCAGTCCTTGGCGAGGTCGAAGGCGCCGCGGGCGACGCCCGTGGAGATCGCGGCGACCGTGGCCCGCGCCATGTTCATCTGCTGGATGTTGATGAGCATGCCGTTGCCCTCGCCGCCGACGACGTTCTCGGCGGGGACGCGGACGTTGTCGAACAGCAACTCGCTGCCCAGGCAGGCGCGATAGCCCAGCTTGTCGGCGACCGGGCCGCGGGTGACGCCGGGGGAGTCGAGCGGCACGATGAACGCGGTGAGGCCGGTGGCGCCCGGGTGGCCCTCGATGTTGGCGTACACGCTGCCGAACTCCGCGAGCCGCGCGTTGGTGATGAACCGCTTGCGGCCGGTCAGCAGGTAGCTGTCGCCGTCCCGGCGGGCCTGGACCACGTCGACGGCGTGCTCGGCGTTCTCCGGGATCAGCAGGTCGCAGCCGGCCTGGTCCTCGGTGATCGCGTTGCAGGCCAGGACCGGGTTGTCGCCGGAGAACAGCGGCAGGAACCGGGCCTGGAGGTGCGGGTCGCTGGAGAGCAGCACCGGGGCCTGGCCCAGCAGCGTCGCGCCGAATATGAGGGCGGTGCCGGCACAGGCCGCCGCGATCTCCTCCAGGGCCACCGCCACGCCGAGCACGCCCAGCCCCAGCCCGCCGTACTCCTTCGGGACCACCAGGCGCAGCAGCCCCGCCTCGTGCCCGAGGCGCACCAGCTCCCAGTCGAAGTCCTCGGCCGGCGCGCGGTCGTTGTCCGCGACCCGGGGACGTACGTCCTTGTCGACGAACTCCTTGATCCGCTCCCGGAGTTCCTGGATCTGCGGCGGTTCCGCGAGGAAGTCGACGGGGGCGCTCTGGAATGCAGTGTCGCTCATTGGTATCCGTTCATTGTTCCTGGGCATGCGGAGGCATGCCTGGTGCTGTGCCGTGCGGAACCGTCGGCGTGGTGCCGCAAGGAGAAGGGTTGAGCACGGCCTCTGCTGAGGCCGGGTGTTCGTGCGGGCCGTACGGGCGAGGGGGCCCGTTAGACGGGCAGGCCCTCGTCCGCGGCGATCTGGGGGTACTGGTCGAAGGCGGGCTGGAGCAGGGGCACGAATTCCAGCACCTTGGCCACGCTGCCCTTGATCCGCACCTTTCCGGTGGCGAGCGCCACCGGCATCAGCAGCTTGCCCAGCCAGAGGCTGTGCGCGGTGTCGCTGGTCATCTTGATGCGTATCGCGGCGGGCGCCGGGGGAGCGCCGACGTGCACGCCGTCCGGCGTGACGTACAGCTCGACGTCGGGCTTCACCTGGATGAGGTGCAGCGAGATCCCGGACTCGCGCATGCGCTTGGTGAAGGTCTCGTCCTTGAGAAGGATGTTGAACAGGTCGCTGAAGATGCGGACCGCTTTTTCGGATGACTCGAATACGGGCACCAGGAAACTCCTTACGGACAGGGGGGATTGCGCCGCCGAAGCGGCGGCGCGCATACAACGCTGGTTCGGTGGGGCAGGGGATGTCGCGCCGCGATACGAGCGGCGATACAGCGGATTACGGAATGGCATGAACACCACACGCGGCGCTGCCACGGCGGCCGTTCACGCACGGCGGTTTTCGGGAATGACGTCATGGCCGACGGCTCGGGTTCGAGAATCCGGCGCCGCGCGACGAAGGGTGGACGGAGCGACCGCGAGCGGCCTCGAAAAGGCACTGCGGCGTGCGAGTGGGCGAGAGAAGCAAGTAAAGGGCGCGACGGCGTGGCGCAGGGGGCGTCGGCGCTGCCACGAAAAGTGCCGTGACGGCCGCGCGACGGGCTACGGTCGCGAATACCGCCGTCGCGACGAGGGGCACACCGCCATTGCGGCGGCACGCCTGGGCGGCGGCGACGAATGTGGGGGGATGGTTCGCGTGTCGGTCAGGGTGAGCATCCGGTGAGCGGACAAGTACCCGTAGGGGCACTGATGTCCAAGACGTGGTTCGGTGGCTTGAGCCGCAGGAGCACGGGTGTTGCGATCCCCCGATCGTGACGAATTCCGGATGACACAGACGGTGACACGTGTTTCCCCTTGGTAATTCCCCGTTTGGCGCGATGAGGCCAGGTAACCCACCGGCGGTCGCGCCGGCCGTCACGCGCGGCAATCGCGCTGAACCTGCCCCAGGTTCTGACTAGGAGTCGGTTTCCGACTTTAGGTTACTCAAGAAGCGTGCCAGGTGCATACCTGTTGAGTCAAGAACGATCCACTGAACGGGGAGGCAGTCGTTACCTGCCCAATCGGTCATGCGAGGGCAGGCCCAAGGGCATTGCGGGCAACGGGAGTTCACCGCCCATACACCTTGGGAGCGGGCCCACAAAAACGCACCGCCCCGAGGAAGTGTGGGGGCGGTGCGTTTTCGTACAGCGTTACCGGGCGGGCCTCCGCCCGCCGTTGGGACGTTCGGAACGTTCAGAGGTTGAACGCGGGGGCTGGGGACGGCCGTTGCTCAGGCCGTGGCCGCGTATGAGACGAAGGCGGTCCAGGCGGCGGGCGTGACGGCGAGTTGGGGGCCCTGCTTGTCCTTGGAGTCCCGGACGTGGACGGTGCGGGGGCAGGGGCGGACTTCGAGGCAGGCACCGCCTTCGCCGCTGCTGTGAGAGGACTTGCTCCAATCGGTGGAGACTTCTACACACTCTCCACCCTCGCCACTGCTGTGGGTGGACTTGCTCCAGTCGGCGGCTACTTCTACGCACTCGCCACCGGCGCCACCGCTGTGGTTGGACTTGCGCCACTCGATTGCCACCTCGACGCAGGCACCGCCTTCGCCGCCGCTGTAGGTGCTTTTGAACCAGGCGAGTTCGGGGACGCTGTGCACGGAACCTTCAGTGTTCATAGTTCTCCCAGCATCTTCTCGATCAGGGTCAGCGACTCGTGGGGCGTGAGAGCCTGAGCTGGACGCTTCTTGGGGGTTACCAGGATGAACGGTCCGTCCATATGTGGGTGTTCTCTACAGTCGTTGAGTATCACCTGAAGTTCAACGGTCCGTAGCAGACCGAAGTGCGAGCGCTGCCTCAGTTGTTCCGCGCTGTGGCGGAACCCTTCGTCGAACTCTCTCTGTGCTGACCTGGCCCGTCCCCTAGCAGCGTTACCCGCTTGCCGATGACCTTGAAGGGGGCGTCCGTCTCATGCGTCTCGGCCGCCCGCTCGGGCTGCGGCGGAATTCTCGCTGCGCATGGAAAGGGCACTGACCAGGACACTCACTGGCAGAACTGACCTCCGGGCCGGTGCCGCCTAGCATGAGGTGCGTGGACTTTACGAACGATTCGTACGATGTGCGCGAAGGCGTGCCCTCTGTTGAGATCTTCCGCCGCCTGCGCACCGCTGCCGGTCTCTCCGACCGCGACCCTGAGGCGGTCGCGCTGGCGCTGTCCGGCACTTGGTACTGCGTGGTTCTGCATCACGAGGGCGAGCCCATCGGTATGGGGCGGATCGTGGGCGACGGCGGTACCGCGTTCCAGCTCGTCGATATCTGCGTGGACCCCGCGCACCAGGGGAAGGGCCTCGGCCGGCGCATCATGGCCGCGCTCACCGACGAGCTGGAGCGCCGGGCGCCCGCTACCGCGTACGTCTCGCTGATCGCGGACGGGCCGGCGCGCTTCCTCTACGAGAAGTTCGGCTTCGCCGACACCGCCGAGCACGGGTCGATCGGCATGTACCGCTTCATGCGCGGCGGCTGAGGGGCTGATCGGGCGCGGGGGCTGTTGCCTCCGATGCGGCCTGGGGGCCGTGTCCAGTGCCGTGCGTCGCTGTCACCGCGTCATGCCCGCGGTGGCAGCGACGGCTTGGCGACGGCATCAGGAAGCGGGTACGAGCCGCAGCCGGTAGGCGTCCCCGTGGGTGACCACGCGGCCGGCGGTGGGCGGGGCGAAGTGGGTGCCGAGGAGGAGGGTGTCCGTGTCGGCGAGGGAGCCGAGCAGCTTGTGGCGTGTGGCCTCGGACTGCTGCGGGTCGATGTCGACGCAGGCGCCGATGGCGGGGTGGGCGAGCTGGACGGGGTGGTGGACGCAGTCGCCGGAGATCACCGCCGTCTCGCCCTGGCTGGTCAGTTCCACGGCGACGTGGCCGGGAGTGTGGCCGGGCGTCGGGATGAGGCGTACGCCCGGGGCGATCTCGGCGCCGTTGGACGGGACGTCGACGGCGTGCAGCAGGCCTGCCTGTTCGACCGGGATCACGGAGTCGGCGAACATCTGCCGGCGTGCCTCATCCATGTCGTACGTGGCCCAGAAGTCGCGTTCGGCGCGCGTGGTGAGGTAGCGGGCGTTGGGGAAGGTGGGGACCCATTCGCCGTTCACCTGCCGGGTGTTCCAGCCGACGTGGTCGGCGTGCAGGTGGGTGAGGATCACCAGGTCGACGGAGTCCGGGGGGAAGCCGGCGGCGGTGAGGCGCTCCAGGAAGTCGGTCCGCAGGTTGTGCCAGGCCGGGTTGGCCCGCTCCTTGCCGTTGCCGATGCCGGTGTCCACGAGGACGCGCAGCCCGTCCACGACGAACGCGAAGCTGTGGCTGTCGATGTGCAGGATGCCGTCGCGGCCGGCGAAGTGGGGGTGCAGCCAGTCCTGGGCGGTCACGACCTCGGGGGTGGCGTCGGGCAGCAGCCAGGGTCCGGTCGCGGGCGGCAGGGGTACTTCGTCGACGCGGTGGACGGTGACGCCGCCCACGGTCCAGGAGGGGATGAGGGGGGCGGGGGAGGTGTTCATGGTGTGGTGCTTCCTTTGCTTTCTTCAGCGGGAACGGTCGGTTCAGCGGGAGTGGTCGGTTTCGGCGCGGACTGCCCCGCGCCGCGACGCGGCCAGCGCCTCCAGGGCCGCCAGTGCGAGGAGGGCGGCGGCGATGGCGTACGCGTGTGAGGTGGCCCCCAGCCCGTAGCGCCGGGTGGTGAATCCCTGTAGGGCTCCGGGCTCCGGGCTCCGGGCCCCGGGGCCGCGTGCCGACACGGGCGGGCCGGTGGGAGCGGTGCGCGGGGGCACGGGCGAGCGTCGGTCACGACTCTGGGCATGGGGCTCCTTGCGTATTCCGCACTCCGTAAACGCAACGCGTTTGCGTTAAGTCGACCGTAAGGCCTACAGTCGAGCTAACGCAAACCGTTAGCTTTTAGTGCGGGGCGCCTCGCCGTCGCGCCCCTGACCAGGAGAGAAGCCGTGCCCTCCGCCGAACTCACGCCTCCCGAGGCCGCCCGCTGGGCCGCCCGTGCCGGGCTGTCACTGCCCGGCGGCCGCCACACCGCGGCCGCCGCCACCGCCAACCACATCCACTCCGTCGTCGCGGTCCTGCGGGAACTGGACTTCGGGGACACCCCGCCCGCCGGCGCCTACCGCGCGGGAAAGGAGCAGCACGATGCAGCCGTATGAGTTGTCCCTCGCCGCCGCCGCTCAGCGGATCCGGGCCCGGCAGCTGTCCCCCGTCGAGCTGGTGGACTCGGTCCTCGACCGCATCGACCAGGTGAATCCGCACGTCGAGGCCTATGTCGCGGTCGCCGCGGAGCAGGCCCGCGACGCGGCGCGCGAGGCCGAGCGGGAAGCGGCCGGCGGCGTGTTCCGGGGGCCGCTGCACGGCGTACCGGCCGGGCTCAAGGACCTGATCGACGTCGCCGGTACGCCCACCACCGCCAGCTCCCGGGTCCGGGCCGGCCACCGCGCGGCCGCCGACAGCACGGTCGCCGCCCGGCTGCGGGCCGCGGGCTCCGTCCTGGTCGGCAAGACCCACACCCACGAGTTCGCGTACGGACTGACCACCCCGCAGACCGGCAACGCCTGGGACCGCGGCCGGGTCGCGGGCGGCTCCAGCGGCGGGTCCGCCGTCGCGGTGGCCGCCGGGGCGGCGACCTTCGCCCTCGGCACCGACACCGGCGGATCGATCCGGGTCCCCGCCGCGCTGAACGGGGTCGTGGGCCTCAAGCCGACCTACGGGCTGGTGCCCCGCCACGGCGTCACGTCCCTGTCCTGGTCGCTGGACCACGTCGGCCCCGTCACCCGCACCGTCGAGGACGCGGCCCTGGTCCTGACCGTCCTCGCCGGACACGACCCGCGCGACCCCGCCTCGCTGGCCACCCCCGCCGTCGACCACCGGCCGGAACGGGAGCCGGATCTGACGGGCGTGCGCGTCGGCGTGCCGCGCAACTACTACTTCGACCACGTCGACGCGGAAGTCGAGGCCGCCGTCCGCCAGGGCATCGCCCACCTGGAGAAGCTCGGCGCCCGGCTCGTCGAGATCGACATCCCGATGACCCGGTACATCCAGGCCACCCAGTGGGGGCTGATGGTGCCGGAGGCCACCGCCTACCACGAGGGCACGCTGCGTACGGTCCCCGATCTGTACCAGCCGGACGTCCGCATCCTCCTGGAGGCCGGCGAGCTGATGGGCGCGGGCGACTATCTGCGCGCCCAGCGTTCCCGGACGCTGATGCAGGAGGAATGGGCCCGCATCCTGGAGGAAGTCGACGTGATCGCCGCCCCGTCGGTCCCGATGACCGCGGTGAAGGCCGGCCAGGAGACCGTCACCTGGTCCGACGGATCGGTCGAGGCCGTCTCCGACGCTTACGTGCGTCTCTCCTCCCCGGCCAACATCACCGGTGTGCCCGCCCTGTCCGTTCCGGTGGGCCACGACACGGCGGGCATGCCGATCGGCATGCAGCTGCTCGGGCGGCCCTTCGGTGAGCGGGAACTGCTGCGAGTGGGCCACGCCTACGAGCGGACGCAGTCCGCCCGGCCGCTCGCGCCGGTCGCCTGAACGCGGCGTGCGAGCCGGGCCGAGGCGGGGCGGTACGGGGCCTGGCCCGCCCCCACGCCGTTCGGCTCCCGTCGCCCTGGTGCGCGCCCTCCTAAACGCAAGGATTGTGCTTTAAGGTGGTGTCATGAGCCGTAAGCAGATGGTGCGCCCCGGCGGGCGCAGCGCCCGGGTGCAGACGTCGGTGCACACCGCTGTCCGGGAAATCCTGTCGGAGCAGGGCCGCGACGCGCTGACCGTCCCGCTGGTCGCCCAGCGCGCCGGAGTCACCCCCTCGACGATCTACCGCCGCTGGGGCGACCTACAGGAACTGCTGTCGGACGTCGCGGTGGAGCGGCTGCGGCCCGATACCGAGCCGGAGGGCCACGGCGACCTGAAGGCCGACCTGACGGCCTGGGCCGAGCAGTTCCTCGACGAGATGTCGTCCGCGTCGGGCCGTGCCTACATCCGTGACGCGCTGCTCGGTGACCCGGACGGCAGCAACGCCGGCCAATGCTCGGCCTACGCGGCCGAACAGATCGACGTGATCTTCGCTCGGGCGGCCGACCGCGAGGCGAGCGTTCCCGATGTCGAGACGGCGATGGACCGCATCGTCGCCCCCATGATGTACCGCATCCTCTTCCGCCCGGCCGGACTCGACGCCGCGTACGCCCGCCGCCTCGTGAGCGATTTCCTCGACGCGAGCGAGAAGGTGGGCGAGCAGGCGGGCGAGAAGCCCGGCCGCTGACCGGGTGCGGGGGGTACGAGCACACCCCCCGCCCGGCCAACAGCGCGGCCTGCGCCCGGAGCTGACCCGCAGTCAGCTGAAGTCGACCCGCCGCCGAAGCCGAAGTGGAAACCGCCCCCCACCGCCCGGCTAGAAGACCGACTCCGCCTCGTTCATCCGGTTCTCCGGCACCCGCTTCAGCTCTGTCACGGCCTCCGCCAGCGGCACCATCGTGATGTCCGTGCCGCGCAGCGCCGTCATGTTGCCGAAGTCGCCCCGGTGGGCGGCTTCGACGGCGTGCCAGCCGAAGCGGGTGGCGAGGACGCGGTCGTACGCGGTGGGGGTGCCGCCGCGCTGGACGTGGCCGAGGATGACCGGGCGGGCCTCCTTGCCGAGGCGCCGTTCGAGTTCCACGGCCAGCCGGTTGCCGATGCCCGCGAAGCGCTCGTGGCCGAACTGGTCGATGGCGCCCTTCTCGTAGTCCATCGAGCCCTCGGCGGGGTGCGCGCCCTCGGCGACGCAGACGACCGCGAACTTCTTGCCGCGCGAGAAGCGCTCCTCGACCATTTTCACCAGGTCGTCGACCTCGAAGCGGCGCTCCGGCAGGCAGATGCCGTGCGCGCCGCCCGCCATGCCGGACTCCAGGGCGATCCAGCCCGCGTGCCGGCCCATGACCTCCACGACCATGACGCGCTGGTGCGACTCGGCGGTGGTCTTGAGGCGGTCGATGGCCTCGGTGGCGACGCCGACGGCGGTGTCGAAGCCGAAGGTGCGGTCGGTGGCGGAGATGTCGTTGTCGATGGTCTTGGGGACGCCGACGACCGGGACGCCCGCGTCGGAGAGCATCCGGGCGGCGGTGAGAGTGCCCTCGCCGCCGATGGGAATGAGCACGTCGATGCCGTACGCGCGGGAGAAGTCCTGGGCGCTCTCGCACGCCTCGCGCAGCCGGTCGCGTTCCAGGCGGGCGGAGCCGAGGATGGTGCCGCCGCGGGCCAGGATGCCGCTGACCGCGTCGAGGTCGAGTTTGCGGAACCGCCCGTCGAGGAGGCCCTTGAAGCCGTCTTCGAAGCCGATGACCTCGTCGCCGTGGCCGACGAGCGCTCGGTGCACCACCGAACGGATGACAGCGTTGAGGCCGGGGCAGTCGCCGCCTGCGGTGAGAACTCCGATGCGCATCGTGCTGTGTCTCCTGCTCGCTACCGGTACATGTGAGCCAGTTTGATTGTTTCATGACCCCGGTGGCACTGCTGCCCCCACCTCTCGCTGCGCCCTATCCAGGGCCGCGGGTATTGTCAAGAGGGCAAGCCCGCCATACCGGGTGTTTTTGACCAGAAAACCGGCAAAAGCACAGCTGCTGGACCGAGATGGATCAAGGAGAGCACGCGTGACGCGCAGCGTATACGTGACCGGGATCGACCGCGGCGACGGCCGGCAGGTCGTCGAACTCGGAGTCATGGAACTCCTGACCCGCCATGTGGACCGAGTGGGCATCTTCCGCCCCCTCCTGCACGACGGCCCCGACCGCCTCTTCGATCTGCTGCGGTCCCGCTATCGGCTCGGCCAGACCCCGGAGGCGGCCTCCGGGATGACGTACGCGGAAGCCACCGCGATCCAGGCCGAGCAGGGCACCGACGAACTGGTCTCCCAGCTCGTCGAGCGCTTTCTCGCGGTCGGCCGCGAATACGAGTACGTGCTGGTGCTCGGCACCGACTACGGCGCCACCAACCTCCCCGACGAACTGGCGCTCAACGCCCGGCTCGCCAACGAGTTCGGCGCCTTCGTCGTCCCCGTCGTCGGCGGCCAGGACCAGAGCGCCGAGTCCGTACGGTCGGAGGCCCGCAACGCCTACCGCGCCTACGAGGCGCTCGGCTGCGACGTCGTCGCCCTGGTCGTCAACCGGGTCGCGCCCGGCGACCGCGCCGCCATCGTCGAACGGCTCGCCGCCCGGCTGCCCGTGCCCTGCTACGCGCTGCCCGAGGACGCCTCGCTCTCCGCGCCCACCGTCGCCCAGATCGTCCAGTCCCTCGACGCCGAAGTGCTGCTCGGCGACGCCGCCGGGCTCGCCCGCGACGTACGGAACTTCGTCTTCGGCGGCGCCATGCTGCCCACCTTCCTCAAGGCCCTCACCGAAGGCTGCATGGTCGTCACCCCCGGGGACCGCGCCGACCTCATCGTCGGCGCGCTCGCCGCGCACAGCGCCGGGGCGCCGCCCATAGCCGGCGTGGTGCTCACCCTCGACGAGCGCCCCGGCCCCGACATCCTCGCGCTCGCCTCCCGGCTCGCCCCCGGCACGCCCGTCGTCTCGGTGCCGGGCGGCTCCTTCCCCACCGCCGAGCAGCTCTTCTCGATCGAGGGCAAGCTCGACGCCGCCTCGCCGCGCAAGGCCGAGACCGCCCTCGGACTCTTCGAACGGCACGTGGACACGGCCGAGCTGACGCGGCGCATCTCCGTCGCCCGGTCCGGCCGGACCACGCCGATGATGTTCGAGCACGAGCTGATCGAACGGTCCCGCACCGGACGCCGCCGGGTCGTCCTGCCCGAGGGCACCGAGGAGCGCGTACTGCGCGCCGCCGACGTGCTGCTGCGCCGGGACGTCTGCGATCTGACGCTCCTCGGCGAGGAGACCGCGATCCGCAAGCGCGCCGCCGAACTCTCCATCGACCTCGGCGACGCCCACCTCATCGACCCGCACACCTCCCCGCTGCGCGAGCGGTTCGCCGAGCTGTACACCCAGCTGCGCGCGCACAAGGGCATCAGCTACGAGCTGTCCTACGACGTCGTCGCCGATGTCTCCTACTTCGGCACGCTCATGGTCCAGGAGGGCATGGCCGACGGCATGGTCTCCGGCGCGGTGCACTCGACCGCCGCCACCATCCGCCCCGCCTTCGAGATCATCAAGACCAAGCCGGGCGCGCAGATCGTGTCGTCCGTCTTCTTCATGTGCCTCGCCGACCGGGTGCTCGTCTACGGCGACTGCGCCGTCAACCCCGACCCGGACGCCGAGCAGCTCGCGGACATCGCCATCCAGTCGGCCGCCACCGCCGCCCGGTTCGGCGTCGAGCCGCGCATCGCGATGCTGTCGTACTCCACCGGCACCTCCGGCTCCGGCGCCGACGTCGACAAGGTCCGCAAGGCGACCGAACTCGTCCGCGAGCGCCGCCCGGACCTTCTGGTGGAGGGGCCGATCCAGTACGACGCGGCCGTCGACGCGGCGGTCGCGCGCACCAAGCTGCCGGAGTCGGAGGTCGCGGGCCGGGCCACGGTGCTGATCTTCCCGGACCTGAACACCGGCAACAACACGTACAAGGCCGTGCAGCGCTCCGCGGGCGCCGTCGCCGTCGGCCCGGTCCTCCAGGGGCTGCGCAAGCCGGTCAACGACCTCTCCCGCGGCGCGCTGGTGCAGGACATCGTGAACACCGTCGCCATCACGGCCGTACAGGCCCAGGGCGAGCAGCCGTAGCCACGCAACAGCCGCGATCCGCGAACACCCGTCCGCCGCCTACCGGAAAGCCCGTCCATGACTGCGAACGCCGGCGCCAGCGCCGATGCCACCCACGTGCTCGTCCTCAACTCCGGCTCCTCCTCGGTCAAGTACCAGCTGCTCGACATGGCCGACAGCGCCCGCCTCGCCACCGGCCTGGTGGAGCGCATCGGCGAGGAGACCTCCCGGCTGACGCACTCCCCGCTCGCCACCGGCGGCGCCAAGCGGGAGCGCGAGCGGCCGATCGCCGACCACGACGAGGCGCTGCGGGCCGTCACCGAGGAGCTGGCCGCGGACGGGCTGGGGCTCGACTCGCCGGAGCTCGCCGCGATCGGCCACCGCGTCGTGCACGGCGGGCAGCGGTTCAGCGGGCCGACCGTCATCGACCGGGACGTGCTGGCGGAGATCGAGCGGCTGATCCCCGTCGCGCCGCTGCACAACCCGGCCAACATCTCCGGCATCCGCACGGCCATGGGGCTGCGCCCGGATCTGCCGCAGGTCGCGGTCTTCGACACCGCCTTCCACACCACGATGCCGGAGCACGCGGCGCGGTACGCCATCGACGTCGAGACCGCCGACGCGCACCGCATCCGCCGCTACGGCTTCCACGGCACCTCGCACGCGTACGTCTCCCGCGAGACCGCGAAGCTGCTGGGCAAGGACGTGGCCGACGTCAACGTCATCGTGCTGCACCTGGGCAACGGGGCCTCCGCCTCCGCCGTCGAGGGCGGCCGGTGCGTGGACACCTCGATGGGGCTGACGCCTTTGGAGGGGCTCGTGATGGGTACGCGCTCCGGTGACATCGATCCGGCGGTCACCTTCCATCTGCGGCGGGTGGCCGGGATGAGCGTCGACGAGGTCGACGAGCTGCTCAACAAGAAGAGCGGCCTGATCGGCCTCTGCGGCGACAACGACATGCGCGAGATCGGCCGCCGGATGGGCGAGGGCGACCGCGCCGCGCAGCTCGCCTTCGAGATCTACGTGCACCGGCTGCGCAAGTATGTGGGCGCGTACACGGCGGTGCTCGGCCGGGTGGACGCCGTCGCGTTCACGGCGGGCGTGGGCGAGAACTCCGCGGCCGTCCGCGAGGCGTCGCTGCGCGGCCTGGGCGTGCTCGGCATCGAGGTGGACGCGGTACGCAACTCCGTGCGCGGTTCCTCGGCGCGGCTGATCTCGGCGGACACCAGCCGGGTCGCGGTCGCCGTGGTCCCGACCGACGAGGAGCTGGAGATCGCCACCCAGACGTATGCCCTGGTCAGCGCCTAGCCGACGGCCTCCGCCGCCGGCGGCCGGCACCCCTGGGCGCCGGCCTGACCCCCACTGGATTATTCCGCCCCGAAACAAACCGATAGGATCAGCTTTATGCGCCGTTCCAAAATCGTCTGCACCCTGGGCCCTGCCGCCGACTCCTACGACCAGCTCAAAGCGCTGATCGAGGCCGGCATGAACGTGGCCCGCTTCAACTTCAGCCACGGGACCCAGTCGGACCACGAGGAGCGGTACCACCGCGTCCGCAAGGCCGCCGAGGAGACCGGCCGCGCGGTCGGCGTCCTCGCCGACCTCCAGGGCCCCAAGATCCGCCTGGAGACGTTCGCCGACGGCCCGGTCGAGCTGGAGCGCGGCGACGAGTTCATCATCACCACCGAGGACGTCGCCGGCGACAAGACGATCTGCGGCACCACGTACAAGGGGCTGCCGGGCGACGTCTCCAAGGGCGACCAGGTCCTGATCAACGACGGCAACGTCGAGCTGCGGGTCACCGAGGTCGACGGCCCGCGGGTCAAGACCATCGTCATCGAGGGCGGTGTGATCTCCGACCACAAGGGCATCAACCTGCCCGGCGCGGCGGTCAACGTGCCCGCGCTGGCCGAGAAGGACGTCGAGGACCTGCGGTTCGCGCTGCGGATGGGCTGCGACATGGTCGCGCTCTCCTTCGTGCGCAACGCCGACGACGTCCGCGACGTGCACCGCGTCATGGACGAGGTCGGCCGCCGGGTGCCGGTGATCGCCAAGGTCGAGAAGCCGCAGGCCGTCGAGAACATGGAGGCCGTCGTCGCGGCGTTCGACGCCATCATGGTCGCCCGCGGCGACCTGGCCGTCGAGTACCCGCTGGAGAAGGTCCCGATGGTGCAGAAGCGCCTCGTGGAGCTGTGCCGCCGCAACGCCAAGCCGGTGATCGTCGCGACCCAGATGATGGAGTCCATGATCACCAACTCGCGGCCGACCCGCGCCGAGGCGTCCGACGTCGCCAACGCCATCCTCGACGGCGCGGACGCGGTCATGCTCTCCGCCGAGTCGAGCGTCGGCGCGTACCCGATCGAGACCGTCAAGACGATGTCCCGCATCGTCGAGGCGGCCGAGGAGGAACTGCTCTCGCGCGGCCTCCAGCCGCTGGTCCCGGGCAAGAAGCCGCGCACCCAGGGCGGCTCCGTCGCCCGCGCCGCGTGTGAGATCGCCGACTTCCTGGGCGCGACCGCGCTGGTCGCCTTCACCAAGTCCGGCGACACCGCCCGCCGCCTCTCCCGCTACCGCGCGGCCCAGCCGATCCTGGCCTTCACCACCGACGCGGACACCCGCAACCAGCTGACGCTGAGCTGGGGCATCGAGACGTACGTCGTGCCGCACGTCGACAACACCGACGCCATGGTCGACCTGGTCGACGCCGAGCTGCTCAAGCTCAACCGCTACAACGAGGGCGACGCCATGATCATTACCGCCGGCTCGCCCCCCGGCGTCCCCGGCACCACCAACATGGTCCGGGTGCACCACCTCGGCGGCCAGAACGCGGACCAGCAGGGCTGACGCACAGCGCGACCCGAACGGCGGTGGGCGCCCCCTCTCCTTGAGGAGGCGCCCACCGCCGTTTCGCCGACCCGCGAGCCCTACTGCGCGCCGATCGACTCCAGCGGGCTCAGCCGCCCCGCCCGACGCGCCGGCCACACCGCCGCCAGCACGCCCACGACCAGGGCGATCAGCAGGAACAGGGCGATCCGCGCCCACGGCAGGCCGAACTCGTACGCCGGGAACGAGGACCGCACCAGGTGCCCGCCCGACCAGGCCAGGAACACGCCCACCACGATCCCCAGCACCGCGCCGAACACGCAGATCATCACCGACTCCAGCCGCACCATCTGCTTGACGTCGCGGCGCGCCAGGCCGATCGCCCGCAGCATGCCGATCTCACGGGTGCGCTCGAAGACCGACATGGCGAGCGTGTTGACGACGCCGACCACCGCGATCACCAGGGCCATCCCCAGCAGCCCGTACGTCATGTTCAGGATGTCGCCGATCGCTCCGCTGCGCTCCTCGCGCAGGACGGACTGGCCCTTCACCTTCACCAGCGGATTGCTGCCGAGGGCCGAGCGGAGCTTGTCTTCGAGCCCGGCCGTCCTGCCCGGCCCCGCCTTGATGAGAATCCGCTCGTTGGCGAGGGTCTGCTGGTCGACATGGCTCTCGACCGTCGCCAGCGAGGCGAGCGCGTTGGGCGCCACGTCGTTGTCGGTGTAGACGCCGGCGATCTTGTACGTGGCCGACTTCGGCCCCTTCTTGCGGCCCGGCTTCTCGTCCGCGTCGTCCTCCCCGTCGCTGTAGGAGACCTTGATGCTCTGGCCGGTCCGCACGCCGCGCTCGCTCGCGGTCTTCGCCGACAGGGCGACGGTGTTCTTCGCCCGTACGGCCTCCGCCGAACCGCTGATGAAGCGCAGGCCCGCCACCTTCGGCAGGTTCGGCGCGTCCGTGCCGGTCAAACCGCCCGCACTGGACCCCAGATCGGCACCGACCGTGCGCAGCGGTACGGCCGCGGCGACGCCCGGCACGCCGGCCAGCCGGTGCGCGGCGTCCTTCCCGAGGCCGCGACTGCCCTCCGAGGACACCTGGTAGTCGGCCGTCAGCCCCTGCTTCTTCATCATCCGGTCGACGCCCAGCGTGGCCGAGTGGCCCAGCACCGTCAGACCGGTGATCAGCGTGAGGCCGATCATCAGCGCGGAGGCCGTCGCGGCGGTACGGCGCGGGTTGCGCAGGGCGTTGCGCGTCGCGAGCCGGCCGCTGGCCGGGAACATCCGGGCCAGCCCCTTGCCCGCGAACGTCACCAGCGGGCGCGACAGCAGCGGAGCGAGCACGGCCGCGCCCGCCAGGACGAGCGCCGAGCCCACCATGCCGGCGTCGATGCCCCCGCTGTCCGACAGGGTGGTCACGTACAGCATGGTCGCCACGCCCGCACCGGCGAGCACCGCGCCGACGACGCCGCGGACCCGCAGACTCCGCTGCGCCGGCGCCTGGTCGATCTCGGACAGCGCCTCCACCGGGGCGACCCGCGCCGCCCGCCGCGCCGGCAGCCACGCGGACAGTGCGGTCACGACCACACCGACCACGAGCGCGTAACCGACCGAGGCCGGCTCGACGATCAGAGGGCCGTCGGGGAGGTTCGAGCCCGTCGCGTTGAGCAGCGGCCGCAGCCCGAGCGCGACGCCGATGCCCAGCACGAACCCGGCCACCGACGCCAGCAGCCCCAGCACCGCCGCCTCCGCCAGCGTCGAGCGCACCACCTGGCGACGGGACGCGCCCACCGCCCGCAGCAGCGCGGTCTCCCGGCGGCGCTGCGAGATCAGCATGGTGAAGGTGTTGGCGACGATGAACGCCCCGACGAACAGCGCGATGCCCGCGAAGACCATCAGCGACTTCGTCAGCGACCGGGTGCTCATGGTGATCTCGTCGGCCTGGATACGGGCCAGCTCCGAACCGCTCTGCGCGAAAGCCTTGTCGTCGGGCAGCAGCTGCTGGATCCGCTCGGTCAGCTCGACATCGTCGACACCCGGCTTCGCCCCCACCGAGAACTCGCTGAAGGAACCCGGGGCGGCGAACAGCCGCTGCGCGGTCGCGGTGTCGAACACCGCCAGCGTGCCGCCCGACGTCACCCGCGGGTCGGTCGTGTCCACGGTGCCGACCAGCTTCTTCGTCAGCACCGGCCCGTCGATCGCGAACCGGATCGGGTCGCCCAGCTTGAACCCGGCGTCGGCGGCGGCCTTCGTGTTCAGCGCGACCTCGCCGGAGGCGGCGGGCGCGCGGCCGGAGGTGACCGGGTAACGGCTGTCCTTGCCGTCCTTCCCCGGCATGAAGTCGGCCCCGAGCGACTGCCAGTCGTCGCCCATGGGCCGCTGCTTCTTGTCGGCGATCGTCGCGTAACCCGAAGCGCTCGGCCGCACCGAGGCGACGCCCGGCAGCGCCCGTATCTTCTCGGCCAGCCGCTGGTCGAGCGCGGTCTTGTGCCGATCGCCGGGTGCGCGCATCCCCTCGTCGGCGGTCACCAGGGTGGCGACGCCCTTGTAGTTCTTGGCCGAGACGTTGCTGTACGCGTTGCCGGCGGTGTCGCCGAAGATCAGCGTGCCGGAGACGAAGGCGGTGCCGAGGATGATCGCCAGAGCGGTCATCACCAGCCGGGC
Organism: Streptomyces sp. NPDC050610; assembly: GCF_040654875.1. Classification (NCBI taxonomy): domain Bacteria; kingdom Bacillati; phylum Actinomycetota; class Actinomycetes; order Kitasatosporales; family Streptomycetaceae; genus Streptomyces; species Streptomyces sp. NPDC050610. The sequence goes on along the minus strand of NZ_JBFAIV010000018.1, from coordinate 42,125 downwards.
TTTGTGCGCGAGTACGTTGCGCAGAGCGGTGCGAAGCACGAGTGTCAGTCCTGGGATGCGGGGGACGGGGAGTGCCGGAGTCCGGCGGCGAGCGGTGGGCGGGGGCTCCTCAGCTCGTACGGCCCTTCGAGTCGAACGCCTTCATCCGGTCCAGGACCGCTTCGGCGGTCGGCTTGCGCAGCTCGTCCACGATCCGGCCGTCGGCCAGGAAGATCACGCGGTCCGCGTACGAGGCGGCGACCGCGTCGTGGGTCACCATCACGACCGTCTGCTGGAGGGCCGGCACCGACTCCTGGAGGAAGCCCAGCAGTTCGGCGCCCGAGCGGGAGTCGAGGTTGCCGGTGGGCTCGTCCGCGAAGATGATCTCCGGCTGGGAGGCGAGGGCGCGGGCCACGGCCACCCGCTGCTGCTGACCGCCGGAGAGCTGCGCCGGGCGGTGCGACAGCCGCGCGGACAGGCCCAGGGTCGACACGATCTGCTCCAGCCACGCCTGGTCGGGCCGGCGGCCGGCGATGTCCATCGGCAGGGTGATGTTCTCGATCGCGTTCAGCGTCGGCAGCAGGTTGAACGCCTGGAAGACGAAGCCGACCCGGTCCCGGCGCAGCCGTGTCAGCTGCCGGTCGCCCAGCGACGCCAGTTCGACGTCGCCGATCCGGGCCGAGCCGGAGGAGAGGGAGTCGAGCCCGGCCATGCAGTGCATGAGCGTGGACTTGCCCGATCCGGACGGCCCCATGATCGCGGTGAACTCCGCGCGCCGGAACTCCACGGACACCGCGTCCAGCGCGACCACCTGGGTCTCGCCCTGCCCGTACACCTTGCTCAGCTCGGTCGCCCGCGCGGCGACGCCGTCGGGGGCGGCGGCGCCGGGGACGGCGGTCGACGTGGGGAAGGGGGCGGAACGGGGCACGAGGTCTCCTGGGAGAGCGGGGAATGAATGCTCTCCCATCTTTGAGCACCGGGCCCCCTCTCCACCTCAGCCGCACGGCCCGACCTGGGCACCGGCCAAATGGCCGATGCCGGGGCCGTACGTCGTACTCAAGATGGACGCCCGTCCGACTTCCGGGCGAACGGGATCACGCGGGAGAGGCCCTCATCCCTTCACCGCGCCGCCCAGTGCGAAGCCGCCGCCGAGGCGACGGGAGATCAGGACGTACAGCAGGATCACGGGCGTCGAATAGAGGATGGAGAAGGCGGCGAGCTGCCCGTAGGCCACTTCGCCGCGGTAGCCGAAGAAGGTGAAGATGGAGACGGACGCCGGGAGTTGGTCCGGGGTGAGCAGCAGCATGAAGGGGACGAAGAAATTGCCCCACATCATGATGAAGCTATAGACGGTCACGACGGCCACGCCCGGCCCCATGAGCGGCAGGACGACGCGGACCAGGGCCTGCATGGGGTTCGCGCCGTCGGTCCAGGCCGCCTCTTCGAGGCTGACGGGGATGGCGTCCATGAAGTTCTTCATCAGCCAGATGGCGAACGGAAGCTGGGTCGCGGCGAGGAAGAGGGCCGTACCGGACAGCGTGTCGATGAGGTTGATCTGCACGAAGAGCCCGTACACCGGGACCATGATCGCGGTGACCGGCAGACAGGTCGTGAACAGCACCGCCATGAGGTACGGGCGTTTGAAGCGGGAGCGGAACCGCGACAGGGGATAGGCGGCGAGGGTGGCGCAGGCGATGGTCAGGGCCGTGGCGCCGCCGCACAGCAGCAGGCTGTTGAGCATGGGCCGGTAGGTGATCTCCGGGTCCATGAGGGCGTCGAAGTTGGCCAGCGTGGGGTGGGACGGCACGGAGACGTCGAGCGAGGCGTGTTCGTCGACGGAGGACAGCACCAGCCAGGCCAGCGGCACGGCGAAGGCCAGGGCCGCGACCAGCAGCGCCGCGTCGGCCGCCAGCCGCTGCCGCGTCGCGCGCCGCAGCTTGGGCGTGCGGTGCGCGGAGGCGGACCGGCGGGGTGTTCGATGGGCCCGCATCTCAGACCTCCTCGCGCAGCAGTCGCAGATACACCAGCGAGAACAGCGCCCCCACCAGGAGCAGCAGCAGCGCCACCGCCGTGCCGTAGCCGATAAGCGCCTTCAAGAACGCCTGGTCGTACATGAAGACCGGCAGCGTCTGGCTGCGCGTGCCGGGTCCGCCGCGCGTCATCGCCCAGATCAGGCCGAACACCGACAGCGTCTGGAGGGTGTTGAGCATCAAATTGGTGGCGATGGAGCGGCGGATCATCGGCAGCGTGACGCGCCACATCCGCTGCCACCCGCTGGCTCCGTCCACCTCCGCCGCCTCGGTGATCTCCTGCGGGATCTCGGAGAGCGCGGCGGAGTAGACGAGCATCGAGAACGCGGTGCCGCGCCAGACGTTGGCGAACGAGACCGCGAGGATGGGCAGCGTGAACAGCCAGTTCTGGGACGGCAGATGCAGCCAGTCCAGAATGTCGTTCAGGGTGCCGCGCTGGTTGAAGAAGGCGTAGAGCAGAAAGCCGGCGACGATCTCCGGCAGCACCCACGCGGCGATGACGATCGCCCCGGTCAGCGTCCGTACGGGCCGCGAGGCGCGCCGCATCAGGGCGGCGAGCCCGAGGCCGAGGGTGTTCTGGCCGACGATCGAGGAGAGCACGGTGAAGACGAGGGTCAGTACGACCGCGTTGATGAACTTGTCGTCCGCGAACGCCTGCCGGAAGTTGTCCAGGCCCACGAAGTGCGTGGCCGAGGAGCCGGTCAGCTGCATGTCGGTGAAGGCGATATAGCCGCAGTACGCGATGGGCCCGCCGAGGAAGAGCAGCAGGAGGAGGGTCGCGGGGGCGACGGGCAGCCAGCGGAGGCGATGGCGGGGGCGTTGTCGCCGGTGGGGTTCACGGGCCCGTGCCGTCGGGAGCGCGGTCATCGGTTCCCGCTCACCACTGCGCCGTCGGTGATCGACGCGACTTGCTCGTCGTACGCCTTCGCGGCCTCGCCCACCGACGAGTCGCCGGTGGTCACGTTCTCCATCTGCTCGCCGATCACCGCGGAGACCCTGGGGTAGACGGGCAGCGCGGGCCGGAAGTGGCTGTACTTCACCAGTGAGGTGAAGAAGTCGATGCCGGGCATGGACTTGAGGTACTTCGCGTCGGCGGCGACATCGTCGCGGACCGCGATCTGCGCGCCCCGGATGTCCCACTCCGCCGCGTTCCGCTTCGACTGGAGGGTTTCGATGAACTGCCAGGCCAGATCGGCGTAGCGGGACTTGGCGGGGATCGACCAGGCCCAGCCGCCGGAGAGGCTGACCTTGCCGGGGGCCTGCCCGTGCTGCGTCGGGAACGGCGTCTGCGCCATCACCTTCGACCACTGCGGCCACGGTTTGCCGCCCGTGGGGAGCCAGTACTCCCCGAGCCAGGAGCCGTCGAGGTCGATGGCGACCTTTCCGGCCGGCAGCCACTCGCTGACATTGCGCACGGCGACATTCGGGTCGAGGGCGTCGGTGATATCGGGGCCGAGTTTCTCCGCGTAGACGCTCCGCACGAAGTCCAGCGAGTCCCGGAACCCCTTGCTGCCGGTGACCCATTTCTTCGCCGCCGGGTCGTAGAGCGGGTCCTTTCCGGTGCCGTACAGCAGCATCTCGAAGGTCTGCATCACGGACGCCTCGCCCGCGCCCTTGCCCGTATAGACGTTGAGCGGGGTGACGCCGGGGACCTTGCGTTTGATGGTACGAGCGGTGTCGAGGACGTCCTGCCAGGTCTTCGGCCGCCAATTCGCGGGCAGTCCGGCCTTGGCGAAGATTTCCTTGTTGTACCAGAGGGCGCGGGTGTCGGTGCCGTCCTGCACGCCGTACGTCTTGCCGTCCTCGGCCCGCGTCGCGGCCTTCGAGGCGGGTACGAACTGCTTCCAGTCGGCCCACGTCTTGAGTTTGTCGTCCAGCGGTCGCAGATATCCGCTCTTGATATCGGAGTTGATGAGGAACGTGTCCTCGTACACGAGATCCGGCGAGGTCTTCGGGGACCGCATCATCTGCTGGATCTTGGCGTAATAGTCGTTCTCGGACGCCTGAATCGGGATCAGTTCGACTCTCTTGCCCCGGTGCGTCTTCTCGAACTCCTTCTTCACCATGGCCAGATAGTTGTCGGTATAGCGGACCTTGCCGTTCGTGTTCCGTTGGTAGGCCACCTTCACGGTGTCCGGATGGGGCGAGGACCCCGCGCCGCAGGCGCTGAGCGCGCCTGCGGCGAGGGCGGCGACGAGGATCACAGGGACGGTGGGGCGCACGGGCACGACCTCCAACTGGCCTCGGCGGGCTGCCCGGTGACCGTACGGCCGTCGCCGGCGGGGCGTCGGCCCCGCGAGCGTCAGCCGTTGTAGCCGGCCAGCACCTTGGTGAAGTCGTACGTTCCCTGCTCGATGCCGCTGCACGCGTCACCGCCGCCGCCCGATCCGCACTTGCGGTCGCGGTTGAGCGACCAGAAGGAGACCCGGGAGAGGTGGTGGCTCGTCGCGTACGACACCATCGACTTGAAGTCCGCGACCGAGACGATCTCGCCCGCCTGGTCGGTGTGGCCGTTCATCGAGGAGAAGCCGACCTTGCGGTAGGCGGCGTCCGAGGACAGCTTGTACTCGCTCGCGACGGTGTTCTTGAGCCCGTCCACCGCCGACTTCGTGGCGGCGGCCATGTCGACGCTCCCCTGGCCGCCGAAGTCGAACGGCATCACGGCCCATTCCGCGTCGAGCCCCTTGGCCGCGCCGCGTTTGACGAGGTCCTTGCCGTCGGCGGTGGGGCCGGTGGTGGTCGTGCCGAAGGTGACGTAGACCTTGAGGCCGGGGTTCTTCGTCTTGGTCGTCTTCAGGGCGTCGATGACGCGCTGGCGGACGGTGGCGTTCGAGACCTCGGTGGCCTCGATGTCGATGTCGATGGACTTCAACTTATAGGCGTCGACGACCTTCTGGTACGCCCCGGCGAGCGCCCCCGCCGACGAGCACTTCTCGCCCAGCTTGTTGCCGCTCCAGCCGCCGAACGACACGGTGACGTCGCCGCCGGCCGACCGTATGGAGTTGATCGTGGACTGGTCTGTCCCGCCGGTGAGGGCGCGGGTGCCGTCCCACTTCGGGTTGCAGCCGCCGTCGGAGAGCATGAAGGCCATGGTGAACTGCCTGATGCCGGTGGCCGACATGACGGACGTCGCCTTCGGCGGACTGCCCCAGCCGAGGTAGAGGTAGGGGCCGTTGAGCCCGCTGGGCGCGGCGGTCGGGGCCGCTCCCTCTGCGGCGTGCTTGCTCGGGGTGGCGTAGGCGCCGGCGGTGAGGGCGCCGCTGACGACGACGGCGGCGGAGAGCGCGGAGAGTGCGGAGACGATTCTCTTGCGATGCACGTCGAACCTCCATGGGGGGTGGGTTGAACGTGCGTGAACGCTAGCGAGACGTCATGCTCGCGACAAGGTGGTGGTTAGGAATGCTTCCTGTCGTATGGGGTTGCGGGGACGTCGCGATTCTGCGTACCGTATGTGACTGGCATATGACGCAGGGTTAATCACGGTGACCTTGCCGTCTCCTGCTACCTCCGTACCGGCCCCTGAGGGGCTGCACTGTTCCGCGCCCGGAACCATCCGCAAGGAGAAAGCGCATGGCACGACACGGCGAGAAGCCCGCCCCCATCCCGACGCCGAAGGAGCCGTCCCCGCGGGACAAGGACAGCCAGCACCCCGACGTCTCCCGGCCCGGCAGCGGCGACCACCGCAAGCCGAAGTAGCCGACGTGGAGCCGGACTTCACCGCGCTGAGCGCCCAGGCCGCCGACGACCTCGACGGCCTGGGCGCTTTCGCCCGGCCCTGGCTGCGCCGCGCCTTCGAGGCCGTACCCCGCCACGCGTTCATACCGGACACCGTGTGGGTCGAGGACGGGGGCGGCTACCGGGCCTTCGGGCGTACGGACGACCCGCGGCGGTGGGCCGCGCTGGCCTACGACCCGCGCGACGGCCTCGTCACCCAGGTCGACGACGGCCGCACCCTCGCGGGCGGCATCGGCACCCTGCCGACCTGCTCCATCAGCGCCCCGAACGCCGTGCTGAACATGCTCGCCGAGGCCGAACTGCGGACCTCGGGCACCGTCTTGGAGATCGGCACGGGCACCGGCTACAACGCCGCCCTCATCGCTCAGCGCGTCGGCGGCGACCGCCTGGTCACCGTCGAGATCGACGAAGCGCTCCACGCCGGGGCGCGTGCCGCGCTCACCGCCGCCGGGTGCGAGGACGTCACCGCCGTGCACGCGGACGGGGAGGCCGGCCATCCGCCGCGCGCGCCCTACGACCGGGTGCTGTCCACCGCCGCGGTGCTGGCCGTCCCGTACGCGTGGGTCGAGCAGACCCGTACCGGCGGCCTGATCCTCACGCCGTACCGCACCGCGTTCTGCTCCCACGGCCTGGCGCGGCTCACGGTCGAAGACGGCCGGGCGTCGGGCCGCTTCGCCGGAGCCATGACCTTCATGACCGTACGCGGACAGCGCCCGCGCTCCCCGATCGGCGACCTGTTCACCGACGAGACCTGGCGGCAGGCGCGCGAATCCGCCCCCGACGGTGGACCGGACCACCTTGCCCTCACCGACCCGCACGCCGCCTTCGCCATCGGCCTGCGGCTGCCCGGCGTCGCCCACTGGGAACAGGGCGACGGCCACTGGTGGTGCGGCCCCGACTCCTGGGCCTACGCCACCGGCGAATCCGTGTACCAGTGGGGGCCGCGCGACCTTTATGACGAAACCCGCGCCGCGGCCGATTGGTGGCGCGACAAAGGCCGGCCCTCGCTGTTCGACTTCGGCCTGACCGTGACGGAGGGCGGGCAGACCGTTTGGCTCGGCGATCCCGGCTGCCCTCTTCTGTGAAGCCGCGGTCGGCGGGCGCTGTGGTGCTTTAATGATCGCCCTCAGGGTTCATGGCCTAATTCGCCATGGCCGGAATGCCGGTTGCGCGACCGCGCCCCTTGGTCTTTTCTTGGACCGCCGAAGTTCACAGCTGACTATGTGATCACAGGTGCATACGGCTGCTCCAAGAAAGGTCCTTGGTGTGGCCTTTCCTGGGCGGCTCCCATTCGCAGAGAAACGGAGTCGTAATGCGTTTTGTGCATGCGAAGAACCGTAGAGCCGCCACCACACTGGCAGCGACCGTACTGGCCGCCGGAGCCTTGGCGTTCGCCGCGCCGACCGCGATGGCCGGCAGCAGCGTCGCCCCAGTCGCCACCCCGCGAGTGGCCGACTATGACTGCCCGCGGGGTGCGTTCTGCATCTACAGCGACTGGAACGGCAATGGTGAGCGCTGCGACTTCTACGGCAACGACCCTTCGGCCGGCAGGTCCTGCGGTTTCAGCTCCAGGAACGTAAACGTCAGGTCGGCGTACAACAATACGGCGGCCCGGGTGAATTACTACACCAGCGAGGGCTACCGGAACCGCATCGGCTCCGAAACGCCCGGCAACCGGACGAACTTGGCGGGCAATTACGTCATCAGGTCGGTCAAGTTCTAGTAGGCGTTGACTGAATCGTCAGTGGTGGCAGCCCGGCCAGGACAGGTCGGGACAGGACAGACCGGGCTGCCATCGCTCGCAGCCCCCGACGTATCGGGGGTCGCGCTGTCTCAGCGCTGCGTCAGCCAGCGGTAGCGGAGTTCGGGGCGGCCGACATGGCCGTACTGCGGGGTGCGGGCGGCTCGGCTCGTATGGACCAGGTGCTCCAGGTAGCGGCGGGCCGTGATCCGGGAGATGCCGAGGGCGGTCGCGGCCGTGCCCGCCGACAGCCCGTCGGCGCCCGCCGCGCGCAGCGCGTCGGTGATCGTCTGGAGCGTGTCCAGGCTCAACCCCTTGGGCAGGGAGGCGGGTTGCGGCGCGCGGAGCGCCGACAGGGCGCGGTCCACCTCGTCCTGGCCGCTGGCCTCCCCGGCGGCGGCGCGGAAGTCCGCGTAGCGCACGAGCCGGTCGCGGAGGGTGGCGAAGGTGAACGGCTTCAGCACGTACTGCACCACGCCGAGGGACACGCCCTCGCGTACGACCGCCAGGTCGCGCGCCGACGTCACCGCGATCACGTCGGTGGCGTGCCCGGCGGCGCGCAGCGACCGTACGAGCTGGAGCCCGTGCCCGTCGGGGAGGAAGAGGTCCAGCAGCAGCAGGTCGACCGCCGTCCGCTTGAGGAACTGCGACGCGTCGGCCCGCGAGTGCACCACCCCGGCCACGGCGAACCCCGGCACGCGCCGCACGTAGAGCGCGTGCGCGTCGGCCGCGAGCGGTTCGTCCTCGACGACGAGAACCCGGATCGGGCCGGCATCCGTCGGCGGCGGCGTGGTCATAGGGGTGCTCCTGCCGGAGTGGGGCGTCCACGGGGCGCGGACGCGAAGGGGCGGCCCGGTCTCATGCCGTGACCTCGCTGCGCAGCGGCAGCAGAACCGTGAACTGGGCCCCGCCCGCCGCCGATTCCGCCACGGTCACGACACCGCCGTTCCGGCGAGCGGCCTGCTGTACGAGCGCCAGCCCGAGCCCCCGCCCCGGCGCTTTGGTGCTCCACCCCCGCCGAAAGACCTCGTCGACCGCCGCCGGATCGATCCCGGGCCCGCTGTCCGCCACCCGCAACAGCAACTCCCCGCCGTCCGCCCGGACGGTCACGGTCACCGACCGGCCGCGATCCGGTTCCGCTGCACCTCCGGCACCTCCGGCACCGGCTGCCGCGTCGCTGTCGTCAGTACGCACGCCGTGCCCGTTCTCGGCGGCTGCGGCCTCGGTGCCCCTCGGTGCGTCCTCCCGCTCGGCGTCTTCGGCCGTCGCGTCCGCGTCGGTGTCGTCGTCCGTACGTGCTTCGTGTCCGTACTCGTCCGCGTCCGCGTGGTCGAGGGTGCGCAGCAGGCCCGCGCACCCGTCGCCGTCCCCTGGCGAGCATCCCGCGCCCTCGGCCGACGCCCCCGCATCGGCGGATGCCCGGTGTCCCTCGGCCGCCACCCCCGCATCGGCCGACGCCCGGCGGCCCCCGGCCCCTTCCGCGGCCGGAGCCGCCTCCGCGGGCGCGTCCGCGGGCGCGCCCACGCCCGGCCGCAGGCCGGAAGGCGGCGCGGGCGCGCCCAGGGCCGGAAGCCGCGGCGCGGCCGCACTGGCGTCGACGGCGTTGTCGATCAGGTTCCCCAAGATCGTGACCAGGTCACGGGCCGGCAGCGCCGCCGGCAGCACCCCGTCGTCGATATGGCTCTCCGGAGTGAGCGTCAGCTCCACGCCGTGCTCATTCGCCTGGGCCGCCTTGCCCAGCAGCAGAGCCGCCAGTACGGGCTCGGCGACAGCCGCCACGACCTGGTCCGTGAGGGCCTGGGCCAGTTCCAGTTCGGCTGTGGCGAAGTCGACGGCCTCGTCGGCGCGGCCGAGTTCGATCAGGGACACCACGGCGTGCAGCCGGTTGGCCGCTTCGTGGGCCTGTGAGCGCAGCGCTTCGGCGAAGCCGCGTACGGAGTCCAACTCGCCTGACAGGGCCTGGAGTTCGGTGTGGTCCCGCAGAGTGACGACCGTGCCGCTGCGCTCCCCGCCGCTGACCGGCGAGGTGTTGACGACCACGATCCGGTCGGCCGTCAGATGCACCTCGTCCACGCACGGGCCCGCCGCCAGCAGCGTTTCGGTGAGCGGCGCGGGCAGGCCGAGGGCGGTGACGCGCAGCCCCACCGCGTCCGGGGTCAGCCCCAGCAGGTCGCGCGCGCCGTCGTTGATGAGGGCGATCCGGCGTTCGCCGTCCAGCATCACCAGCCCCTCGCGCACCGCGTGCAGCGCGGCCTGGTGGTAGTCGTGCATCCGGCTCAGCTCGGCGGCGTTCATGCCGTGCGTATGCCGGCGCAGCCTGGCGTTGGCGACGTACGTGCCGACGCCGCCGAGCGCCAGCGCCCCCAGCGCCACCCCCAGCAGCGCCATGACCTGCCGCCGCACCTCGGCGCTGATCTCGTCGACGGTGATGCCCACGCTGACCAGCCCCGTGATCCGCGCGCCGGAGCGGATCGGCGCCACGGCCCGTACGGACGGCCCGAGCGTCCCCGTGTACGTCTCGGAGAACGCCTTCCCGCGCAGCGCCGGTCCGGTGTGGCCGAGGAACTCCTGGCCGATGCGGGCCGCGTCGGGGTGCGTCCAGCGCGTGCCGCGCGGATCCATGATCGTCACGAAGGTGACCCCGGCGTCGCGCCGCACCCGTTCCGCGTACGGCTGGAGCGCGGCGCTCGGGTCGGCGGCCTCGGCGGCGGCCCGTACCGACGGCGCCCCGGCCACCGCGGCGGCCGTCGCGGTCACCTGACGCCGCGCCGCGTCCTCGGCCTGCCCCCGCCCCGTCGCGTACGCGAAGAACGCGCACCCGGCCACCACGGCGGCGACCAGCACGATCTGCATCGCGAAGAGCTGGCCGGCCAGGCTGCGGGGGCGGGGTATGCCGGGTATGCGGGGTGCGCGCATGGCCGACAGTCTGCCTTCTGATTGAGCCGTGAACGTAATGCACGCAAGGGTGACCGCGGTCACAGACGGGTGCATAGTCTGCGGGGCCCCACTCGTCGGGAGAGCGCGGGCCGCATGAGCCGCACGCCCCGTACACCGAGGAGCACCACCGTGTCAGCGCAGACACCGCCACCGCAGGCGCCACCGTCGCCGGACGGGCCCGAGCGGGCCGCCCGTACGAAGAAGGACCGCACCCACTTCCTCTACATCGCGGTCATCGCCGCCGTGCTCCTCGGCATCCTCGTCGGGTTCACCGCCCCCGGCGTGGCCGTGGAGCTGAAGCCGCTCGGCACCGGGTTCGTGAACCTGATCAAGATGATGATCTCGCCGATCATCTTCTGCACGATCGTGCTCGGCGTCGGATCGGTCCGCAAGGCGGCGAAGGTCGGCGCGGTCGGCGGCCTGGCGCTGGGCTACTTCATGGTCATGTCGACGGTCGCACTCGCCATCGGCCTCGTCGTCGGCAACATCCTGGAGCCCGGCAGCGGGCTGCACCTGACGGAGTCGGTACGGCACGCGGGCGAGGCGCAGGCCAAGGGCGGCGACTCCACCGTCGACTTCCTCCTCGGCATCATCCCCACCACCATGGTCTCCGCCTTCACCAAGGGCGAGGTGCTCCAGACCCTGCTGGTCGCCCTCCTCGTCGGCTTCGGGCTGCAAGCCCTCGGCGCGAGCGGCGAACCGGTCCTGCGCGGCATCGGCCACATCCAGCGGCTGGTCTTCCGCGTGCTCGCCATGATCATGTGGGCGGCCCCGGTCGGCGCGTTCGGCGCGATGGCGGCGGTGGTCGGCGAGACGGGCGTGGACGCGCTCAAGTCGCTCGCCGTCATCATGGTCGGCTTCTACATCACCTGCCTGCTCTTCGTGATCATCGTGCTCGGCACGATCCTGCGGCTGGTCGCCGGGGTCAGCGTCTTCGCGCTGCTGAAGTACCTGGCGCGGGAGTTCCTGCTGATCCTCTCCACCTCGTCGTCGGAGTCGGCGCTGCCGCGGCTCATCGCGAAGATGGAGCACCTGGGCGTCAGCAAGCCGGTCGTCGGCATCACGGTCCCCACCGGCTACTCCTTCAACCTCGACGGCACCGCCATCTATCTGACGATGTCCTCGATCTTCGTCGCGGAGGCGATGGGCGAACCGCTCTCCATCGGCCAGCAGGTCTCGCTGCTCCTCTTCATGATCATCGCGTCCAAGGGTGCGGCGGGCGTCACCGGCGCCGGCCTCGCCACCCTCGCGGGCGGCCTCCAGTCCCACCGCCCCGAACTCGTCGACGGCGTCGGCCTGATCGTCGGCATCGACCGCTTCATGAGCGAGGCGCGGGCCCTCACCAACTTCGCGGGGAACGCCGTCGCGACCGTACTCGTCGGCACCTGGACCAAGGAGATCGACAAGGAGCGGGTGACCGAAGTGCTCGCCGGGCGGCTGCCGTTCGACGAGACGACGCTCGTGGACGACGGGCACAGCGGTACGCAGCAGGCGGCCCAGGACGGCCGCCCCGGAGGTACGGAGAAGGAACCCGCCGCCGTGTGACGCGCCGGGAGGCGGCCGCGTGTGTGAAGTGCGCGCCGCTGGATACCCGGCCGGTGCGGGACGGGAGCGAATCGTTTCCGCCGCGCACCCCCTGATCGCGAAGCTCCGCTGACGCCCCCGTTCAGCGGGGCTTCGCCGCGTCCGTGCCCGTGCTCAAGTCCGCGTCCGTGCCCGTACGTGCGTCAGCGTCGCTACGCGCGTCCGTGCCCGTACGCGCGGCTCCGTCCGTACGTGCCTTCGCCGCCGTCCCCGCCCTAACTGTCCCAGCCCCCGCTGCCGCCGCCGTCGCCTCCCGTACGGCCTCCGAAACGGCCTCGGCGGCGCGGGCCGGCGCGACGCCCGCCGTGGCCAGGACCGTCGTCGCGGCGGCGACGCCCGCCGTCTCGGCGGGCAGCGCGCCCTCGTTGACCGCCTGCATCAGCCCGAAGAGCGTGTGCTCGTAGACGTGCGCGAGGGCGCGCGAGGTGAGCGGGGAGCTGAACGCGCCGTCGTCCAGGCCGCGCTGTATGAGGCCTGCGGCTTTGAGGCGTACGGGCTCCAGGCGGGCCCGGATGCCCGCGTCGGTGACGCTGCGCTGGGCGAGGGCGACGAGGAGCCGGTAGCGGTCGGCGGATTCCCAGACGGAGAGGGTGGCGCGGGCGAGCGCCCGGTCGGCCGGGGGAGCGGGGGCCGTACCCGCCGAGACGTCCTCCATGCCGGCCGCGAAGGCCCGTGACACGTCGTCTACGGCGGCGTCCGTCAGGGCGGTGATCAGCGCTTCGCGGTTGGGGAAGTGCCCGTACACGGTGCGGCGCACGACTCCGGCGGCGCGTGCGATGTGGTCCATGGACGCGTCCGGATTGCGCACCAGCTCGGCGAGCGCGATGTCCATGATGCGGCGGCGGTTGGCGGAGGCACGGCTGCTGAGTGTGGTCATGGTGGTGCGGCTCCTCGGTCGGCGTCCTCGTCCCCGTGCGGCGCGGGGCACGCGTGTGGCCGCCCATTCTCCGGGGGCGTGCGGCTGGTTGCCCCGGGCGTGCCGACCACTCCATTTTGCACACGGCTGTGCATTCGGCTAAATTGCGCACTGCTGTGTAATTGCACAGTGCTGTGCAATATCAATCAACTGAGATCGTGAGAGGTGTCCGGATGCGCGTCGTCATGTCGACGCCGGTCGAGAAGATGGACCGGCCGTACGGAAAGCGCTGGGCAGCGCTGGGGGTGCTCTGCCTCAGCCTGCTGATCATCGTCATGGCGAACACCACCCTGACGGTGGCCGCCCCCGACATGACCATCGACCTGAACCTGAGCAGCGCCGACCTCCAGTGGGTCATCGACGGCTACACCGTGCCGTACGCCGCGCTGATGCTGCTGCTCGGCGCGATCGGCGACAAGTACAGCCGCCGCGGGGCGCTCGTACTCGGCCTCGTCGTCTTCGGCGTCGCCTCCGTCGCGGGAGCGCTCGCCGACAGCTCGAACGCGGTCATCGCGTCGCGCGCGCTGATGGGCATCGGCGCGGCCTTCGTCATGCCGGCCACGCTCTCGCTGCTCGCCGCGACGTTCCCGCGCGCCGAGCGGGCCAAGGCCATCACCATCTGGACCGCCACCGCGGGCCTCGGCATCGCCGCCGGCCCTCTGGTCGCGGGCGCGCTGCTGGAGAAGTACAGCTGGAACTCCAGCTTCCTCATCAACGTGCCGATCGCCGTCCTCGGCATCCTCGGCGCGCTGTTCCTCGTGCCGCCGTCCAAGGCGGGCCACAGCGACCGGCTCGACTACGTCGGCGGGCTGCTCTCCGTCATCTGGGTGGGCTCGCTCATCTACATGATCATCGAGGGCCCGCACTTCGGCTGGGGCGCCGCCGCGATCACCGCGGCCGTCGTCGCCGCCGTCGGCCTGATCTGCTTCGTCCTCTGGGAGCTGCGCCACCCGCGCCCGGTCCTGGACGTCCGCCGCTTCGCGCGCCGTGCCTTCGCCGGGTCCACGCTCGCCGTCGCGCTCTTCTTCCTCGCCGTCTTCGGCGCGTTCTACTACCTCACCCAGCACCTCCAGTTCGTCCTCGGCTACTCGCCGCTGGACACCGGTGTGCGGATGCTGCCGCTGGCCGGCGCGGTCTTCGTCGGCGGCGCGCTGACGGCGCTGCTCACGCCGAAGTTCGGCATGAAGGTCACGGTCGCGCTCGGCATGGCCGTCGGCACGGTCGCCATCGCCCTGCTCACGCGGGTCGACGCGCACTCGGGATACGGGGACTTCGTGATCCCCCTCATCATCCTCGGCCTCGCCATCGGCCTGTCCCTGTCGCCGTGCACCAACGCCATCATGGGCTCCTTCCCGGAGGACCAGCTCGGCATCGGCGGCGCGGTCAACAGCACCTCGATCGAACTGGGCGGCTCGCTCGGCATCGCCGTGCTCGGCACGGTGCTGGCCAATACCTACTCCGACAACCTCGCCGACGCGGCGGCCAAGTCGGCCTCGGCGGGCGCGCAGATCCCGGAGAAGGTGCTCTCCGTCGCACAGGACTCGGTCGGCGCGGGCCTGGCCGTCTCCGAGCAGCTCGCCGCCAAGCTCGGCCCGCAGCAGGGCGCGTCCTTCGCCGACGCCGTGCGCTCCGCGTTCTCCGACTCGGTCGCCCACACCAGCGTCGTCGGCGCGGTCGTGCTGGGCGTCGGCACGGTGATCGTCGCCTTCCTCCTGCCGGGCCGCAAGAAGGCCGCGGCGGACGCGGCCGCCGAGGGCGCCACGGCCGAGGGCACGGCGAGCGAGGACCGCGAGTCCGAGCGCGTCTGACGCCGCGGCCTCCGGCTGGTTCTACGGGCCCCCGCACCGACTTCTACGTCGGGACGGGGGCCCGTCGGCGTAGGCACCGTACGTCCCGTACGTACCGGAGCCGCCGGAACTCCTGGCCCCCGTCGGCCCCGCCGCCCGTTCACGCGTCCCAGGTGACCGGAAGGCTCTTCACCCCGAAGATGTCCGCTGCCTCCGGCCGCAGGCTGACCTCCTCGGCCGGTACGGCCAGGCGCAGCGTGGGGAAGCGGCTGACCAGTGCGGTGAAGGCGACGCCCATCTCGACGCGGGCCAACTGCTGGCCCAGGCACTGGTGGATGCCGTGGCCGAAGGCCAGGTGCCCGGTGTGCTGCCGTTGCAGGTCGAGCGCGTGGGGGTCGGTGAAGCGCTCGGGATCGCGGTTGGCGGTGTGGTACGAGAGGATCACCGGCGAGCCCGCGGCGATGGTCTGACCGCCCAGCTCGACGTCTTCCAGCGCCACCCTCATGAACGTCTTGGCGACGCTCAGATACCGCAGCAGCTCCTCCACGGCCTGGCCGCCGAGTGCGGGGTCGGCGCGCAGCGCGGCCAGTTGCTCAGGGTTCCGCAGCAGGGCGAAGGTGCCGAGCGCCAGCATGTTCGCGGTGGTGTCGAGCCCGGCCGAGAGCAGGATGAGGCTGATCCCGCGCAGTTCCTCATCGGTGAGATCGCTGTCGGTCAGGTCGCTGAGCACGTCGTCGGTGGGGTTCGCGCGCTTGGCGGCCACCAGCTCCGCCAGGTAGTCCTGCGTCGCGGTGTAGGCCGCGATCAGGTCCTCGTCGCTCGTCTCCCCGTTCATGAAGGACTCGACGTGCCCCTGGAAGGAGCCCCGGTCCTGGTACGGCACCCCCAGCAGTTCACAGATCACGATGGCGGGGATGGGCTTGGCGAACGCGGTCACCAGGTCCGCCGGCGGTCCGGTCTTCTCCATGGCGTCCAGGCATTCGGCGGTGATCTGCTCCACGCGCTCGGTGAGCAGCCGCATCCGCCGCACGGTGAACTTGCCCATCAGCGGCTTGCGGTAGCGGCTGTGCCGGGGGTCGTCCATGAGGAGGAACTCGCCGGGCGGCGCCGGGGGGACCTCTATGTCGCCGTAGTCGATGGTCGGGTGGTGGCGCATGAGCTCCTTGCGCGAGCTGAACCGCGAGTCGGCCAGGACCGAGCGGACCAGGTCGTATCCGGTGATCAGCCAGCCGGGCTCGCCGCCGGGGAAGGTGTAGCGGCTGATGGGGCCGTGCTGCCGGGCGTCGGTCAGCTCCGCCGGCGGGTCGAAGGGGCAGCCGGGCCGACGTGCTGCCGGCATCGTCGTGACGGTGTGCGGGGACGCGCTCATGACCGCTCCTCAACTCGCGATATGACGTGTTCAGTGATGACTGAAAGCTATGGCGGCTCCGGAACGGCCGTCAACTGCCTATAGGCCATAAGTGCTGGCAGCAGGCGGGAAATTGGTGCAATGGGGCTGCGCTCGAATGCAATGCTCCGTTGCAATGGGAGGAGGCGAAGGCAATACTGACGGCATGCCAGGAGAACGGTTGACCCAGCAGGAACGGCAGCGCATCGCGACCGGACTCGCCGGCGGACTCTCCTACGCCGAGATCGCCAGGCGGCTCGACCGGCCGACCTCGACGATCAGCCGGGAGATCGGACGCAACGGCGGCCCCCGCGGCTACCGGCCCCAGCAGGCGCACCAGGCGACGGTCCAGCGGGCACGGCGCGAAACCCCCGCGTCCGCGCGCGCGGCCGGAGCGCCGCTCGGCGCGGCGGGGGAGGAGATCGTCGAGCTGGCGGTCCGTACGGGCCTGCCGAGGATGACCGCGCGCGTACACGTCGACCTGCTCCTGTCCGAGGACGGCAGACGCACCGCGGCCGAACTGACCCGCAGGCTGCGGGTCAGCCCCGCCTCCGTCTCCGTGGCCGTGAACTACCTCGTCCAGTACGGCTATGCCCGGCGCGAACGCGATCCGCGGCGGCGCCGCGACGTCTACGTGGTCGACGACGACGCCTTGTACCACTCCGTCATGCTCAGCACGCGGCACACGCTTGAGTCGGCGCGCGCCGCGATGGCCGCGGCGGAGGCGTCCGGGGCCGACAGCCCCGTGGGGCGGCGGCTGGCCAAGTCGGGGGCGTTCTTGGAACGGGTCAGCCTGGAGATGATGGAGTCGGCGGACCGCTGGCGCGCCCTCCTGGCGTGAGGCGGCGGAACCCTTCGGCGCGCGGGCGGCGATCCGGCTCCGGACCTGGAACACGTCGCGCAGGGTCTCCAGGAGGCGGGCGATGTTCGCCTCGTCGCGGCGGCAGTAGGTCCACTTGCCCCGCCGGGTGGCGACCATCAGCCCCGCTTGCCGCAGCATCGCGAGGTACTGCGAGGTGGTCGACTGCCCCAGGCCCGCGCGCTGCTGGATGTCGGTCACGCAGACGCCGATCTCGACGTCTTCGGGCTCCTGGCCGGGGAAGCTCATCGGCTCCTTGAGCCACACCAGCATCTGGCGGCGGGCCGGGCGGCTCCGCCGGCGAGGGCCGCGGGCGCCCACGCGGCAAGATCGCTGTCGCTGTGCACCCCCTGGACGAACCCCCGCGCCGGACGACGTCTTCGCCCAGCGCTCCCAGGCCCTGACCACGCTCCCCGGCCGCCAAGGCTGACGCCGTCCTGCCGACCAACGCCGCACGTACGGGCGGTACGGCAGAGGTACCGGGGAGCGGTCGCTCCGCGTGTGCCTTCCGGCTCAGCCCGTCGCCGGCTCCTTGGGGCCGGGTACGTCCACCGCGGACTCGTCCTCGCTCACGCCGTCGCGGTTCTCGGCCTCATCCGGTGCGGCGGGTACGGGCAGCCGCGCGCCCCGGCTGTCCGCGACGCGCAGGGCGTCGTGCAGGGACTCGGACAACCTGGTGCCGAGAAAACGGAGTTCGATGGCGGACGTACGCTCGTTCCTGAGCATGTCCCTTGCGAAATTGAGAAGTTGGACCCCGGTGGAGAGCTGTTCGGCCTCCAATCTGTCGGCGAGACGCGATACGCGGCCGGTACCGCTGCTCGACTTGAGGTAGCAGGGATTTCCACGCTCGTCCGACCACGGGAGCAGCCGCAGGATGTCGCTCACCGGACGACCCCCAGGGCGCTGCGCGTGTACGGGCGTGGGGGCGGCGGCGACCCGGAGGGGCGGGCGTTACCGTGGTGCATGTCGTCAACTCCGTGTGATTGATGGCCATGCCCCCGGGCCGTTGCAGCGGTCGCGGGGGTCTCTCGTGCTCTCGTGCATGACATGTCGAATACCGCGAGATCCCGCCCCTGATGTCGGAGCGGTGTGGTACCACCATTGCTGAAAGCTTGAGTTGAGTGCACGCTCGGCACGTCACCAAATGCGCCGTGTGGACATCGAGTTGATGCGAAGAAAGGTTCGACTTCATGGAGTTGAACGACGAAGGTGGCAAGCTCAGTCCGCGCGTCAGGTTGGGCCGTCGGATACGGCGACTTCGGGAGCGCAAGGGATTGTCCCTGCGGCAGCTCTCCGACGAGGTGGGCGGATACTCGCACAGCTACCTCGGCCGGGTGGAGCTGGGGGAACAGCTTCCCTCGGAAGCGCTCGTGAAATCATTGGACGAGTTCTTCGACACCGATGGGGTTCTGGCTGACCTGTTGGAATCGGCGCATGACGCCCTGATTCCTGACTACAGCCGGAAGGTGCTGGGACTGGAACCGGAAGCCGAGCGCATTCAGGTGTTCACCAGTAATCTTGTGCCCGCGCTATTGCAGACCCGTGAATACATGCGGGAAGTGTTCTGCAAATTCTACCTGAGAGAGCTCGACGTCCAGATCGAAGAACGCGTAGAGGCTCGAATGCAACGGCAGCGAATCCTCGAACGGGAGGAGCCGCCGTACTATTGGGGCATTATGGATGAGGCTGCACTCAGACGGCCAATTGGCGGTACAAGGTGCATGGTCGAGCAACTCAAGCATTTGTTGCATGTCGCCGTCCAGCGTCACATCACGGTGCAGGTGCTGCCGTTCGCTGCGGGCGCATACCCTTTGTCGGGCGGAAGCCTCACTTTGCACACGCTGCCGAACGGCGGGACCTGCACCGCAATTGAGAGCTTCGACTCCGGTGAATCGACAGAGGCGCCAAAGAGGGTGCTGGAGCTGGTGCGAAGGTTTGACTTTGTACGCTCAGTGGCCCTCACTGATGAGGAGTCTCTCGAACTGATCCGTCGATACCTGAAGGAGTACGAGGGTGCAGAAGATTCCTGATGCATCGGCTGTGGCCGCTTGGCGTAAGTCGAGCTACAGCGAGAGCAACGCAGGCGGTTGCATCGAGGTATCGGACGGCTACCCTGACGGTGTCCCGGTCCGTGATTCCAAGGACCCCCACGGCCCGGCGATCGTCTTCGAATCGGCCGCATGGTCGTCTTTCGTCGCCGCCGTCAAAGGCGGGGGCTTCGTTGGCGCAGTTACCTGAAGGAGTATGAGGGTGCAGAAGATTCCTGATGCATCGGCTGTGGCCGCTTGGCGTAAGTCGAGCTATAGCGAGAACGTAGAAGGTGCTTGCATCGAGGTATCGGACGGCTATCCCGCCGGTGTCCCGGTCCGTGACTCCAAGGACCCACATGGCCCGGCGATCGTCTTCGAAACGGCCGCATGGTCGTCTTTCCTCGCCGCAGTGAAGGGCGGGCGCTTCCCCGTCTGAGCGTGGCCGGGCCCCGTACCGATTCCACATCGGTACGGGGCCCGGCCGCGTACGAATGCGCCGCGCCGCCCTACACCGGCCGCAACCACACCGTGGCCAGCGGCGGCAGCACCGGCAGGATGCTGGTGCGGTGGCCGTGGGAGGCGATCGATTCCGCCTTGAGCGGGTCCGGGTTGGTCACGCCGCTGCCGCCGTACCGGGTGGCATCGGTGTTGAGGACCTCGTGCCAGACGGTGAATCCGTTCGGTACGCCGAGCCGGTATTCGTACCGGACGACCGGGGAGAAGTTGGAGACGGCCAGCAGCGGTCCGCCGTCCGCGTCGTAGCGGAGGAAGGCAAAGACGTTGTCCTCGCTCGCCTCGCCGTCGATCCAGGCGAACCCCTCTGGCTCGGTGTCGCGCTGCCATAGGGCGGGCGTCGCCGCGTAGGTGCCGTTCAGGTCGCGGACCAGGTCGCGTACGCCCCGGTGGTCGGGTTCGGCGGAGTACGAGGGGTCGAGCAGCCACCAGTCGGGGCCGTGGCTCTCGGACCACTCCGCGCCCTGGGCGAACTCCTGGCCCATGAAGAGCAGTTGCTTGCCGGGGTGGGCCCACATGTAGCCCAAGTAAGCCCGGTGGTTGGCTCGTTGCTGCCACCAGTCGCCCGGCATCTTGGCCGCTAGGGCGCGCTTGCCGTGTACGACTTCGTCGTGGGAGATCGGCAGGACGTAGTTCTCGCTGTACGCGTAGACCATCGAGAACGTCATCTCGTGGTGGTGGTACTTGCGGTGCACCGGCTCCTTGGAGACGTACTCCAGCGAGTCGTGCATCCACCCCATGTTCCACTTCAGGCCGAAGCCGAGCCCGCCGAATCCGCTGGGGCCGACGTGGTGGGTGGCGCGGGTGACGCCGTCCCAGGCGGTGGATTCCTCGGCGATGGTGACGACGCCGGGGCAGCGGCGGTAGACGGTCGCGTTCATCTCCTGGAGGAAGGCGACGGCGTCCAGGTTCTCCCGGCCGCCGTTGACGTTGGGGGACCATTCGCCGGGCTCGCGCGAGTAGTCGAGGTAGAGCATCGAGGCGACGGCGTCCACGCGGAGGCCGTCGATGTGGAACTCCTCGCACCAGTACACGGCGTTGGCGACGAGGAAGTTGCGGACTTCCTTGCGGCCGTAGTCGAACTCCAGGGTCCCCCAGTCGGGGTGCGCGGCCCGCGCCGGGTCCTCGTGCTCGTACAGCGTGCGGCCGTCGAACTCGGCGAGCGCCCAGTCGTCCTTGGGGAAGTGCGCCGGCACCCAGTCCACGAGGACGCCGATCCCGGCCCGGTGCAGGGCGTCGACCAGGAACTTGAAGTCGTCGGGGGTGCCGAGGCGGGCGGTCGGCGCGTAGAAGCCGGTGACCTGGTAGCCCCAGGAGCCGCCGAAGGGGTGTTCGGCGACCGGCATCAGCTCTACGTGCGTGAACCCCAAGTCCTTGACGTACGCGGGAAGTTGTTCGGCAAGCTGACGGTACGTCAAGCCTGGTCGCCAGGACGGCAGATGCAGTTCGTAAATGGAGAGCGGCGAGGAGTGCACGGGGTGGCCCGCGCGGTGGATCAGCCACGCCTCGTCCCGCCATGTGTAGTGCGAGGTGTGCACGATGGACGCGTTGGCGGGCGGGTTCTCCGTCTGACGGGCCATCGGGTCCGCGCGCAGCGTGCGCGTACCGTCCGGGCGCGTGATCTCGAACTTGTACAGCGCGCCCTCGCCGACGCCCGGCAGGAACAGCTCCCAGACGCCGGTGCCGCCGAGCGAGCGCATGGGGGAGGCGGTGCCGTCCCAGTAGTTGAAGTCGCCGACCACGCGCACGCCGCGTGCGTTCGGGGCCCATACGGTGAACCGGGTGCCCGTGGCGTTCTGCCAGGTCATGGGCTGCGCGCCGAGCGCCCGCCACAGCTCCTCGTGGCGTCCCTCGCCGAGCAGGTGCAGATCGAGATCGCCGAGCGCGGGCAGGAAGTGGTACGGGTCCTGAACCTCCAGCTCGTTGTCCTCGTACGTGATCAGGAGCCGGTAGTCGGGGATGTCGCGCAGCGGCAGCAGCCCCGCGAACAGCCCGTCGCCCTCGGGGACCAGTTCGGCCCGCAGGCCCCTGGCGGTGACGGTCACGTTGCGCGCGTACGGGCGCAGCACTCGGAACAGGACGCCGCCGCGTACGGGGTGCGCGCCGAGCAGGGCGTGCGGATCGTGGTGCGCGCCGTCGAGCAGCCGCCTGCGCTCGCCGGGTTCGAGCGGGGGAGCGGCCCGCACGCCGCGACCGTTGCCGGGGGCGGCGGGAGCGGCGGCGGCGGCAGCAGCGGCCGGAGCCACCTCGGCCGGCGCCGGGACAGGGGCTTCCGCTTCCGGTCGCGGAGCGCGCGGCGTCGGCGGCGCGGTGTACGACGAGCGACGCTGCGGCGCCGGCGAGGTCGGCCGGCCCGGCCGGGCGGTCTCCTCGTGAGGAGCGGCGCTCGGACCCGGCAGGGGACCGGCCTGGGGGCTGCCGCCGGGCGGCTCGGGGGGCCGGTCGTCCCCCGGCGCGTGGCTCTGCCCGCTCGGCGGCGGCGCGTGGTCCGCTTCCGGGAGGTGGACGTCCTCGACCGGCGCGCGCGTACGGCCGGGGAGCGGCGGCAGGGCGCCCGGCTCGGGGGCGGGCGGGGGCTCCGCCGGCGGAGCGGCCGGAGCGGTCGGAGCGGCGGGAGCGGCGGGAGCGGCCTGAGCCGCCTGCCCCCGGCGCGCGGCGGCCGGGAGGAACGTCGCGGGCACCGCCGGAGGCACTGGCGGGCCGGGGCGGTCGTCCGCGTGGGGCGGGCGGTTGGTCGGCGGACGTGCGGTCACGGTCTGGTCCTCCTCAAGACCCCGGCGCCGTGGCCGGGGGACGGATCGGTGCTGCGTCGTCGTGCGTCCCGTACGAGTTCCCGGCTCGCCCGGCCCAAGCCCGAAACCGACCCCCGGCTCGCCCGGTCCAGTCCCGAATCCGGCCCCCGCTCCACCCGGCCCAAGCCCGAAACAGACCTCCGGCTCGCCCGGTCCAGTCCCGGATCCGGCCCCCGCTCCACCCGGCCCGAGTCCGAAACCGTCACTTGGCGCCCCCGCCCGGTCCGGCCCCCGTCCGTCACCGCGCGCCCCCGTCCGGAACTTCGCCCCCGTGCGCCCCCGCCGCCAGGCGGCGGATCGCGGACATGGGGACCGGGAGCCAGTCGGGGCGGTGCCGGGCCTCGTACAGGACCTCGTAGACGGCCTTGTCGGTGACGTAGGCGCGCAGGAGCGCCGGGTCCTCGCGGGGGTCGGCGCCGGTGACGGCGGCGTAGCCGTCGCAGTACGCGGTGCGGGCGCGGTCGGACCAGGCGCTGCTCGTGGCGTGGCCGACGGCCGCCGCGTAGTCGAAGGAGCGGAGCATGCCCGCGAGGTCGCGGGCGACGGGCTGCGGGCGGCGGCGCTCCGCGAGGGGGCGGGCGGGTTCGCCCTCGAAGTCGATGAGGGACCAGCGGCTGTCGGTGGCCGTGCGCAGCGTCTGGCCGAGGTGCAGATCGCCGTGGATGCGCTGGGCGGTCCAGGTGCGGCCCGCGCGGCCTAGTTCGGCCAGGGACTCGTACGCGGCGTACAGCGCCGGCCCGTACGGGCGCAGCGCGGGGACGGCGGCGGCGGTCGCCTCCAGCCGCTCGGTCATCGAGACGGCGAGGTGTTCGAGCTGGGGGCGGCGCAGCGCGACGGTGGGGAGCGTGTCGGCGAGGGCGAGGTGCACCTCGGCGGTGGCGTGGCCGAGCGCTCGGGCGGAGGCGGCGAAGTCGGCTCGCAGGGCGAGGGAGTTGAGGGCGAGCTGCCAGCCGTCGGCGGAGGAGGCGAGGAAGTGCTGGAGGACGCCGAGCGTCATCGGCTCCGCGCCGGGGTCGGGGGGCACGGCCTCGTACCAGGCGACCGGCGCGGGCACCCGCGGGCACTTGGCGCGGGCCAGCGCGAGGGGCAGTTCGAGGTCCGGGTTGGCGCCGGGGCAGACGCGCCGGAAGAGCTTGAGGATGTACGTCTCGCCGTAGACCACCGAGGTGTTGGACTGCTCGGTGGTCACCAGGCGGGGCGTCAGGTCCGGGTCGATGACGGCTTCGGGCGTGTGGGTGAAGCGCAGCGGGCCGAGCCGCCCGGGCGTGCGCAGCCGTTCCAGCAGCACGGTCGACAGGCGCGGGTCGGCGAGCGCCTCGTACACGGTCAGGCCGTGCAGCGGGCCTTCCGACGGGCGGCCGATGAGGGCGGGGGCGAGGTGCGGCGGGAGCGTCTGGCGGACGCCGAGCAGGAGCTGGTAGCAGTCGGCGGCGTCGGCGGGCTCCGGCTGGGCGCCGGACTGCTGGGCCCGTACGAGCAGATGCAGCAGGCCGGGGGAGGTGCCGTGCGGCGGGCTGGGCAGCAGTTCGGTCACGGAGACGGGGATGAAGCCGGTGATGGGGCGGCCCTTGCCCGCGAACCAGCGCTGCCGCGGCAGCCACTCGGCGAGCATGGGCACGAGCGACGCGAGCAGCCCGGCGTCTCCGGCGGCGGCCTGTTGTGCCGGTCGTCCGGCGGTGGCAGCCGCGGCGGCGGCAGCGGCGGCCGTGGTGCTCCCGCTGTTCGGTTCGGCACGGGCCGAGAAACCTTCCGGCATGACGTCGCGTCCTTTCCCCGGGCACACGACAGTTAGGGCGAAGTGTCCCGGATTGCGGCAGTGACTGTGCGGCGGTGCGGGACGTGTCGGGCGAGGATCGTCCATACGGTCAGCCCGTACGACCGGGTCGAACAACCGGGGATACGTCCGGCCCGGACGGCCGGTGGGAAACGCGATCCGGGGCCCGGCCCGTTGCGGTAATAGGGAGAGTGCCCAGGGGCGGGTGGTGAAAACGCCCGTGCGCGCCGCGGGGCGCGCGCGGGCGCGGGACCGTTCAGCGAATGGCGGGCAGTTCGCCGTGGCGCAGGCGGAACCAGTAGAAACCGTGGCCCGCGAGGGTTAGCAGATACGGCAGCTCGCCGATGGCGGGGAAGCGGACGCCGCCGATCAGTTCGACCGGATGGCGTCCGTTGAAGGACTGCAGGTCCAGTTCGGTGGGTTGCGCGAACCGGGAGAAATTGTTCACGCACAGCACGAGGTCGTCCCCGTACTCGCGGAGGAAGGCGAGCACGGCCGGGTTGGAGGAGGGCAGTTCGGTGTACGAGCCGAGGCCGAAGGCCCGGTTCTGCTTGCGGATCTCGATCATCCGGCGGGTCCAGTGCAGCAGCGAGGCGGGGCTCGACATGGCCGCCTCGACGTTGGTGACCTGGTATCCGTAGACCGGGTCCATGATCGTCGGCAGGAAGAGCCGGCCGGGGTCGCAGGAGGAGAACCCGGCGTTGCGGTCCGGGGTCCACTGCATCGGGGTGCGCACCGCGTCCCGGTCGCCGAGCCAGATGTTGTCGCCCATGCCGATCTCGTCGCCGTAGTAGAGAATCGGCGAGCCGGGCAGCGACAGCAGCAGGGCCGTGAACAGCTCGATCTGATTGCGGTCGTTGTCGAGGAGCGGGGCGAGCCGCCGCCGGATGCCGATATTGGCCCGCATCCGCGGGTCCTTGGCATATTCCGCGTACATATAGTCGCGCTCTTCGTCCGTGACCATTTCCAGCGTCAGTTCATCGTGATTGCGCAGGAAGACGCCCCATTGGCAGCGGGACGGAATCGCCGGGGTCTTGGCGAGGATCTCGGAGACCGGGTAGCGGGACTCGCGCCGTACGGCCATGAAGATGCGCGGCATGACGGGGAAGTGGAATGCCATATGGCACTCGTTGCCGCCCTGCTCGAAGTCGCCGAAGTAGTCGACGACGTCCTCGGGCCACTGATTGGCCTCGGCGAGGAGCACGGTGTCCGGGTAATGGGCGTCGATCTCGGCCCGTACCCGCTTGAGGAAGTCATGCGAACGGGGGAGGTTCTCGCAGTTGGTGCCCTCCTCCGCGTACAGATACGGGACCGCGTCCAGCCGGAAACCGTCGATGCCCAGGTCCAGCCAGAAGCGCAGGGCGGCCAGTACCTCCTCCTGGACGCTGGGGTTCTCGTAGTTGAGATCGGGCTGGTGCGAGAAGAAGCGGTGCCAGTAGTACTGCTTGCGTACCGGGTCGAAGGTCCAGTTGGAGGACTCCGTGTCGACGAAGATGATCCGCGCGTCCTGATACTGCTTGTCGTCGTCGGCCCATACGTAGTAGTCGCCGTACGGTCCCTCCGGGTCGGTGCGCGACTGCTGGAACCACTCGTGCTGATCGCTGGTGTGGTTCATGACGAAATCGATGATCACGCGCATGCCGCGCTGGTGCGCGGCGTCCACGAATTCCACGAAGTCGGCCAGGTCGCCGAATTCCGGCAGAACCGCCGTATAGCAGGAGACGTCATAGCCGCCGTCGCGCAGCGGCGACTGGAAGAACGGCGGCAGCCACAGGCAGTCGACCCCCAGCCATTGCAGGTAGTCGAGCTTGGCGGTGATGCCCTTGAGGTCGCCGACGCCGTCGCCGTTGCTGTCCTGGAAGGAGCGGACGAGCACCTCGTAGAAGACGGCGCGTTTGAACCAGTCGGGGTCCCGGTCTTTCGCTGGGGTGTCCTCGAAGGTGTCCGGCACGGGCTCGTTGACGATCATTTTGTGGGTGACCCTCCGATCGGTGAGGACGGTCGCAGCGAGAACACGTGCGCGGGCGCCGGGGCACGGCCCGGGTCGAGGCGCACATAGTTGTCCCTGCCCCAGTGGTAGGTCTCACCGGTGAGCTCGTCGCGCACCGGGACGGACTCGTGCCAGTCGAGGCCGAGTTCCGGCATGTCCAACGAGACCGTCGCCTCCTGGGTGTGGTGGGGGTCGAGGTTGACGACCGTAAGGACGCACGAGGCGCCCGACCGCTTCGAATAGGCGATGACAGCCTCGTTGTCGACGCGGTGGAAGCGGATGTTGCGCAGCTGCCGCAGGGCCGGATGGCGGCGGCGGAGCCGGTTGAGCGTGGTGATCAGCGGTGCGATGGAGTGCCCGGCCCGTTCGGCCGCCGCCCAGTCCCGGGGCCGCAGCTGATACTTCTCCGAGTCCAGATACTCCTCGCTGCCCGCCCGTACGGCGGTGTTCTCGCACAGCTCGAATCCGGAATAGACGCCCCACGCGGGGGAGAGGGTCGCGGCCAGCACGGCCCGCGCCTCGAACGCGGGGCGGCCCCCGTCCTGGAGATACGCGTGCAGGATGTCCGGGGTGTTGACGAAGAAGTTCGGCCGCATGTAGGCGGCGCTCTCCCCGGACAGTTCCGTCAGATAGTCGGTGAT
This sequence comes from Streptomyces sp. NPDC050610, assembly GCF_040654875.1. Classification (NCBI taxonomy): domain Bacteria; kingdom Bacillati; phylum Actinomycetota; class Actinomycetes; order Kitasatosporales; family Streptomycetaceae; genus Streptomyces; species Streptomyces sp. NPDC050610. The sequence continues at coordinate 15,430 of NZ_JBFAIV010000018.1, read as the reverse complement.
CTCCTGCTTGCCGTTGCGCCAGGTGAAGTAGGTGTACGACTGCTGGAACCCGAACGCGGCGAGCGCGCGCATCACCGCCGGCCGGGTGAACGCCTCGGCGAGGAAGACGACGTCCGGATCGGTGCGGTTGATGTCCCCGATGACCTTCTCCCAGAACGCGACCGGCTTGGTGTGCGGGTTGTCGACGCGGAAGATCCGCACCCCGCGCGCCATCCAGAACCGCAGCAGCCGGCGGGTCTCCCGGACGACGCCCGTCCAGTCCTCGTCGAACGCGACGGGGTAGATGTCCTGGTACTTCTTCGGCGGGTTCTCGGCGTGGGCGATGGTGCCGTCGGCGCGGTGGTGGAACCACTCGGGGTGCTTCTCCACCCAGGGATGGTCCGGGGAGCACTGGAGCGCGAAGTCGAGGGCGACCTCCAGGCGCAGCTCGCGGGCGCGCGCGACGAAGTGGTCGAAGTCCTCCAGGGTGCCGAGATCGGGGTGGACCGCGTCGTGCCCGCCGTCGGCGGAGCCGATCGCCCAGGGGCTGCCCACGTCGTACGGGCCCGCGCTGAGCGAGTTGTTGGGGCCCTTGCGGTAGGCGGTGCCGATCGGGTGGATGGGCGGGAGATAGACGACGTCGAAGCCCATCGCGGCCACGGCGGGCAGCCGCCGGGCGGCCGAGAGAAACGTTCCGCTGCGCGGGGGCTCGCCCTCCCGCACCACCGCGCCCTCCGAACGCGGGAACAGCTCGTACCAGGACCCGAAGAGCGCGCGCTCCCGCTCCACCAGCAGCGGCAACGGGCGCGACGCGGTGAGCAGTTCCCGCAGCGGATAGCGGGACAGCGGCGCGCGGACCGCCGGGGCGAGGGCCGCGGCCAGCCGGTCGGCGGCGGGCCGCGACGCGTCGCGCAGCGCGTCCACCGCGGCCAGCACCGCCTCCCGGCCGTCCCGCTTGGGCACCCCGGCCGCGGCCCGCTCGTACAGCCGCGCGCCCTCCTCCAGAACCAGCGCGCAGTCGATCCCGGCCGGAATCTTGATGCCCGCGCCGTGCCGCCAGGTGGCCAGCGGATCGCTCCACGCCTCCACCGTGTACGTCCAGCGGCCCTCCGTACGCGCCGCGACCACGGCGCCCCAGCGGTCCGTACCCGGAGCCAGCTCGCGCATCGGCGTCCACGGACCGCACCGGCCGGCCGGATCGCGCAGCACCACATTGGCGCCCACCGCGTCATGGCCCTCCCGGAAGACCGTGGCGCTGACCTGGAATTCCTCTCCGACCACCGCCTTCGCGGGGCGGCGTCCGCAGTCGATCAGCGGGCTGATGTCCAGGACGGGGATACGACCGATCATGGGCTCACCTGGGGGTCTGGCTGGTCCGGCGGGGTCTGTTCTTTCTATCTGCTCCACGTGGGCCGGGCGGGCTGTGGGCATGACGGCTCCTGTCCGCGTTCACTCGGTGGGCGGAAGAGGGATGGGCCAGGGGGACTGCTCGCGGGTGCGCGCGGTTGCGTACCGAGTGAGCCTTACCGCGCATTCCAGTCGGGCATTCTCGCAATGCGGCGGCTATGGGCGCGCGGTTTTCCCGGCATCCCGCGGCGAGGGCGCGAGAAGGCCCCGCCGCGGGGGCGGGGCCTTCTCGGTCGTACCGCGGATTCAACGGATTCACGGTCAGGAACCGACGTGCAGGAGTTTGTCGGTCGTCAGCGGTCCCGCGTCGCCGACTCTGCCCGGCGTGGACGCCCGTACGAGGGCGCCGCCCACCTCCGCCGGGCTCGCCGACGGATGGCCCGCCAGATACAGCGCCGCCGCTCCCGCGGCGTGCGGCGCGGCCATCGAGGTGCCGGAGAGCGTGGCGCTCGCCGTGTCGCTCGTGTGCCCCGCCGAGACGATGGCCGCGCCGGGCGCGAACAGGTCCAGCGCCGGGCCCCAGTTGGAGAACGCCGCCCGGCGGTCCCCGGCGTCGGTGGCGCCGACCGTGATCGCCTCCTCGACGCGCGCGGGCGAGGAGAAGTCGGCGGGGATGCCGTCGTTGCCGGCGGCGACGGTGTACGTCACCCCGGACGCGATGGAGTTCCGTACCGCCGCGTCCAGTTGGGGATTGACGACGCCGCCGATGCTGAGATTGGCGACCGCCGGCTTCGTCGCGTGCGCGGTCACCCAGTCGATGCCCGCGATGGCCTGGGCGGTGGTGCCCGCGCCCCGCGCGTCCAGCACCCGCACGCCGACCACCTCGGCCCGCTTCGCCACGCCGTAGCGGGAGCCCGCGACGGTGGCGGCCACGTGGGTGCCGTGGCCGTTGGCGTCCTCCGCCACCGCGTCGCCGCCGACGAAGTCCCAGCCGCTGACGGCCCGGCCGCCGAAGTCCCGGTGGGTGGTACGGACGCCGGTGTCCAAGACGTAGACGGTGACGCCCCGGCCGCCGCTCGCGGGCGCGGTGTACGAACCGTCGAGAGGGCGGTCCGGCTGGTCGACGCGGTCCAGGCCCCAGGACGGCGGACCGGGCTGCCGCACGGTGGGCCGGCGCGGCCGATCGACGGCGTCCGGGCTCGGGGAGAGCGGGCCCGGCCGGCTGTCCTTCAGCGTCACCTCGGTGTCCTGCGTGACCGACGCGACCGCCGGGTCGGCCGCGAGCCGCCGCGCCCGGTCCGCCCCGGCCCGTATCGCGTAGCCGTTCAGCGCCGTCCCATAGGTATGGCGGATTCGCGCCCCGTACTTCCGTACGAGATCCTTGCCCGCCTCGGACGACGCGGCCACGCCGCCCGGACCGCTCCTCAGCGTGACGATGTAGCTGCTGCTCACGGCGGCGGGCGAGCCGGCCGCGAGGACACGGCCCGACGGCTGCGCGGCGTGCGCCGGGAGCGCGGCCGCCGCGAGGAGCGCCACCGTGGCGCAGGCGGTCACCCCCTCGGCCAGCCGGCGGCTGGTGCGCGACAAGGACATGCCGTGAGCCCCCTTCTCCACTGCTGCGCGACGCGGCACGTGCTTCACACCCTCCCGTGGGCCACGGACCGGTACAAGGCCGCCCATGGGGGCGGAATCGGCCAAATCACCCGAGGGTGCGGGCCTGCCCACTGCGCGTCGCGCCGTACCTCGTCACTGCCAACCGTCCGCCGAGACCCGCGGCCGGTTGTCGAGACCCGTGGCCCCTCGCGCCGCTAACGTCGAAGCGTGAAGGCCATTCGTCGATTCAGCGTGCGCCCCGTCCTTCCCGAACCCCTACGACCCCTCAGCGAACTGGCGCGCAACCTGCGCTGGTCCTGGCATGCCGAGACCCGCGACCTCTTCCACACCGTCGCCCCCGAGGGCCACCGCGCCGCCGACTGCGACCCGCTGCGGCTGCTGGGCACCGTGTCCGCGGGGCGGCTGGCGCAACTGGCCGGGGACCGGCGGTTCCTGCGCCGGCTCACGGCCGTCTCCGACGACCTGCACGACTACCTGGGCGGCCGGCGCTGGTACCAGGAGCAGGGCCCGGACCTGCCGGCGGCCGTCGCCTACTTCTCGCCCGAGTTCGGCGTGACCGGGGCCCTGCCCCAGTACAGCGGCGGCCTGGGCATCCTCGCCGGGGACCACCTCAAATCCGCCAGCGACCTCGGCGTACCGCTCATCGGCGTCGGGCTCCTCTACCGCCACGGCTACTTCCGCCAGGCCCTCTCCCGCGAGGGCTGGCAGCAGGAGCACTACCCGCTGCTCGACCCCAACGAGCTGCCGCTGTCCCTGCTCCGCGAGGCCGACGGCCGCCCCGTCCACGTCGCCCTGGCCCTGCCGGGCGGCCGTTCCCTGCGCGCGTACGTCTGGCAGGCCCAGGTCGGCCGGGTGCCGCTGCTGCTCCTCGACTCGGACGTGGAGGAGAACGACCCGCACGAGCGCGATGTCACCGACCGGCTCTACGGCGGCGGCAGCGAGCACCGGCTGCTCCAGGAGATGCTGCTGGGCATCGGCGGGGTACGGGCGGTACGCGCGTACTGCCGACTCTCCGGCCACGCGGCCCCCGAGGTGTTCCACACCAACGAGGGGCACGCCGGCTTCCTCGGCCTGGAGCGCATCCACGAACTCGCCGCCGAGAGCCTGGAGTTCGAGCCCGCCCTGGAATCCGTACGGGCCGGCACGGTCTTCACGACGCACACGCCCGTACCGGCGGGCATCGACCGCTTCGACCGCGAACTGGTGGCCCGCCACTTCGGGGCGGGGGCCGAACTCTCCGACATCGACATCGAACGCGTCCTCGCCCTCGGCCTGGAGACCTATCCCGGCGGCGACCCGAACTGCTTCAACATGGCCGTGATGGGGCTGCGCCTGGCGCAGCGCGCCAACGGCGTCTCCACGCTGCACGGCGAGGTCAGCCGGCGGATGTTCGCGGGGCTGTGGCCGGGCTTCGATCCGGCCGAGGTGCCGATCACGTCCGTGACCAACGGCGTGCACGCCCCGACGTGGGTCGCGCCGGAGGTCTTCCGGCTCGGCGCCCGGCAGATCGGCGCGGGGCGCACGGAGGACGCGCTCGCGGTCGGCGGCTCCGAGCGCTGGGACGCCGTCGCCGACATCCCCGACGGCGAGATCTGGGAACTGCGCCGTTCACTGCGCGAACAGCTCGTGGCCGAGGCCCGCGAACGCCTCGCCGCGTCCTGGCGGGAACGCGGCGCGGGCGCGGCCGAACTGGGCTGGATCGACGGCGTGCTGGACCCGGACATCCTCACCATCGGCTTCGCGCGCCGCGTCCCCTCGTACAAGCGGCTGACCCTGATGCTCCGCGACCGCGACCGGCTGATGGAACTGCTGCTCCACCCCGAGCGGCCCATCCAGATCGTCGTCGCGGGCAAGGCCCACCCGGCGGACGACGGCGGCAAGCGGCTCGTACAGGAACTGGTGCGCTTCGCCGACGACCCGCGCGTACGGCACCGCATCGTCTTCCTGCCCGACTACGGCATGACGATGGCCCAGAAGCTGTACCCCGGCTGCGACATCTGGCTCAACAACCCGCTCCGCCCGCTGGAGGCGTGCGGCACCAGCGGAATGAAGGCGGCGCTCAACGGCTGCCTCAACCTGTCCGTCCTGGACGGCTGGTGGGACGAGTGGTACGACCCCGACTTCGGCTGGTCCATCCCCACCGCGGACGGCGCGGCCGTCGACCACGACCGCCGCGACGACCTGGAGGCGGCGGCCCTGTACGACCTGCTGGAGGAGCGGATCACGCCGCGCTTCTACGAACGGGGCGCGGGCGGCCTGCCGGAGCGCTGGATCGACATGGTCCGCCGGACGCTGGTCACCCTGGGCCCGAAGGTACTGGCGGGGCGCATGGTGCGGGAGTACGTGCAGCAGCTCTACGCCCCCGCCGCCCGCGCCCACCGCTCCCTGGACCCGGCCACCGCACGGGAACTGGCGGCCTGGAAGGCCCGGGTGCGCGACGCCTGGTCGGGCGTGGCCGTCGACCACGTGGAGACGTCCGCGACAGCGGGCGGCGTCAACGGCACGGCCGAACTCGGCTCCACCCTCTCCCTGCGGGTCCGCGTCGCCCTCGGCGGCCTCGACCCCACGGACGTGGAAGTCCAGGCGGTGGCCGGCCGCGTGGACGAATCCGACCGCATCACCGCCCCCACCACCGTCCCCCTCAAACCCACCGCCGGCCCCGACCTCGACGCCGGCTGGCTCTACGAAGGCCCCCTGACACTGAACCGCACCGGCCCCTACGGCTACACCGTCCGCATCCTCCCCGCCCACCGCCTCCTGGCGAGCGCCGCGGAGCTGGGCCTGGTCGCGGCGCCGACGGAGGCTTCGGGGGAGGCGGCGGGGGTGCTGATGAGGTGAGGGGCGGTGGGGGCGGCGGGGTTGAGGTGACGGGCGGGGCGCTGCTCGTCGATGGTCAGTCGCGCGGGGGCCGTCCGTACCGGCGGCGGTAGGCGGCGGTGCCCTGCCGCCGCTCGGCCCGGTTCCGCGGAACCAGAGCGGCGGCCTCCTCGGCCCGCGCCGCCTCCTCCGCCCCGGCCTCGCGCACCCGCCGCTCGTAGTCCAGCCGGGCCCCGACCTCGGCCGGAGTGAACCGGACGAACGTCGCGGACGCCACCTCCCCGACCCCGAAAGCGACCACGGCCGGCAGCACCGGCACGGCCACGACCAGCAGCCACCGGCTGTTCAACGCACCGCTGCCGCGCCGCCCGCCGCGCCGCCGCGCCGCCCACGCATCCTTGGGCGTCGGGGGCGGCGCTGCGGGCTTGCGCCGATGCCGTACGAAGCCGTAGGCGAGGCCGCCGACGGCGAGCACGGCCTGCACGACGCCGAGCCCCCGGCGAAAGGACGCGGAGAACCCGAAGGCCGACACGAACCCTTCGTAGAAGGCGCCCGCCACGGCGGCCGCGAAGGCCATGAGAACCAGGTGGAGAAGGCCGACGGCCACCCGCCGCAGCCAGTAGCCCGCGCCCCGGGCGACCCACGTCGTCCCCCAGAGAGGGACGGGCTCCGGTTCCACCGCATGGTGGGGGTCGACTGGCATGGGGGTGCTCATCTCAGGGAGGGGTCGCTTTACCGTGCCACAGGCGGTGGATCTTGTCCGCCGCTCCCTGAAGTTCCGTGACGGGCTCCAGCCACGACCCTGCTGCCCGGTCAATGGTGGGTCAATAGGTGGCCAGAAATCGCCCAATGGTTGGCATGAATTCGGCATGCGCACATGACTATGGGCGGAATTTGGCGGATGCGGGAAGGGCCGGCGAAGTTACCTTGAGGCGCGTTCCAGCGCGTGATGCTGCGCGCGAGAGGAGAGAGCCGCATGGGGGAACAAGTGGCGTCCCGTATCCTCGACTATTTCGCAGTCGAGCCGCCGACGGCAGCCCAGCAGGGCGTGCCCGCCTATTCCACACCGGTATTCGTGCCGGCGCACCCGCGCTACCCGGAAGGGGGCGGGAAACCGGACATCGCCGTCGAGCTCCTGCGGCACGCAGCCGGGGCCGCTGTGCCGGTCGCCTTCAGCACATTGGACAAGCTGGTCGAGGCTCTGGGCCCGGCCCAGCCGTGGATCTCCGTCTCGATCGGCTCCTTCGCGGAAGCCATGAGGGACGCGAAGCTCGCCAAAGTCCGGCTCGACCCGGCGATACCGTCCGGCACGGTCCACTGGCGACCCGAAGACCTGGAGACCTACGCGCGGGGGGCCGCCCAATGGCAGATCTGAAAGCGGTGCTCGGCGACCTCAAATCCATGGCCGGAACGTTCCACCGGGAAGCGGGCAATTACCGCAAGCTCAAGGAGAACGTCTCCCCGCCCATCGTCAGCGGCGGCGACCCCGGACTGGACCACGCCATCATCTCGATGGCCGATGTCATCATCGCCATGCACACCGGCTTCGCCGACCGGCTGGACGACCACGGCGACAAGGTGCACGAAGCGCACGACTCCTACGAGCGCCACGACATCGATGTGCACGGGCTGTTCGAGGACCTGATGAACGACGAGAAGCGCTGATGGGCGACAGCTGGGTCGGTGGGGACATCGGCGGCCTGCGCCACATGGGCGAGGCGTACAAGAAGGCCAAGGGCGACCTCGACGGCGTCGTGAAACCGCTCGAAGGCGCCGTGAACGGGCTGGCCTCGGACGCCGGCTGGAAGGGCGAGGCGGCCGAGAGCTTCCGGGGCGCGTGGAGCGAGGACTCCATGACGGCGGGCGCCTTCGCGAGCCTCGTCCACTCCACCGGGGAGATCCTCACCCAGCTGGCCGACGATCTGTCGGCGGCCGAGACCTCCCTGAAGAACGCCGAGGACGTGGCGGTCCGCGCCGGTGTGCCGATGAAGGCGAAGGGCGTGCCCAACGACTTCATGTACAACGACCCGCCGTCGGCCGCCGACAAGAAGACGATCGCCGCGATGAAGGAGTACGGGACGGTGCGCAAGGAGGTGCTGCACACCGCGCAGCACGCCCGCATCGTCGCCGCCGACAAGCTGCGGGGACTGTACAAGCAGATCACGGACCCGGTCTCGCCCGGCGACAAGACCACGCTCGCCGACTACGTCCGGGGCCTTTACGCGTACGACGCCGAGGACGCGCGGGCGGGCGGCGCGGAGGCCCGTACCAAGATCGACGAGGCCAAGAACGCGGAGACGCAGGCCAAGAAGGAACTCCGCGCGGAACGCAAGGTGTACCAGCAGCAGGGCCGCGCCCTGCCCAAGGACTTCGCGCCGAAGGCCGCCTACCGCGATGCCATGTCACGGGTCGAGAAGCTGGAGACCCAGCTCGCACGGGCCGAGCACGGCAGTACGGCGCTCCCGTACGACCGCGCCCTGAACGTCAAGGTGACGGACGCCGCCAAGCTTCTGCGGGCGGGCGAGGGCCTGGAGAAGCTGCCGGACTTCCTCAAGGAGATACCGGTGCTCGACGTCGCCGCCGCCGGCGCCTGCGGCATCCTGGAAGCCTCCGACGACCACGACAAGGGCTGGTCCTGGACCCACTCCGTGGCCGTCGACGGCGGCGCGAACGTCGGCGGCCTGGTCGCCGGCACCGCCGCCACGGCGGGCCTCGTCGCCCTGGCGCCCTTCGACGTGCCGGTGGCCCTGGCGGCCGGCGTCGGCGGCGGCATCGTGATCGGCGCCACCGGCGTGATCGACCACGCCTTCCACGAGCACTGGAGCGAGGACATCCACAAGCACGGAGTGGTCGGCGGCGTACTGCACGGCACCGGCCACGTGTTCTCGCAGACCGGCGAGGATTTCAAGCGACTGGGAGGAGACGTCTGGCATGGCATCAAGAGTCTCTTCTGACCCCACCGCCCCACCGGCCCTCCCCGGCCTCGGCACCACCTGGTACGAGCGCGGCGCGCCCTACTGGTCGCGGCGCGTCGGCACCGGTGTCCTGTGGGTGGCCGTCACCGCGTTCGTGTGCTTTCTGGCCGTGAGCTTCTACCAGGGGTTCCGCGATCAGCTGCCGTCCGGCGTGCGCACGGCCTGGGACGGTGTCCAGGCCGTGGCCGCCTGCGCGGCGTTCGTATGGGGGTGGCTCGTGCAGCGGCGAGGGCACCGCGCGAAACTGGCCGATCCGCCCACGCCCGAGCAGGCATGGGACCGCAAGTCGGGCGAGAAGCGCCGGACCACGGGGCTGGCCGTGCTCGGGCGGATCGTCGCGGTCCTGGTGGCGCCGGTGGCACCGGCGGTCGCCGCGTTCGCGCTGGGGTGGGTGTGTGCGGTGGTGACGGTGCGGGAGTACCCGAGCGAGGTCGGCGCGCGGCGGGCGCTGGCGGACGGGGCGCGTGGTCGAGGGTGACGCGAGCGGTGTCACGGGCATCCGCCGAGGAGCCGGAACCGGCGGACCTTCCGGGCATCGGAAGGACTTGGCACAAGCGCGCTGTCGGGTACTGGATGAATCGGGCGCGACTGGCCATTGGCCAGTTGATGTTCACGGCGTTCGTGGGCTTCTTCGCGGTAGCCGCCTACAGCGGAGTAGTCGATGACCTGCCGCCCACGGCGCGCGTAGTGGCCGACGTGCTGGAAGCGGTCGGCTCCTGCGCGGCATTGGTATGGGGCTGGCGGGCGGCCCGTAAGCAGATCCGGGAGCAACTGCTCCATCCCCCTACGCCGGAGCAGGCGTGGCGGAGGGTGAAGTCGAGCCGGAGCCGCGCCGCGGGGCAGGCGGCCGGAGGCCGGTGGGTCATCTTCCTGGCGCCGCTGCTGGTGCCGATGGTGGCGTACCTGCTGGGGATGGTGTGCGCGGGCGCGTTCGTCCGGGAACTGCCTTCCGAGGTCGGCGCGCGGCGGGCCCTGGAGCAGGTGTCGTGAGGGTGCGGCCTCAAGCCGTCGTCGCCCGCCGGTACAGCCCGGCCACGTCGTCGCCGAAGTACGTGCTGTACGACGTGGTGTCGTCGCCGCCCTCGTCGTAGCCGCCCAGTACGCCCGTCACCGTCCCCCGGCCCGTGTTCGGGTCGAGGTCCGTGAGCATCGGGCCGCCGCTGGTGCCGCTGGGGAAGCCGGGGCAGATGAGGCTCAGTTGGGTGGGGCTGAAGGGGTTGGTGGCGTTCTGGCAACTGATGGGGCGCTCTTGGTCGTACGGGTAGCCCACCAGACGCGTCGGGCGGCTCGGCGGCGGGTTGAAGCGGATCTGTTCGGCGGCCGTCGTCGACTCGATGCGGGCCTTGCCGGCGCCCGGTCTGCGGACCTGGACGAAGGCCACGTCATGGTCCGGGTCGCGGTCGGCGGTCCACCTCGGGTCGAGGTCGATGCGGGTGGGCACCCACACGCCGTACGGCATCAGCCCGTCGTGGTAGCCGGGGACGAAGGCGAGATCCGTGCGGAAGCCGCCCTGGTAGACGCAGTGCGCCGCGGTGACCAGCAGGTTGCCGCGCGGCGAGTGCACGACGGCCGCCGTGCACTGGTGGTCCGGGCCCCCGGGCACGCCCGCGTAGAACAGCGGGCCGATCGTCGGCCGCGGGCCGGTCGGCGCGGCGGCCAGGGGATCGGACGCGGGCAGCGGCGAAGGGGCCGCCTTCGCCAGGTCTGCCACCTCCGGACGCGTCGGCGCGCTTGTATCCGTGGTTCCCTCTCCCTTCAGTCCGGCGCGTACCTCGTCCGCCACCCCGTCCCCCCGCTCCGCGTCCGCCGACCAGCGGCCCCCGGCCGCGTCGCCTGGAGCCAGCAGTTCCGCACGCGCCCGTTCCTGGTGCTTGAGCGCCACGCCCGTCGCGGCCACCGCCGCGAGTACGCAGAAGGCGGCGCCCACGGCCGCCAGTCGGCGCCGGCGACCGGTCCGGGGCCTCGCGCTCGTATCGCTCGTGCTCGCATCCAGGGGCATGGGAGCCATTCAAGCCGGTCGCGACCCCACCGGCCGCACCCCCCTCACCGCCCGCCCCATCTCCCCAGCAGCTCCCCGCACTCCCGCTCCACCCCCGCCATCCCCAGTTCCGCTGCCGAATGGCACGCCGTGGTCAGGAGGCCGATGGCCGCGCGGCGGCCGCCCGGGGTGCCGGTGCGCAGTTGGGCGCGGGCCTCGTCCAGGCGGAGCCGGGCCATGTGCGGTGGCGAGGAGCGGGCCAGGCGGGTCGCGTGCCAGAAGTGGTGGAGGGCCTGGGCGGGGTCGTCGTCGGTCAGGGACAGCAGGCCGCTCGCGCGGGCGGCCGGGCCCAGGAGCACCGTCGGCCGGCCCGCCAGGACGAGTTCCGACGCGTGGGCGGCGAGGAGGTCCATCAACTGCAAGGCGCCGGAGCGTAGTTGCGGGTCGTACTGGCCCGCCCTTTCCAGGCTCGCGTACGCCTCCGCCAGCAGCGCCGTCGTCGGTACCGACCAGCCGTGCGGAGGCAGCACCGTGAACCCCCTCGTGTCCTGCGCGAACGCCGCCAGGTGGTCCAGCGCCCGGTCGTAGCGGGCCGTCTCGCACAGGGCCAGGATCAGGCCGGCCCGCCACACCGGGAAGTAGCCATGGCGCTCCACGCCGTCGGTCATTCCGGAGTCGAACAGCTCCGCCGTCCGGCCCTGTTCGCGCAGCAGCCAGTACGCCTGGCCCAGCCGGGTCCGGCGGAGGGTGTCGGCGGGCACCGCCAGATCGGCCTCCAGCCGTTCGACGATGGCGCGGGACTCGCCGAAGATCCAGTCCGCGGCTTCCTTGAACCGGCCGCGCCACAGGTCCAGCAGCGTGTCCAGGGTGGACTGCTGCCACGTGGTCAGCGCGCTGCGGCGGCGCGCGGCGTGCGCGCGGTGCCGTTCCACCGTGGCGAAGGCGCTGTTGACGCGGCCGACCCGGAGCTGGTCGATGGCCAGCGCCACCAGCGCCTCGCCGTGGAAGTGCGCCGAACGCGCCCGCGTCGCCGCGTCCTGGAGCTCCTCCGATACGGCCAGCAGATCGCTCGCCGGAGCGAAGTCGTACAGCCCCCAGCGACACTCAGTCAGCACCTCGCAGCGCGCCTCCGCGCTGAGGCTGAGCCGCCGGCCGGGCGGCAGGCCGCGCAGTTCCCGCAGCGTACGGCCGGCCTGCTGGGCGCCCCGCTCCGGACCGGCCCACGGCACCGCCGTGTCCTCGCCGACCGCCATCGACAGCTTCTTGGCCAGATGCGCGCTGAGCTGGAGCCGCAGCCCGTCGGCTGCCGGGCTCTCGTCGCCGTCCAGTGCGGCCAGGCCGGCGCGGAGCAGATGCAGCAGTTCCCGGTCCACCTGGCCCGGGTCCGACCAGCGGCGGGCGTAGCGCACGACGGCGTACGCCTGGGCCCGCGCGTCGCCCGCCGCCGTCCCGTGCGCCGCCAGGTACCAGCGGCCGGCCTCCTGCATCTCCCCGGCCAGGTACCGGGCGTCGCCGCTGCGGATGAGGCGGTCGAACTCCGCCCCGTACTCCGGCGGCCGGCCCGCCTCGGCCAGCCCCGGCTGCCGCTGCGCGGGTTGGGCCGGGTGTGCCAGGGGCGTATCGCCCGTTACGGAACGGGGCGCGGGGTCGGGCGGCGGCGGCGCCAGGGCGATCAACTCGCCCTCCGCGTCCAGCGCCACATCGCAGCGGAGCGCCAGCTCGCGTACGGCCGGCCGGCGGCCGTTCTCCACCCGGCTGAGATACCCCTTGCTGTAGTGGGTCAGCGCGGCGAGGCCGCTGAGTGAGAGATTCGCGGCCTCCCGCCTGCTGCGCAGCGCGTCGCCGAACCGCTCGTCTGACGTCATCGTCCAGCCCCCCGACGCCCGTACCGGCCCCCGCTGCCAAATATGCCTTGGCAACGGCCGGTTCCGCCCGCTTTCCCCCGGACCGGCGGAAGCTGGCTGATACGAGCAGGGACCGACTCCAGGAGGGAGGGCGAGCCATGGACCGACTCCGGGAGGGAGGGCGAGCCACCGTCATGACCTCGCACAGCACTCGCCCGCGCAACGGAGCCCCCGCGCGCAGCGCCCTACTCCACCAGCCCCGCCTCGTACGCCAGGATCGCCGCCTGCACCCGGTTCTTCAGCGAGAGCCGCGACAGGATGGCGCTCACATACGCCTTGACCGTGCCCTCCACCAGGTACAGCCGCGCCGCGATCTCCGCGTTCGACAGGCCGCCGCCGAGCAGGGCCAGCACCTCGCGTTCGCGGGTGGTCAGCTCCTCGACGCGGCCGCGGGCCGTCGCCGCCTTGGACAGCTGGCCGTCGCTGAGGCGGGCGATGACGCGCTGGGCGATGCGCGGGGAAAGGAACGCGGCGCCGCCCGCCACGGCCTGCACCCCCGCGATCAGTTCGCGGGGGTCGCCGGACTTGAGCAGGAAGCCGCTGACTCCGCTGCTCAGCGCCTGGGTGATGTATTCGTCCTCGGAGAACGTGGTGAGCATGACCACGGCCGAGTCCGGCGCGGTGCGCCGGAGTTCGGCCGCGGCCTGGAGCCCGTCGAGGCGGGGCATCCGGATGTCGAGGAGCGTGACGTCCGGGCGGTGCTTGAGCGTCAGGTCCACGGCCTCGCGGCCGTCCGCCGCCTCGGCGACGACTTCGATGTCGGGGGAGGCGGACAGTACGGCGCGTACGCCCGCGCGGATCATCGCCTCGTCATCCGCCAGCAGAACTCGGATCACGGTATTCCCCCGTACATCGAAATCGGTCGGTCGGGTCGTTACTTTACGTCGGTCGTCCCTTCCGGCCGTCCGTCCCGGCCGTTCGTCATGTGACGTTGGCGTTCGTCATTTGATGTTGATGTTCGTCACTTGACGTTGACGCCCGTCCAGGCGGCCCCGACCGCCTTGTACTCCGCGCTCTTCTGCCCGTAGAGCGCGCCCGCCGCCTTGAGCGTCGCGACCCGGGCGGCCTTGTAGTCGGTGGTGGAGGTCATATAGGTGGTGAGCGCCTTGTACCAGATCTTGACGGCCTTGTCCCGGCCGATGCCGGTGACCTTCTTGCCGTCCTGGGTCGGGCTGTCGTACTTCACGCCGTCGATCGTCCGCGGGCCGCTGCCCTCCGCCAGCAGGAAGAAGAAGTGGTTGGCGACGCCGGAGGAGTAGTGCACATCGAGGTCGCCCAGGCCCGCGGACCAGTAGTCGGGCGAGAGGCCGTCCTTGCTGGGCTTGTCCATGTAGCGCAGCGGGGTGCCGTCGCCGTTGATGTCGATCTGCTTGCCGATGAGGTAGTCGCCGGGCTCCTTGGGGTTCTTGGCGTAGAACTCGACGGCGGTGCCGAAGACGTCGGAGGTGGCCTCGTTGAGGCCGCCGGACTCGCCGCTGTACTCCAGGTTGGCGGTGGCCGAGGTGACGCCGTGGCTCATCTCGTGGCCCGCGACGTCCAGGGAGGTCAGGGGCTTCTTGTCGCCCTCGCCGTCGCCGTAGGTCATGCAGAAGCAGTCGTCGTCCCAGAAGGCGTTGACGTAGCTCTTGCCGAAGTGGACGCGGGAGTAGGCCGCCTTGCCGTTGTTCTTGATGCCGTTGCGGCCCAGCACCTTCTTGTAGAAGTCCCAGGTGGCGGCGGCCCCGTACTGCGCGTCGACGGCGGCGGTCTGCTGGATCGTCGGCTTTCCGTTCCCCCAGACGTCGTCGGCGTCGAGGAACGTCTTGCCCTTGCCGCTCTCGTTGCCCTGGAGGTTGAACGTCTGGTGGCCGCCGCGGGCGTTGTCCTTCATGAGGTAGGACTTGCCGCTCTTGACCGAGCCGACCGGGACCTTGCCGCTGTACTGGCCGGTTCCGGTGCCGGTCTCGACGGCCTGGTACTCGTACAGCTTCTTGCCGGTGGCCGCGTCCGTGACGACGTGCAGCTTGCTGGGCGTCCCGTCGTCCTGGAAGCCGCCGAGCACGGTCTCGAACGCGAGGACCGGCTTCCCCTCGGCGGCCCAGATCACCTTGCGCGGCGCGGTGTTCACCGTCGGGGCCGCGCCCGCCTTCAGGCCCTTCATCGTGCGGGCGGCGGCCAGCGCCGCCTTGCGCGCGGTGTCCGCGGACTGCTTCGGGGCGGTGGTCGGCACCGTGATGGCGGCGTCGGTGGCCTTGGTGACGTCCTCGACCTTGCCGTCCCCGGCCTGGTGGACGACGAGGTCGCCGCCGAGGACCGGCAGCCCGGCGTACGTGCGCTCGTACCGGGTGTGGACGGCGCCGTCGGGGTCCTTGACGACGTCCCGGGCTATGAGCTTCTCCTTGGCGCCGAGGCCCAGATGGGCGGCGGAGGCGTCCGCGGTGTTGGCGGCCTCGGCGGAACCGGTGGTGAACGCGGTGGCGAGCAGGGCCGCCGCGACGGTCGCCGCGCCGGTGGCGACGGCGGTGCGGCGGTATCTGTGACGGTCGGTACGGGAATTGCGAGAAGAAGTGCGCACGCGAAACTCCTCTGGCCGTGGTGCCGGTCGCCGGAGATCGCGACCGACTGATCACAGTTTTATCGAACTCGCGTGCGCATCGGGAGGGAATCGGCAGGTACGCCCTCCGATGCACGGTAAAGAAATGACCAACTCCGGATAGCGGACAGGGGCGGTGGGGGGGGGGGGGGCGGGGGGGGCCCCCCCCCCAACCCCCCGCCCCCGGGGGGGAGGTTATGAATTATACCAATGAGAAAAAACAGAACCCAAACGAGGAAGCGGG